>JAQBGW010000039.1:0-16262 GCA_032128415.1 Betaproteobacteria bacterium | reverse complement strand
CCAAATGCCGCAATACCGGTAACACAGTCTCATTGGCATATCTGCCGCCCAGATGCACGCTGGACGGGATTGCGCCGGTTTCCACGATGGTGGATTCAACCTTGCGCAATGCCGCCAGCGCATCACCGGCACCGAAGAAACGTGCGGTTGATCGTGCGGGAGGTTCGCCGAGCAAACGGTAGGGCGTTTTGCCGCCGGCGATATCAAAGCAAAAATTGCAACCCGCTCCCGGTCGCGCTGCCATGCGAAAACCCCCGGAGAAATGCGCCGATACGCGTTCCGCAAGTTCCTGGCGCAGCGGGCTCAGGCCGTCGGTGGACGAAATTCCCAGCATCATCGCCTTGAGAAATTCCTGTTTCACGGTGCTGTTGCCGTGCGACCCGGGATAGATCGCGATCACACTGTCGGCAAACCCGGACGCTTCTGCGAATTGGTACAGCCGGCCGATGTCGGACCACACGCGCGGCTCGACCGGACCGTAGCGCACCAGCACCCACTTCAATTGCAGCGTCAGCGCGCGCAAGGTACGCGCCACAATGGCCGGGAGGTTCTTGCGAAACGCCAAGCCGCCGGTCTGCCCCGCCTCAAAACGGTTAACGCATTCGAGATAACTGTCGCTCAGCGCCTTCCAGAACTCGCTCGCACCAGTCCACAAGCGGTTTTCCTGGAATTTCTGCTGGCGCGCCGTGGCGAAATAATCCTGCGCCAGTTTGCGCTGGTGATTTTTCGCTGCGCCGTCAAGCAGATCAATATTCTCGAACAGGCGGTCGGTCTTGAAAGCCTTGGTTTCGCGCAAGCTCTCCAGCCAATGGGTGACGTCAGCGAGCGCCTTCAGCGGGTCAGTCGGCAGTTCGGAAACAATCTCTTTCGCCCGTTTCACATCAGCCATCGGATGATCGACTTTGCCGCCGCCCAGAAAGCTCAGCATGTTATCCCCTGTTGCACTACATCCCGGCAGGCAGCGTACACCGGCGGTTTATAGTCCCGTCATTCTATAGAGGCGATCCTGCCCCGCCAATCGCCAATGCGGGAGCCTATAAACCCGCGCTGCAGTTCAGTCACGTGTGCGCGCGGGTTCAGCAACCGATGCAGGCGGCGGCCCGCCCACACGGTCAGCGCAGCGAAAAACATTGCCAGAAAAATCAGCAGGATACTCATGACACTTACCTCCTTCATTCCATCGCTTCCAGTATTGCCATGGTAGTTGCATAAGCCGTACCAGCCATTCGGCCGACCGGCGCAAACCCGGCACGGACAGGCGGCGGTTCGCGCAGCGTACCCTGTCGAATACCGGACAGTGCCGCCGGATTTGCGACGATCTTCCATCGGGTTTGCGCAGAGCAAGCCGCCGTCTCTGAGCAGAGACAAAAAAATCAATTAAAAACAATGGCTTATGCATTTCTATCCGGGCTTGTCGGGGCACAGCGACATTCCAGCCTCGATAAAATTTCTTAACTCATTGTTTTTATTAATTTTTATTGGCTGGCACGGGTCGTGCAACAGGGTTGAGCACAGATCACTGTGAAACCTGAACCCTCAAGTCATCACCCCTCCGAACAGAGCATCGCAAAAAGAACCCCTGTTTTACCCCGGCGCAAGCCGGGGTTTTTTTGTACTGCGCTCAGGGCCTGTTAAACATCACCGCATGAGCGCGACGGAGGATATTTGGACTCAGGGCGGGGAGCGCCAAGCGCGGTTTGCCGGGCGGCAAATAAGCGAAGGCGCGACACTGCCGTGGGGCCAAAGCTCCCCGTCCCTGCGGGTTGTGGCCCAAATCGCCGCTGCCAGCGTTGCTCGCCTTGCTCGCCTTGCTCATATTCGCGATATGAACTGCGGCAAGCGCCTTGTCATCGACGATTTGGGCCGCAACGCACCTCATGCGGTGATGGTTAACAGGCCCTAGGGCGTGCGCGGATCTATGGGTGTTGCTGTTGCATATCCCAGCAGTTGTTCGAGATAAGCCGCGTGTGAAAACAATTGCGCTTCGCCGCGCGGTTTGCCGATGACCTGCAAGCCGATCGGCAAGCCGCCCTTGGTGAAACCGCCGGGCATGGCCATGACCGGGCAAGCCATCATCGTCACCGCGCAAGTCAACACCAGCCATCCCATGTAACCCTCGAAAGCCACACCATCCCAACTCTCGGGATAACGCCAGGTCACATCAAATGGCGGGCACAGCGTCGCCGGACAGATCAGCACGTCGTGGTTTTCAAAAAACGCCGCGCTACGGCGGATGATTTCGCCCTGCACCACTTCGGCGGCAACCACATCGGACAGTTTCAGATTGAGGCCAAACTCCGCGTTCTGCACGACTTCAGGCTTCAGCACCTCGCGATATTTCTCGAGCAGCGGCGCTATCCGCGTCAGGAACAAGGCGCCACGCAGCGTCAGAAAATTTTTCCCGGCATCGCTGAGGTCGGGATGCGCATCCCCGACATCGATGCCGTCCGCGGAAAGTTTTTTTGCCACATCCGCAATCGCCGCGCGCACTTCGCGATCAACCACCGGCGCAATACCCAGGTCGGCGCTGACCGCCACGCGCAGCGGTTTTTCCGGTTGCGCCGCACACTGTGCAAATGACGGCAGCGGATCGCGCGGCGACAGCGGATCACGGGCGTCAAACCCGGCCTCGGCATCGAACATCAGCGCGACATCAGCTACGGTGCGCGCCATCGGACCCTCGACCGCCAGCGGATTGAACGGGTTTTTCTGCAGGCGCGCCACCATGCCCGGGCTGGGCCGCAGTCCGCTGACCGAGCAGAAACTCGCCGGGGTGCGGATGCTGCCGCCGAAATCACTGCCGGTGGCGAGCCACACCTGCCCCGCAGCCAGCGCCGCCGCACTGCCGCCGGAAGAGCCGCTGGCACTCATGCGGGTGTCCCACGGGTTGAGCGTCGCACCGAACACATCGTTGAACGTATTACCGCCGGCAGCGAACTCCGGCAGGTTGGTTTTGCCAATGATGATGGCGCCGTGCGCCTCGAGACGGCGCACAGCAGGATCAGAATCCGGTGCGATGCGATGTTCATGCACCCGGGAACCCGAAGTGCAGCGCACGCCTTCGACATCGGAATTGTCTTTGACCGCAATCGGCAAGCCATGCAAAAAACCCGCTAATGACCCAGATGAGGTTGCTCCGGCCTTACCCTGCATCAACCGCAGCGCATGCGCGCGTGCACGGTCAAAACACAGGGTCACCATCGCGTTGATCTGCGGATTGGTGGCGGCGATGCGCGCCTCGGCCGCATCGATCAGCTCGAGCGGCGACACCTCGCCGCGCTTGAGATGGGCCACCGCTTCGGTGGCAGTCCATTTTATGAATTCATGCATAGTCCGTCTCCATACTGATCTTTTCCCGCAGTATACCGGTCGGAAAAGATGCAGACGTGATAGGCTTTCGTTCCCGCGTCAAACAAAAAAGTAATTATTTAGCGTGAACAAAAGTCAAAAACCTCCCTCACCCGGCGCTACGCGCCACCCTCTCCCGAAGGGCGAGGGGCTAGGGGTGAGGGAAGATGTTGATGTTGTCGTTCATGCTGAATGGTCACCAAAAAACCAATTCAGGAAGCTGTCATGTCGGCCAAATCCGTCACTCGTCCGCTGCTGCAGACCGGCGCGCAAATCCTCGTTGATTCGCTGATCACTCACGGCGCCAACCTCGGATTTGGCGTGCCCGGCGAGTCGTACCTCGCGGTGCTCGACGCTATCTACGAGCGCGAGGATGAATTCAAATTCGTTATCTGCCGGCAGGAAGGCGGCGTCACCAATATGGCCGACGCCTACGGCAAGTTGACCGGCCAGCCCGGCATCGCTTTTGTCACCCGCGGCCCCGGTGCGTCCAACGCCGCGGTCGGCATCCACACCGCATTCCAGGATTCAACGCCGCTGATTCTGTTCATCGGCCAGGTCGGCAACGATGTCGTCGAGCGCGAAGCTTTCCAGGAAATCGATTTTCGTCGCATGTACGGCCCGATGGCGAAATGGGTCGCGCAAATCGACCGCGCCGATCGCGTCGCTGAATACCTGAGCCACGCTTTCCATCTGGCCACGTCTGGCCGCCCCGGTCCAGTGGTGCTGGCGCTGCCGGAGGACATGCAGACCGAGATGGCGCCCTCGCCCAACGTCGGCCGCTACCAGCGCGTCGCCGCCAATCCCGGCGAATTCGACATGCACAAACTGCGCGATCTGCTGGGCAAGGCCAAACGCCCGTTCATGATGTTGGGCGGCGGCGGCTGGAACAAACAGGCCTGTGACGACATGCTGGCCTTTGCCAAAGCCTTCAACCTGCCGGTGGGTGCTTCGTTTCGCTGCCAGGACCTGATCGACAACCGCGATCCGCATTACATCGGCGACGTCTCGGTCGGCATGAATCCCAAACTCTCCGAGCGCATCAAGACGTCCGATCTGCTGCTCATCGTCGGCGCGCGACTCGGTGAATGGACCACCGCTAACTACACGCTGGTCGAGATTCCGCGCCCGGCGCAGAAACTGGTGCATGTGCACGCCGGCGCAGAAGAACTCGGCCGCGTTTATCAGGGTGATTTGCTGATCAACAGCGGCATGCCGGAATTCGCCGCCGCCGCCAAAAAACTCGCCCCCGTGAAACCGGTATGGGATGCATGGACCAAAGAAGCGCGCGCCGACCTTGAAGCCTGGCAACTGCCGGTGAAAGTGCCGGGCAAGGTCAATATGAGCGAGATCATGCATTTCCTCGGCAAACGTCTGCCCGCGGAAACCATAGTCACCAATGGCGCCGGCAATTTTGCGATCTGGGTGCACCGCTTTTACCGCTACACCGGATTTCGCACACAATTGGGGCCGACCAGCGGCGCCATGGGTTACGGTGTGCCTTCCGCAGTGGCTGCGAAGATCGTGCACCCCAAGCGCCCGGTGGTGTCTTTCTCCGGTGACGGCTGTTTCCTGATGAACGGTCAGGAACTCGCCACCGCCGCGCAATACGATCTCAAAGTGCTGTTCATCGTCGTCAACAACAGCATGTACGGCACCATACGCATGCACCAGGAGCGCAATTACCCTGGACATGTCAGCGGCACGCAACTAAAAAATCCGGACTTTGCAGCACTCGCCCGTGCCTACGGACTGCACGGCGAAACCGTAGAAGCCACGGAAGATTTCGAAGCGGCATTCGAACGCGCGTGGGCAGCCAAGACCAGCGCGCTGATCGAAGTCCGGGTCGATCCCGATGCGATCACGCCGCGCACTACGCTTTCCGCGATACGCGCGGAAGCAAAAAAATCACAGAAAAAATAGGACTTAATATGGTGCTGTTCCTCAACGAAGAAAACGTCCAGCAACTGCTGACCATGGACATCGCGCTTGAGCAGGTCGAGCGCGCACTGAAAGACCGTGCTCTGGGCAAGGCCGCCGATGTGCCACGGGCGCGCATCCAGACGACGTCCGGCATACAGCACGTGCTGCAGGCCTGCGCGCCGGAACTCGGCTACATCGGGTTCAAATATTATTTCACCCCACCCGGCAAGCGCGGTGCCACTTACGTGCACCTGATCAACATGAACACCGGAAAACTCGAGGCCATCGTCGAAGCGGTGTGGCTGGGCATGATCCGCACCGGTGCTGCCAGCGGCGTTGCCGCAAAACATCTGGCCAATCCCGGCGCCACGGTGCTGGCGCAGTTGGGCGCCGGTTATCAGGGCATGGGCCAGCTCGAAGCCGTAGTGCGCGCACTCAACATCCGCGAAGCACGCGTCTACGCCCGTACCCGCGACAAACTCGAGGCCTGGTGCAAAAAAATGGCGCTCAAGCTCGGCATTAAGGTAATCCCCGCCGCATCCGGCGCGGAAGCGATCAGCGGCGCACAGGTAGTCAATATCATGACCAAGTCGGTGACGCCGGTCATCGACGGCGACTGGCTGCAACCGGGACAGCATGTCAACGCCGCAGGATCGAATGCACTGTCACGACGGGAGATCGACACCAAAACCGTGCAACGCGCGACGCTGATCACTGTCGATTCACGCGGCACGGCGCGCAATGAATGCGGCGACTTGGTTGCCGCCGTGGAAACCGGGCGCCTCAACTGGGATACGCTGACCGAAATCGGCGAAGTGATTGCCGGTCGCATGCCGGGCCGCACCAGCAAGGACGACATCACGCTCTACGAGTCGCACGGCATGGGGATCCAGGATGTTTATACGGCGGCGAAACTGGTGGAGCTCGCGCGCAGCGGCAAGGTAGGGACTGCGCTGCCGATGTAACTATAACCTATTGATTTAATTGATATTTTTATGAAAACTGCAGATACAGTGATCGGCTTTGTCGGCATCGGTGCGATGGGCACACCCATGGCCGGCAATCTCGCGCGTGCCGGTTACAAACTGGTGGTGTTTGATCTCAACGCCGCGCGTAGTGCAGCGCTGGCCAGTACGCACGCAGTCACAGTCGCGGCGAATCTTACCGAACTCGGCGCCGCGGCCAACATCATCATCACCATGCTGCCCGACGGCAAAGCCGTACGCGCGGCGCTGTGCGGCAAGAGTGATAGTTTCAAGGATTGCCTGCTCGAGCGCGCAGCGAAGGACACGCTGGTTATCGACATGAGTTCGTCGTCCCCGGTCGGAACACGCGAGCTCGGCGAATTGCTCACCACGCGCGGCACGCCGTTCATCGATGCGCCGGTATCGGGCGGCGTCAAGGGCGCCATCGCCGTATCGCTGGCCATCATGGTCGGCGGTGATCCCGTCATCTACGAACGCGTCAAACCGATGCTTGCGAAAATGGGCGGGCAGCTGTTCCATGCCGGCCCGCTGGGTGCCGGACACGCGATCAAGGCGCTGAACAATTATGTATCGGCCGCCGGACTGGTCGCCGCTTGCGAAGCCATCATCGCCGCCGAACGTTTTGGCCTTGATCCTGCGGTCGCCACCGACATCATCAATGTCTCCAGTGGCATGAACAACACCACCAAAAACAAGGTGAAGCAGCACATGCTGGCCGGCACCTTCGGCGCCGGCTTTGCGACCGCCCTGATGGCCAAGGACGTGCGCACCGCGCTGGAGGTCGTAGAATCCACCGGCACCCCTGCCGATCTCGCGCGCCACTGCGCGGCATTCTGGACCGCCGCAGAAGGCAATCTGCCTGCGGGCATGGATCACACTGCAGTCTATAAACTTCTCAAAGACCATAAGAGCGCCTAACAAGATGAGTGGGGCCGCCGCCGTCCATGGTTCGATGCTTCGACAGGCTCAGCATCACCACGAACGGCTCTAAAATGACCGTTCGCCCTGAGCTTGTCGAAGGGTGATCGATCATTTTGCTAAACACTCTAAACAGAAACCATGCATAAACCCTTGTCCGGCCTGCGCGTGCTCGACATGAGCCGCATTCTCGCCGGCCCGTGGTGCGGGCAATTACTGGCAGATCTCGGCGCCGAGGTCATCAAGATCGAACGTCCCGGCAAGGGTGACGACACCCGCGCCTGGGGGCCGCCGTTTCTGCAGGACAGCGCCGGCAACGACACCAGTGAGTCGGCGTATTACCTGTGCGCCAATCGCGGCAAGCAATCGATCACCCTCGACATCGCCAAACCTGCAGGACAGGTCATCGCGCGTGAACTGGCGCAGCACGCCGACATCCTGCTGGAAAACTACAAGGTTGGTGATCTCAAACGCTACGGTCTCGATTACGAGACCCTGTCGGCAGTGAATCCGCGGCTGGTGTATTGCTCGATCACCGGATTCGGCCAGTCCGGCCCGCTGAAGGATCGCGCCGGCTACGACTTCATGGTGCAGGGCATGGGCGGATTGATGAGCATCACCGGCGAGCGCGATGATCTGCCCGGCGGCGGCCCGCAAAAAGCGGGGGTCGCGATTGCCGATCTGATGACCGGCATGTACTCCACGGTGGCCATACTCGCCGCCGTCGAAGAGCGCCATCGCAGTGGTCGCGGCCAGTACATCGATATGGCGCTGCTCGACACCCAGGTGGCATGGCTGGCCAACCAGAACAGCAATTACCTGATCGGCGGCACAGTCCCCGAACGCATGGGCAATGCGCATCCCAACGTCGTGCCCTACCAGACCTTTCCGACGCAGGATGGCGGCGTCATTCTGGCCATCGGCAACGACGGACAATACAAACGCTTTTGCGAGGCTGCCGGCATACCGGCATGTGCGACCGATGCGCGCTTTGCCAGCAACCCGCTGCGCATCACCAATCGCGACGCCTGCATTGCAGCCATTGCACCGGTGATGAAAAAGAAAACCACTGCGGAATGGATCGCGGTACTGGAGCCGCTGGGTGTGCCCTGCGGCCCCATCCACCGGCTCGACGAAGTGTTCGCCAATCCGCAGATCAAACACCGCGGCATGCAGGTCGATGTGCCGCATCCGCTGACGGGCAGCGTGCCGCTGGTGGCGAATCCGATCAAGTACTCACGGACACCGCTGGACTACACCGTGTCACCGCCGCTGCTGTCCCAGCACACGACAGAGGTACTGCGCGGATTGCTCGGCAAGAGTGATGCGGAGATTGCAGCGCTGCGTGACGCCGGCATCATCTGAACACCAAATACGCATCAGTTCACTATAGAACCGATATCGCCGAAACGTAATTGGATGACGCCTGGTCCGGGTCGGCAGCGGTAAAGCTCAGATCCCGGATCAAACCGTCCTGCAGGCCATAGACCCAGCCGTGCACAGCCAGCGACTGCCCGCGCTCCCAGGCGTCCTGCACCATGGTCGTCTGACAGACATTGGCGGCCTGCTCAATGACATTCAGTTCGCACAGCCGGTCGGCACGCCGCGCATGGTCGCTGAGCGCGCCCAGCCGGGCATCGTGTTTCTGCCGCACGTCCTGCACATGGCGCAGCCAGTTGTCGCTGAGTCCGATGCGGTCGCCGCGCAAAGCCGCGCCGACACCGCTGCAACCATAATGGCCGACAACCATGATGTGCTTCACCTTGAGCACATCCACCGCGAACTGGATTACCGACAGGCAGTTCAAGTCGGTGTGAGTGACGACGTTGGCGACATTGCGGTGTACGAACAGCTCGCCGGGCAGCAGATCGACAATTTCATTGGCCGGAACCCGGCTGTCGGAGCAGCCGATCCACAGATATTCCGGTGATTGCTGGCGCGCGAGCTTGGCAAAAAACTCGGGATCCTGACGACGGATGCGTTCGGACCAGGCACGATTGCTGTCAAACAGGTGTTGCAGGATATTCATGTGGCAAAGACCATGATGCGTCTGTTTCAGGAAATGAGTTCGCGCATTTTCGCATACAAGGCGTTCTGCGCTTCGAAGCCGATGCCCGGCCGGTCCGGCAGTTTAAGAAAACCATCTTCCACATGCGCATCATCGGCAAAGCCCGCGAACATGCCGAACACGTCGGGATAAGCCTCGCAACCGCCGAGTCCGAAACCGCCGACGATATGCAGCGTCATCTGATTGCCGCCGTGCGGAAACACCGACTGCGGCGACCAGCCGTGTTCGCCCAGCATGGCCAGCGTGCGCGCGAACTGTGCGATGCCGTAGGACTGCGGCACATCGATCTGGATAATGTCGCGATCGGCGCGCAGCCCGCCGAAGGTCACCAGGTTGCGCACGTCCTGGGTCGAAAACAGGTTCTCGCCGGTGCCGATCGGCGCATCGTAAATCGCCGCGACTTCAGCGAGCAGCTCGAAGTCCAGCGGATCAGTCGGCTCCTCGAACCAGCGCAACTGATACGGCGCCAGCGCCTTGGCGTAAGCCAGTGCGCGATCACGGTTGAACCCGGCGTTGGCATCGACCGCGAGGCGGTCGCTCGCACCAACCACTTTCAGCGCGGCTTCGACGCGCGCCATGTCTTCCGGTATCGACGCGCCGCCGACCTTGATTTTCATGGTGCGATAACCCTGCGCCAGCCGGCTGCGGATTTCATCGAGCAGTTCGGGGATGCCCTTGCCCGGCGCATACCAGCCACCGCCGACGTAACAAGGGACTTTATGTAACTTGTTGTTTTTATTATATTTTTTAGAAATCACCGCGTGTAGCGGCAGATCGGCAATTTTCGCCACGGCATCCCAGCAAGCCACCTCAATGGTGCCGATGGCGACTGAACGCTCGGTGTGCCCGCCAGGTTTTTCCCGCTGCAACATGCAGGCGAGAATTTTTTCCGGATCGAGATTGTCACCCTCGGCATTCAGTAACGAATCCGGTTGGGCCTTGAGGATGCGCGGAATAAACCGCGCGCGCATCTGTGCGCCACAGGCATAGCGGCCGGTGGAGTTGAATGCGAAACCGACCACCGGTTTGCCATCGCGCACTACGTCGGTAACCACGGCGACGACCGATGTCGTCATTTCGCTGAAATCAAATACCGCGTTGCGCAGGCTGGAGTTCAGCGCGACTGACGTCTCGCGGATATCAACAATGCGCATGAGCGACGTTCTCCATGCGCATCAGCGCACCACCTGCGTTAATTAACCTTGATGCCCGCCGCCTTGACCACCTTGCCCCATTTTTCGATCTCGGCCTTGATCTGCGCAGTGAACTCCGCAGGCGAACTGCCGTTGATGGAAAAACCGAGGCCCTCAACTCTATCCCTGACATCTTTCAGCGCAATCATTCGCATCACCTCGCCATGCAGCTTGGTGACAATCGCCTTCGGAGTGCCTGCCGGTACCAGCAGACCCTGCAGCGTATCCGCTTCCTGGCCTTTGAAGCCAACTTCCGCCAGGGTGGGCACATCGGGAATCGCTCCCGAACGCTTGGCGCTGGTCACGGCAATGGCGCGCAGCCGACCCGCCTGGATATGCGGCGTCGTCGGCGGCAATGCCGTACAGCCGATCTGCACCTGATTGCCGACCACTGCACCGACTGCCGGACCGGCGCCACCGAACGGCACAGTCACGAAATCAAGCTTGGTGGTCAGCCGCAGCAGTTGCGCCGACAAATCCGGCGTGGTGCCGATGCCGGGCGTGGCGACCGAGTATTTTTTCGGATCGCCGGCGACCAGCGTCAACAGTTCCTTCATTGATTTCGCCGCGATGGTCGGATGCACGGTAAATACATTAGGCGAAGCGGCAATATTGGTAATCGGCGCAAAACTCTTGTACGGATCGTAGGGTATCTTTTTGTAGAGCACCGGGTTCACCACGAAACTCGAACTGACCAGGAGTATCGTGTGGCCGTCGGCGGTTGCCGCAGCCGCCAATCCCATGCCGATATTGCCGCCGGCACCGGCGCGATTGTCGACCACCACCTGCTGACCCAGACTTTCGGTCAACTTGTGCGAGATCACCCGCCCAATGGTGTCTGTCGGTCCACCCGCAGCGAACGGCACTATCAATCGTAATGCGCGCGTCGGATATTGTTGAGCGTGCGCAATCGATCCGAACGCGACAGCTGCGACTACCACTACCATAACGTCTTTACCGAAATGCCGAACCATATGCATGCTCCTCTGTTTTAATTATTTCCCAGCTGCAAGAGTATGCATTACAGCCGGTCGACGCCGGCATCTTTGATCACTTTTGCCCACGTCGCCGTCTGTTCTTTCACGAACTGCGCGGCTTCTTCCGGCGTACTGGTCACCGGAATAGCACCCCGCGCATCGAGTTTTTTCAGTATATCCGGGGACTGCAGCATCTTGTTGAATTCCGAATTCAGACGGCTGATGATCGCCGCCGGAGTCCCGGCAGGGGCCGCCATCACATACCAGGTATCAACCTGAAACCAGGGGAAACCCGCCTCCACGATGCTCGGCACTTTCGGCATTGATTCTGTACGTTTCGCCGTCAATGTTGCGAGCGCACGCAGTTTTCCGGCATTCACATGAGGCGCCGAGGTCGCGATGCCAACCACCACCATGTCCACTTGCCCGCCCAGCAGCCCGATCGTGGCCTGGTTCACACCCTTGTGCGGAACAACCAGGATCTTGAGTTTGTTTTCACCAATGAAATAGCGTGCTGCGAGATCGTTCGACGTGCCGCCCCCGCCGGTGCCGAAGTTCATCTTGCCTGGACTCCTCTTGGCCAGCGCCACGAGTTCCTTCACGGTCCGGGCCGGAACCACCGGATGCACCACGAAGGCGTTGGGTATGGAGGCCACCCTGCCGATCGGCACCAGGGCTTCCTGTTTGTAATTCAATTTCTTGTACAGACTCGGACTGATTGCGAGCGACGGCGAACAAATAACGATGGTGTAGCCGTCCGGCGTCTGCCGGCTGGCGTATTCCATGCCGACATTGCCACCTGCTCCACCCCGGTTTTCCGGCACCACCGGCTGGCCGACCTGCTCGGACAGCTTCTGCCCCAGTATGCGGCCAAGAATATCGGTGCCGCCGCCCGGCGGAAACGGCAATATGAAGCGGATGGGCTTGCTGGGATACTCCTGTGCATGTGCCAGCGGCGCAGCAGCCATGAACAGGGTTGCGCTACAACACGCCATGACGGCAAACAGATTTCTCATGATTTTTCCTCTAAATTTATTATTTTCTGATCACCCACCGCGAGTGACTTACACGGCCGTTGCGTAACAATAATGCGAAAACGCCTGCGGTGACCGGTAGCGCCGATTGTCCACGCATGGCCGGGTTTGTCAAACGCGCATGAACCTGAATTCAGGTGCGCGGTAACTGCAGGCGGCACATTCGCGCATTCCCACTCTAACGGATAGAATAACTGCCCTTTGCCATAACGGCCCGCCATCATGACCCATCCGCGCATCGCCCTGATCCACGCGACTCCGGTCGCCATCGATCCCATTGTCGATGCCTTCCGGCGCCTGTGGCCGGAGGCGCGCACCATCAGTCTGTTGGAAGACTCCCTGGCACCCGACCTCGCAGCGGACGGTCGCCTCACTGACCGCATGATTGAGCGTTTCATCACGCTGACGCGTTATGTGCATGGCTGTGGCGCCGACGCGATTCTGTTCACCTGCTCAGCATTCGGTCCGGCGATTGAAGCAGCCGCCAAGTCCGTACCGGTGCCGGTGCTCAAACCCAATGAAGCCATGCTCGATGAGGCGCTGGCCGCCGGCTCACGCATCGGGCTGGTCGCCACTTTCGAGCCGAGCATACCGGCGCTGAAAGCGGAACTCGAAACCCTGGCGCGCGCAAAACAACAGTCCATCCAGATCACCACCAGCATCGTCCTCGACGCAGCAGTAGCGCTGCGCGGCGGCGACCCCGACCGCCACGATCATCTGATCGCCGGAGCGGCCGGAAAACTGACGGCCTGCGACGTGCTGGTACTCGGCCAGTTCTCGATGGCCAGCGCTGCGCGCCTGATTCCGCAACGCCCCGGCTACCGGGTGCTGACCAGTCCCGATTCCGCAGTCATGCGCCTGAAAAAATCTTTGCAGCAATCGCTGCACGTCTGATCCTGCCGCCCCGCGTCTGATTCCGACAGCCGCGTGATTCTCGCTCTCGATCAGGGCACCACCAGCTCCCGCGCCATTCTCTTCGACGGCGACGGCCGCATCATCGGGGTTGCCCAACGCGAATTCACCCAGCTCTATCCGCAACCCGGTTGGGTCGAACATAATCCGGAAGAAATCTGGAACAGCCAACTGGCCGTCGCGCAGGAAGCCATCGCCAAGGCGGGGTTACACGCCCGCGACATCAAAGCCATAGGCATCACCAATCAGCGAGAAACCACCGTGGTGTGGGAACGCGCCACGGGCAAGCCCATCCACCACGCCATCGTCTGGCAAGACCGGCGCACCGCCCCCGCTTGCGATGCACTGAAAGCGCAGGGACTTGAAGCGGCGATCACCGCCAAGACCGGACTGCTGCTCGATGCCTATTTCTCCGGCACCAAGATCGCGTGGATACTCGATCACCTGCCCGGCGCCCGCGCCCGCGCCGAAGCCGGTGAACTGGCCTTCGGCACCATCGACAGCTGGCTGGTGTGGAATCTGACCGGTGGCGCGGTACACGCCACCGATATCACCAACGCTTCCCGCACACTGCTGTTCAACATCAACACCGGCGCGTGGGACGACAAGCTGCTGGCGTGGCTGAACGTGCCGGCAGCAATGTTGCCGGAAGTCTATGCTTCCAGCGGCGTGATCGCCGAAACCGCCACCGGACTGTTCGGTGCGCGCATCCCCATTGCCGGCATCGCCGGTGATCAGCAGGCCGCGCTGTTCGGCCAGCGCTGCACGACACCCGGCATGGCCAAGAACACCTACGGCACCGGCTGTTTCATGTTGATGAATACTGGAACCGAAGTCGTGCATTCGCGATCGCGG
The DNA here is from genome assembly GCA_032128415.1 of Betaproteobacteria bacterium. Classification (GTDB taxonomy): domain Bacteria; phylum Pseudomonadota; class Gammaproteobacteria; order Burkholderiales; family SG8-41. The sequence continues at coordinate 2,048 of JAQBGW010000039.1, read as the reverse complement.
CTGCTCAGCACCGCCGCATGCTCAACAGACAATAAAAAACAATACGCGCTCGAAGGCAGCGTATTCATCGGTGGCGCGGTGGTGCAGTGGCTGCGCGACGGGCTGGGCATCATCCACAATTCCGCAGAAGTCGAAGCGCTGGCCGGCAGCGTAGCCGATAACGGCGGCGTCTACCTGGTGCCGGCGTTCACCGGCCTCGGCAGCCCGCACTGGGACCCGCACGCGCGCGGCGCGATCATGGGCCTGACGCGCGGCTCAAGCGCAGGACACATCGCCCGCGCCGCGCTGGAAAGCATCGCCTATCAGACTGCCGACGTACTGAACGCAATGGTCAAAGACTCCGGAATCCATCTGCGCGAACTGCGTGTCGACGGCGGCGCCGCGCGCAACGACGCGCTGATGCAGTTCCAGGCCGATGTACTGGGCCTGCGCGTAGTGCGGCCGCAGATTCAGGAAACTACGGCGCTGGGTGCGGCCTATCTTGCTGGACTGGGTACGGGATACTGGAAAACTTCAGAACAACTTGATGCGCAGTGGCAGGTCGAGCGCACATTCGAGCCGCGGATGAGTCGTGAGCAGGCGGCGAAGTGGATGGCCGGATGGCACAAGGCGGTGGAACGCAGCAAAGGCTGGGCGGAATAAAGCGGCTATCGCCCCCCCTGCAATCTACTTGGACTCTCTTAGTTCGAGACCTACTCGGGGAACCGATTTTCGGTGTCCGCAATCAATAGTAGGTGGTTGATTAGTCCTCCGCGCCAACACACTATCCGGCACAACTGCCCAGACCGTGATTTATCTCACATTAGTTGAGCGTTATAGGAGAAACCTTCTATAAAAAACAGGAGGGACCTCCGATGCGCAAGGTGCGTATGGTGGATATGGTTCAAATGGTGCGGTGAGCATCTTTCAGGCGAGTTTCAGCACTTTGCTGAGACCATAGGACTGGCGAGCTAAAAAAATCGGGAAAAATGAAACGCATTCATTGGCTCATTTCTGATTTCTACTTCTGGCTATACATCCGGACCGGTAACAAGAATGTCCGCTGGTTTCAGAATTTCATAAACCATGAACGCAAGGCGCGGATCACATGATCAAGTTTCAATTGCCTGATTCACGCAGCATGGAACGGGCACTCAAAAATGATCCTCAGGGTCTCGCTCAACTCTTTGTCCAGCGCGGTCTTGATTTTGAAGAAAAGGGGGATCTAGTCCAGGCAATTGATGACTACGACACCGCCCTTCGCATCAGTCCGGGTAACGCACAGGTACTCTATAGACAAGGTCTGGCCTTCAGCAAGAAAGGTGACCTTGATCGGGCAATTTCAAATTTCGACGAGGCGCTGCGCGCTGATGCCGGATTTGTTGATGCGCTCTTTGCGCGTGGTTGCGCTTGGGCGAACAAGTGCCGATTTGATCTGGCGATTGAAGATTACGATGCCATCCTGTGTCTAGATCCCAGTAATTTGCAAGCAATGAACAGTCGGAAAAATATTCCGGGTAATGAATTTCTCGCCGTGGCCTGATACGATTTTTCCGGTCGAAAAGGTAGATCACAGACCCCGCTTCGGCGGGGTTTGTTTTTGCCTGATTGAACAGTCGGTATGGGTCAGAAGCGGGGTCCCGCCAACTACCGCTACCGGCCAGAACGGTCGGACGCAGGCACCGAATTGCGGCATCCGCCGAGGGGTGTCACCGAGGTTAACCGTGTGCGCCGACTCCGGATCACACTAAAATGGTTGTCAGGCCGACACGGCAATGACTGAAACTCGTCTCCACTTAGAACATGGTACTTTGCCTGACATCACTCAGCTGATGCGCGGCCGGATGGCACTCACGCCGGTAACGGTTGCGCTGCTGGCGACAAACGTGTTCGTCTTCGCGGCCATGCTCGCGAATGGTGCCGGGCTCTGGCATGCCCCCAACACCGTTCAGCTTGCCTGGGGCGCCGGATTTGGCCCGGCGACCAAGGATGGTGAGTGGTGGCGGCTGGGCACTGCGATGTTTCTGCATTTTGGCCTGGTGCATTTGGCGATGAACATGTGGGCGCTG
>JAQBGW010000038.1:0-18449 GCA_032128415.1 Betaproteobacteria bacterium | reverse complement strand
AGCTTCGCGTAGATTTCCTTGGTCAGCGACTGGCTTTTTTTCTGCAAACGACCGATCTCCTCCGAGATATCCACGGCTGAGTCATCCTGCACAAAGCGCAGTTCTTCGATCCTGGTCTCCAGATCGGCGACTGGCTGCTCGAAATCAAGAAAAGTGGTTTTCATCTGCGCAATTCAGGTTTTAATGGCGAAATGATACAGGACGTTGGCGTGCTGGGTGTATGCGCGAAGGTGGCAGATAAAATCAGGAAAATCGTTAAGAAAACCGAATAACTACTTTGCCCGAATCACGCATTCCTCTTTTATTGCAAATTCCTGGAAAAAAACGTTTCAGCACGCCGCATGATGTCCCGCATCGCCAGCCGATTGGGCTCGTGGCTCTGTTTGGTTTTCCCGGGATCATCAAAAGAATGATGGGCGCCGTCGTACCAGACGAACTCCAGCGCTGCGCCACGCTCACGCAGGGTTTCCGCAAATGTTCTGCAAACGGTCGGCGATACCTCATTGTCATTCTCAGCCACACTCAGCAGCAACGGCGCGTACGGCACATAGTCCGGCTCCACAGCCTGGGCACGACAACTCGGATACTGCGCAATCGCAGCGCGAAAACCGCTGGCCGTCGTTGGGTTATGCAGGCCGGGGGGACGCGGTCCCAACGAGGCCAGCACGGTCATGCCGCCGTTTGACCAGCCCTGCACGCCAATACGATCGCCGGCCACATCCACACGCGTGCGCAGGTACGCCAGCGCACCGTAGGCATCCAGTGGCCGCACTGATTGCTCGCTGACTTCCAACGGCCGGCTGCTATAGGAATGTCGCGGGAACCCGTCGCCATACCCGCGCGGCCCAAAACTGTCGACATGAATGGCAAGGTAGCCTCTTTCTGCCCAGAACCTGCCCCACATCTTGTGTCGCAGCGTCAGCGCATCGGCATTGTGCTGGCCGCGCTTCAATGACGAATACGGCCCAGCGCGTCCGTGCAGCATGACTACTGCAGGATGCGGACCTGGTCCCGTTGGCGCAAAAACATAACCAGTGAGCATCGTCTTGCCATCGGCGCTCGGAAATTGAACCGTATCCACCATCGCTGCCTGCACGAACCCGCCCGTCAGACTGAACGCCAGCGATATCCACGCCAAAGATCTCATCAATACATTTTCCTCATTAGAACAACTGCACCGCATAGTGTGGCCTATCCTTAATCAGGATGCAGCAGGTGTTTACCTTTTTCCGCCGCGGCATGTACAGCATCCTTGCGCATCACCATTGCTGCAACCGCCAGCAGCCCCGCGTCCAGCCAGAATACCGGCAGCATACCGAACGCCGCACTCAAAGAACCAAACACAAGTGGCACCAGAAGTTCCGTGCCCTTGTTGACCATCTGCCGCAAACCCATGGCCTCGCCGGAGCGCCCCGCCGGCGCCCGGTTATAGGCTAGCACCATCGACAGCGGACTCCCGCAGCCGAGGCCCATTCCCAGGATGAATGAGATGAGCAACAGGGCGGCAAAGCTTTTCACAAATGGAAAAATGAGGCAGACCACGGACGCCAGCAGCAACGATGCAAAGAGCACGTGTTCTTCGCTGGAACGATTAACCAGATGCGGCATTACCGCCCGCACCACCAGCAGCGCCAGACCGAAACCACCGAGAATCAGACCGATCTCGGACGCCGACAAGCCGATGCGATGACCATAAATCGGCAGCAGCAGGCTGTATAACTCCAGACCCGTCTCGATGATGCCCGCAGTAATCAACGCGCGACGCAGTGGCCGGTTATGCAACAGATCGCCGAGGCGATGCGCCGCTTTTTCCGCAGGAGTCACTACGCTGCGCACCGTACGCGGCAACCATCCAGCCCATAGCCCCAGCAGCAGTGCCGGCACCACCGGCATCGCGGCCAGTACCGCGAAGGTCATACGATGTCCTACGGCGTCGATCAGAAAGCCGGCTGAGGTCGGACCGAGCAGCGCCGTCATGCCGATGCCCATACTGAACCAGCTGAAATTTTTGATTCGATCTGCGCCCTCGCCCATCGCGCCGATGAGATGCTGCACTGCCACCACATAAAAGATGTAGCAGAAACCCATTAATCCGGCGGCGACATACAGCGCCTCCAGATGCGGCACAAAAAACGGTAACAGCAAACCGGCAAGCAACCCGATTGTGCCGAAGAGCATGGGCCAACGAAATCCAATGCGGTCGGTTATTTTTCCCGCGTACACCGACAGCAGCAGGGGAAACAGTGCGTAGGTCGAAAACAGCAGGCCAACAAAAAACTCGTCGGCACCCAGCTCGAGCGCCGTCAGCGACATCAACACCTTACTGCCCTTAAAGGCGGTATGTGTCAGCAAGCTGAGAATGATGACCCGGAAGATTGGCGACAGCATCATGTCAGAAACACCGTGGCGCAAAAAAGCACATGGAATCGCTTAAAGCCGGAAGAGATGGCATCACGGATGCGGATTGTTGTTGTTGCAGGCGGGAGATGGCGTGTATTTTATCGCATCATCCATTACGCCCCGACGAGTATCCTCATGAAAATCCAAAATATCGGCATCATCAGCCCCGGCGATATGGGCCAGGGCGTCGCGATTTCGCTGAAGAGTAGTGGCTACGCAGTCCATACCATGCTCGATGGCCGCAGCGAACGCACCCGTGCGCTCGCGCATGAGGCCGGATTGAACGATTGTGGCTCGATGTTCAAGCTTATCGAAACCTGTGAGATTGTGCTGTCGATACTCAATCCTGCCGCGGCCGTGGACAACGCGCACGCTGTTGCTGCGGCCATGAAAGCCTGCGGCCGCACCCCCCTGTTTGTGGACTGCAATGCTGTTGCGCCACAGACCGTGGCTGAAATTGCTGACATCATCACTGCAGCCGGCGGTGATTGCATTGACGCCGGCATTATTGGTCCACCGCCACGCGGTAAAGCGCGCATGCGCTTGTACGTCTCAGGTCCGCACGCAGCACTGCTGGAACAAATCGCCACTGCCGGCATCAATGTGCGCGTGATGAGTGAACGTATCGGCGACGCTTCCGCCATCAAGATGTGCTACGCGTCCTACACCAAAGGTTCGGTAGCGCTCGGCGTCGAAATGCTGATGACGGCGCGGCGCTTGGGCGTGGATGCTGCGTTGGACAGGGAACTGCAGGAAAGCCTTGCCGAAAGCCGTAACTGGATCATCAGCCGCTCCACCAACATGCCAGCAAAGGCCTACCGCTGGGTGCCCGAAATGCTCGAAATTGCCAAGACATTCGAAGGCGCAGGATTAACGCCACGGATACTGCAAGGCGCTGCTGACATGTACACCATGATCGCGGAATCGCCGCTGGGCCAGGAATCACCGGAAACAGCGCGCGCCAAAGGGCGCGACGGCATCACCATCATCAATACCCTCGCCGACTGAGTTTCGGCTACGCCATTCCCACAACCCCTACACTCTGTATATGGAGCGCCGGTCGCGGCTGAATGCAACAAAAGGCGTTGCGCGCATGCTCTTGGTGTAGCCAGGTCGGATCTCACCTACCCCTTCGAGCAGAATTTCCCGGCGTACCACATGGAATTCGTCACCGTTTTCACGGGTGACGAAAGTACCGTTGATGCTTTGATCTACCAGATAGAACTGTGTACGTTCGACACGTATCGTGGCATGTCGTCGTGACACCAGTTGGTCGGAAATCACCAGTTCGCAACCCGCCTCCCGGCCGATCGACAGCGTCGGATGCCAGTAATCAACCCGCCGCTCCGTGCCGTCGAGCACCAGCAGCAGACTGCCGATGTCCTGGGGAATCGTGCGCGTAACCTGCATATTGATGTGGGTACGCTCCGCCGCATCGTCGCGCCACAGCACTTCGCAGACTGCTGTGCGCGACAGTGTGGTCTTGAGAATGGCATCGAAAATCGGCCGCACGGCATCACGGCGTTCCGGACCTAACGCCTTCAGTGTTTCCTCAGCAATCAGTATCTGGTCTGCCGTAGCGGCATCCGCAAGGTAGGCGGCGACGTTAACGGTGTCGCCATAAACATCATCATTCCCGATCACTACCGGACCGGTATGCAAGCCGACGCGGATCTGCACAGCCACACCGCTTGGCCGTAGATTGACGATTGCACGCTGCATTTCTATGGCTGCATCTACCGCACACCCTGCGTCCGGGAAGACGCACATCACCGCATCCCCCAGCGTCTTGATCAGATGACCCTGATGCTGCGGCAGCACGGCTTTCATGGCATTCAGGCTGGCGCTAACCACGCTCAGCGCCTCTAAGTCACCCAGGCGCCGGTAGAGGCCGGTGCTTTCAGCCACGTCAGCGAAGAGTACAGCCAAATGATCGGATTTATTCGACATGATGTCGTTATTAACGGCAAAACCATTGCGCTATTGATGTTCCCCTGATGATACTTTAAGGCAGAAACCGGTGCGCAAGCCAGCGCACCCTGCATCGACAAACCCGGCATGAAGCGTAAAATCGATGCAACCTCCCCAAGGAAATCACCGTGAGCACCACTTCTGATATCAAAAATATGGCCCTGTTCTGCGATTTCGAGAACGTCGCATTGGGCGTTCGCGACGCCAAATACGCCGACTTTGACATCAAAAAAGTTCTGGAGCGATTGCTGTTGAAAGGCGATATCGTCGTCAAGAAAGCCTACTGCGATTGGGAGCGCTATCGTGAATTCAAAAAACCGATGCATGAAGCAGCATTCGAACTAATTGAAATTCCGCACGTACGCATGTCCGGCAAAAATTCCGCTGACATCCGCATGGTGGTTGATGCGCTGGATCTCTGCTACACAAAATCACATGTCGATACTTTCGTCATCATCAGCGGCGATTCGGATTTTTCGCCTTTGGTGTCCAAACTGCGCGAAAACAATAAAGTAGTCATCGGCATCGGCGTCAAACAATCCTCCTCCGACTTGCTGGTAGCCAACTGCGACGAATTCATCTACTACGACGATCTCGCCCGCGAAAAAGCCAAAAAACAGCAAAACCGCAAAAAGCGCGCTGCGACGCCTGCCGCCTCTACCGCAAAGTCGACCACAGACCCATCTGAAAAAGAAGCGGGCGATAAAAAAACCGAAGCGCTGGAACAGGTGATGGAAACCATCGAAGCGCTATTTGCGGAACGCAGCGCCGAGGAAAAAATCTGGGGCTCGATGGTGAAGCAGGCGCTGAAACGGCGTCAACCCGGCTTCAACGAAGTCTATTACGGCTTTCGTTCGTTCGGTAAATTACTCGACGAAGCCGAGGCACGGAAAATGCTCGAACTCGAACCCGACGAAAAATCCGGCGGTGTCATCATCCGCAGCTTCAATCCGGATTACTGAACGCCGACGTCAGACTGCGGTCTGATCGTCACCAGGAGACCGTCGCATCATGAATCAGCAGCAAGGACCCCACATCCGCATCATCACCCGTCCGCAGGCAGGACTGCTGGAGCGCATTGTATTTTTTGTGCTCGGGCTGGTCGTTCTGGTGGCGGCATTCTTTTTTATCGGCATCGCGCTGATTGCCGGCGCGATACTCGCCGGCATACTGCTGATCCGCTGGTGGTGGCTTAAACGCAAGTTGCCACACGCTGCGCCGGATGGCGTGGTCGAAGGCGAATACACCGTAATCGAATCGGTGATTACTGACCAGCGTACCGCAGTGGAACAGCCAGCTGGCGCAGCCGCGGAATCTCCGTCAGAAACTACACGTAAGTAGTTGTTTTTATTTACTATTTTTTATGGTTGCGCGGGCAATCTTTTCTTGCGTACGGATGTCGAAGCGCTCGACATTGACGATGATGCGCTCGTGTGTACCTTCCCCAATGCGTTCGGTCTGATCCTCAGCCCATACGCGGAACGTCAGCTTGCGACCATCGACTTTCACTACTTCAGCATGGGCGTTCACGTGCATGCCCACCGGGGTGGCTGCTGTGTGGCTGACATCGAGTCGCGTACCCACGGTCTGATGCCCTGCCGGTAACAGGCCTTCCACCGCACGCAGCGCTGCCTCTTCGAGCAACATCACCAACACCGGCGTCGCCAGTACCTTTATTTTTCCACTGCCTACATGCGGCGCAGTATCGCGCGTGCCCACCATGATTTCGGTGGAACCTTTCAGACCCGTTTTGACGGCATCGAGATTCATGTTCGGCTTTCGTTGCAGATGGTGATAGCCCGATGTTACATTGAATCGCAATATTAAAACGTCAGGAACTGGCCATGGGTTCCGGGCATTACACCCAAGGAAGAATCATCATGCGTCTTGGCTTTTTTACGATGCCACTGCATCCGTCTGAACGCCCACCTGCAATCACCCTGCAGGAAGATCGTGAAGCCATCATACATGCTGACCGTCTGGGCTTTTACGACGCCTTCGTCGGCGAACACCTGGCAGAGAAATCCGAGAACGTCACCAACAGTTTCATTTTTCTGGCCACATTGATCCACCATACCAAGACGATCAAACTCGCCACCGGCACCTCCAACCTGTCCCACACACACCCGACGTTGATCGCTGCGCATGCGGCGATGTTCGACCACTTGGCACAGGGCCGTTTCATTTTCGGCGTCAGCCCCGGCGCGCTGCCTTCCGACGCCGAAGCACTGGGCCTGCTCAGCGCAGACCGCAACAAACTCTTTGCGGAAGCCATCGACGTCATTCTCGCCATCTGGGATGGCAACGTGCCCTACAACATTGATTTTCTTGATAATCGCTTCAAGGTCACGACGGCATCCACCCAAGACGCCAGCGTCGGTCGCGGTGAAATGTACAAAACGTACCAGCAGCCACGCCCTGAAATCGTCGGCACCGTGGTGGCGCCGGGCTCGAAGGGCGTCATCGCGATGGGAGCGCGCGACTTCCACCCGCTGTCGGCAAATTTTCTGCTGTCTAAATACCTGCCTTCGCACTGGACCAACTATACCGAAGGCAAAAAAAGCGTAGGTCAGGTCGCCAATCCTGCAGACTGGCGCATCGCGCGCACCATTTTCGTCGCCGATGACGACAAAACGGCGCAACGCTACGGGCTTGAAGACAGTTCCAGCCCTTATCGTTATTACTGGGACATGATGCTGCGAAAAATGTTGATCTCCAAACGTCATGCGATCTTCAAGACTCACCCCGATCAAAACGACAGCGAGTTGACCACCGACTACATGGTCAACAAACTGGTGCTCTGTGGCAGCCCGAACAAGGTCGCAGACCAGATTCTCGCCCTGCGCGAAGAAACCGGTGACTTTGGCGAAATCGTCTATGCCGGCATGGACTGGGTGGATCCAGCGCTGGCCAAACGCTCGATGGAACTGATGGCCGACAAGGTCATGCCGCAGGTCAATGCTGCGATTGGGCCGTCGCAATCATCCAGCGAAATCGCCATCGCCGCATTGGCGCCGACCCGAGACGCATGATTTCGCAGCGCGGAGAGGATGGTAGCGCGCTCATTGGTCGCCAGTGCCTGGCGGAACCCAAAATCGCCGGCAAGGACAGTACCGGCGCGCTTGAGCCGTACTCGATGCTCGTCAAGCAGGCTAACAAACGCCTGCTCACCAGCCTGCAATTCTTGTTCGATCTTGCTCTGGACGTTGTGACTGTTCGCGCGGTCGATCAACAGAAATCCCGCAACCTGCACGAGGAACAGCAGGAGAACGAAAAACACAATAATCCACGATTTAAGGCTTAGTGTCGGCAACTGATCAGGCTCCGTATTGCATATTACCCAGTATTGATGGTGAGCCGAAACGGGGCCCCGCACATAGCGCCCAACCCCGGACGCACCACAGCCCGTTTACGGTTGCGGCCGGCAGCCCTTGAGTGTCTATCGTGCAGTTTGCGTTGCCGCCCTGTGCGCTACAGAGTCAACCGGGACCTGGAGCTACGGAGGCGCAGATAAAGCGCGATAACTGCATCAAGCTCACGTGCGCATTAACGCCGTAACCAAGGTCGCGCAATCTTCCTGAGAAATTGATATAAGTTATTGATTTTATTTATTATTATTTATATACGTGGGTGAGCAATCGATTGCTTTCAATAACTGCTTAACGCAGAAAATCACGGATGTATTTTTTGTAGTCATCCCCGAACACCAGCGCATCCATTTCCTTCGCCGAAGCAATCTTGTCCTTGAGTTCGCCAGCGGCACCGCCGCCGTGGAAATGCGCATACACCTCGCGCAGTGCCTTTACCGCCGCCGCCACCGGTTGATGGCCCTGCAGTAATACCCGGGCACCGGCCTTGGCGAATTCATCGCGCGTCGCAGATGTTTTTCCCGGACCGACAATCACCGGCAACCTCGACGCCTCGTACACGGCCTTGACCTGTTCTGCGGTCTCGACGCCGATGACAAAAATGCAATCGACGCCGGTCGCGGCATAGGCTTTGACCCGCTCCACCGTTTTTTCGATGCCTTCAACTTTCAACGCCGCCGTGCGTCCGGCAATCACAGTAGACGGATCGCGCCGAGCAGCCACGGCAGCGTTCAGTTTGCCGACCATCTCGCCAACAGAGATCAGTTCATCCTTGCCTTCGGGCTGCTCATAGCGAATCGGCAGCGACGTATCCTCAATGCTCATTGCCGATACCCCGGCATGCTCCAGTTCCTGCACCGTACGCATCACGTTCAACGCATTGCCGTAGCCGTGATCGGCATCCACCAGCAGGCTCAGGTCACTGACGCGCATCATGCGCCGCACTTGATCGGCAAAGTCGGTCAGTGTCAGAAGAATCAGATCGGGTGCAGCCAGAGTGGTGTTCGAGGACACCGATCCCGCAAGAATCCCAAGCTTGTAGCCTACGCTTTCGGCGACTCGCGCCGACAGCGCGTCATAGACACTCGCCGGTGACAGACATTCGGCGCCATTGAGGATGGCGCGAAAACGTTTGCGTTGTTCGGTATGGCGCATGTGGCTCACGGAATATCTCCTTGATCAATACTGATACTGCGAGGCGGAAACGCTATCACAGGAGCTGCGTAGAATGAAAAAGACCTGCGTCGCCGCAAGTCTTTTTCCGATCTGGCGCGGCCGGAGGGATTCGAACCCCCTACCCCTTGGTTCGTAGCCAAGTACTCTATCCAGATGAGCTACGGCCGCTTAAGGGGGCGGATTATAGCAAAAAGATTCTCGCCGTCCCATACGCTTTTTCGCGAATTTACGCACTGGCCCGCGCCCCGCGCATTGGTTAGCATTCAGATCTCTAACAGTAACGGAGTATGGTCATGAAAATCGGCATCGCCGGTATTGGCAGAATGGGTGCCGCCATCGCGGAGCGACTGTTGACGACCGGTCATCAGGTCACGGTATGGAATCGCACTCCTGCCAAAGCGCAGGCACTGACACCGCTTGGCGCAACGATAGCCACCACACCGGCACAACTGGCGGCATCAGCCGATATTATTCTGTCCATCGTCACCGATGCCAAGGCCATTGCCGGCACTTATGACGGGGCGCAGGGTTTGTTGTCGGGTAATGTCGCAGGAAAACTTTTTGTGGAAATGAGTACTGTGCGTCCGGATGATCAACGTGCACTGGCTGCCCGCGTCCGCGCCAAAGGCGCAGCAATGATCGACTGCCCCGTCGGGGGCACGACCGGCCCGGCACGCGAAGGCAAGCTATTGGGCTTTGTCGGCGGCGACGCGGCCGATCTCGCCCGCGTGCAGCCGGTACTGGAGCAATTGTGCCGTCGCATTGAACATGTCGGCCCAGTCGGCGCCGGCGTCAGCCTTAAATTGGCGATCAACCTGCCGCTGCTGATCTACTGGCAGGCCTGCGCCGAGGCGCTAACACTTTGCCAGCCACTGGGCCTTGATCCGGCGCGGGTGATCGACATCTTCGCTGACACTTCAGGCGGACCCAATGTGCTGAAAACCCGCGGCCCGGTGCTGGCTGCGGCGCTCAGCGGCAAACCACCGGCGAATGTTACTTTCGACATCGATTCGATCCGCAAGGATTTAACCACGATGATCGAGGAAGGCCATGCACTCGGTTACGATCTGCCGGTGACAGCGCGTGCGCTGGAATGCTATGACGCGGTATCGCAGGCGGGACACGGCCGGGGTGATGCTGTGATGCTGCCGGTCAACTGGCTGTGTAAAGGTCGATCTTCGTGAAGCATTTCTAAATTTAATTTACACCTACAACAAGCTGCAACAGGAGACTCATCGTGGCCCCGCCGCTTAAAACCATAGACACCCATACTCACTACTTTCCACAGAAATACATAGATCTCATCGCGCAGTACGGCAAACGTTGCGGTACCACGGTGGTTACTGATGACAAAGGCGTGACCTTTATACAAGTGGGGCTGCATTTGCGCACCGGTCCAATCGTGCGCCAGTTCATCGATATCGACGAACGCCTGCAAATCATGGATCACCAGGGACTCGGCATGCATGCATTGTCACTGACGCAGCCGATGGTGTATTGGGCCGACGATGATCTCGGCATGCAATTGTGCGTAGCGTTCAATAACGCCATCAGCGCAGCACATCTGGCACATCCCGACCGGTTGATCGGCTTCGCCTGCCTGCCTTTCCAGAATCCGCATCTGGCACTGGAGGAGCTGGAACGTGCGGCGAAATTACCCGGCATCAAAGGCGTGTACATGGCGACCGCCGTACGTGACCGTGAATTGTCGGATCGCAGTTTCTTTCCGGTGTATGAACGCTGCGAAGCACTGGGTTTGCCGATTTTCCTGCATCCGATGATGATCAACAACGAGCGCCTGAAACAGTATTACCTGATCAACCTGTGCGGCAATCCGTTCGACACCGCGATTGCGGCCTCACACCTGATCTACGGTGGCGTGCTCGATGCTTTCCCCACACTGGAAGTCAGCCTGCCCCACGCCGGCGGCGTACTGCCCGGCCTGCGCGGACGGCTGGATCGCGGTTTCCACACGCGCGCGGAGTGCAAAACCATCAGCAAGCCGCCCAGCAGCTACCTGAAGCGCTTTACCTACGACACCATCACTTACAACGAGGAACAACTGGAAGAACTGATAAAGCTGGTCGGCGTCGATCGCATCCTGGTGGGCAGCGACTACTGCTTTGACATCGCCTACGAGGAGCCGGTCAAGTTCGTGCATGGCGTCAAGTCGCTGACGGATGCGCAGAAGGATCAGATTCTGTGGGGCAATGCGGCAAAGCTGCTGAAGCTATAGCGCTGCAGTTGCCTCAACATGGTTTCAGGCGCCAAGGTGGCGCCTGAAAAAATCGACGCTCAAGCCCAGCGCGCGATCTGCTTCGGGCTTGCTGTAAGTCTTGCCGCCATGGCGCGCAAATGCATGGTCAGCACCTGGGTATTTATGAATTTCCACCAGCGGATTGGGCGATAGTCGCCGCTCAAGCAACTCATTGACCTCGGCCTGCACCCAGCGATCCTTCATCGCCATGTGCAGCATGAACGGTCGATGCAGTTTGCTGACCTCGCGAATATTGTGCTCGATGTAAGTGCCGTAATAAGCCACCGCGCAGTCGATATCCGTGCGGCAACACATCAGGTAACACAATTTGCCGCCGAGACAATACCCCACCGCGCCGACCTTGCCGTTGCATTCCGGCAATCCCCCCAGATACCTGGCGGTATCTTCCATGTCGCGCACGCCGAGGTCGTAATCGAAATCGTAATAAAGATCGAATGCCTTCTTCACATGTTCAGGATTGCCGTCTGACAGTTCAACACCCGGCTCCTGGCGCCAGAACAAATCCGGCACAAAACAGACGAATCCGGACTCGGCAAATTCATGCGCATGTTTGCGCATGGTGTCGTTAACGCCCCAGATTTCCATGATGGCGATAATGGCGCCGGCGGGAGGACCATCCGGCACGGCCAGATAGCCGCCCATCACGCCGTCGCGCAGCGGCACCTGGATATTGCGGGTCTGCATGAAGATTCCTGGCGCGGCTGGATACCTGATCAGCCCCCAGCTTTCATCTTGCGCTCCTTGATCACCCGCTCCCATTTTTTCAATTCGGAATCAAAATGCGTAGCCAGTTGTTCCGGTGTTGAACCGATCACTTGCAGCCCTTCTGCCTCGAAACGCTTCACGAATTCCGGCGAACTCATCGCCTTGCTGAATTCGACGTTGAGCTTGTTGATGATATCGGGCTTGGTGCCCTTGGGCGCGACCACGGCGAACCACGCGGTGAACTCATAACCCGGCAGCGTCTGCGCAATCGTCGGTACGTTCGGCAACGCCTTGATCGGCTTTGCGCTGGTGACCCCCAGCGGACGCAACCGATTGGATTTCATGTAAGCCACCGCTCCGGCCACCGCCGAGAAACTTACGCCGACTTCGCCGCTCAGCGCGCCGACCAGCGCCGGGCCACCGCCCTTGAACTGGACTGCAACGATGTTCGTGTTCGCCAGCAGGTTAAACAGTTCACCGGCGATGTGCGGATTGGTGCCAACGCCGGCGCCGCCGTAATTAAGTTCGCCGGGACGGGACTTGGCGAGACTAATCATTTCCTTGACGGTACGCGCCGGAATCGACGGATGCACGCTAAGCACCGACGGCGTCGACGACAGCAGGATCACCGGCTCGAAGTCGCGCTTCAGGTCGTAGGGGACTTTTTTGTACATCTGGGTGTTGGTCACCATCGGCGTGGTGTTGATCAGTATCGTGTAGCCATCGGGTTCGGCCCGCGCCACCGAACTGGTGCCGACGATGCCTGAAGCGCCGGAGCGGTTGTCGATCAGCACTTGTTGGCCAATGGATGCAGCCACTTTCGGACCGATCAGGCGCGCGGTCACGTCTACGCTGCCACCCGGCGGAAACGGTGCAACCAATCGGATCGGACGCACCGGGTAATTTAAGGCCTGCGCCCACGCAGGGCCCGCTGCCACCAGCGCACATCCGCACAACAACATCCCCCACCGAAACATTCCGTTCATCATCTGCTCCTCTTGTTTATTATGAAAATCAACCGGCACATAACCGGTCAATTCCGTAGATAACCCTGCGCCATCGTCGCAAAAGCCTGTGCATAAACCCCAACACACATCGGGAGTTTCAGTCTAGCCTGTCACTCGTAAAAACACAAAGAAAGAGGTATTGTGTATCGCATGGGCATCCGCAAATGACAGATGATCATTGACTGGTGCAGAAACGCGCCGACGATGAACTCTGGGCTCATTCTATGGTCAATTCTTCGAACACCATAAAACCGAGGGGACATGTATATGGACAACAATCAGGAAAAAACACGCCGCGAACAACTTGAAGCGCAATATGACAAATACGTAGCCCGGTTCCAGGAATTGCTCGCAACCAGTCAGGACAAAGGGCGCGAAGCAATGGATGCAGCCATCGTCAGTTCACGTGAGAATCTGGTCGCATTGGGGGAAATCAGCGCTGAGCAGGGCAAGGTATTCGGTGAATATCTCAAGCGCGATCTGGCGCAAACGTCGAAGGATATGCAGCATTTGAGCGCGGAAGCGTGGGAACGCCTCCACCCCGCACGTCTGGGCGCTGGAGCGCTGGCCGCCACGACCGAAGCACTCCGGCTGTTCGGCCACGGCCTGCTCAATCTGTCGGACAGAACCAGCGAAGCCATGACTTATAACGCAGGAGAAATCACCAGCGCCGGCACGCTGACCTGCATGAAATGTGAAACAAAATTGCAGCTCACGAAAACCACACAGATCGAGCCCTGCCTGCAATGTGCCGGCACCATATTTAAGAAAAGTTACTGATGATCCACGCGGGTCTGCTGCGCCGGGAGGCGCACTCGCCGCCGGGTGTGCCGTCGGATGTTCCCCCGCTCCCGCCTGACCGGGAGCCGCCCGACATCATCATCCTGCCGCCGCAAACACCGCCGGCAGAAGTACCGGAAAAACTGCCGCCCGCTGTGCCTCCGCCGCTGCCACGAAAACCGCCGGAGGTCCCGCCGCTCGTTGCACTGTATCGCCAATAAAAAAGGCCCCGCGAGGGCCTGTTTATTGGCGGAGAGAGAGGGATTCGAACCCTCGATAGGATTTTGTCCTATACGCCCTTAGCAGGGGCGCGCCTTCGACCGCTCGGCCATCTCTCCGGAACTCTTTTCTACAGATAATTCCTACAATAACGCTTCAACTCTTGCTAGCCGGTCTCGGCACAATGCATTTTTCACACCGCTCTCGAACTCAATGCGTTCGGGCCGAAGGATATCACAGCCTCGCCACTCTTCAGTCGCTATCAGGGCGCTTGATCCAGCGAGAACACCTTGTGCAACACGCGCACCGCGAGTTCAGTGTATTTCTCGTCGATCACCACGGAAATCTTGATTTCCGATGTTGAAATCATCTCGATGTTGATGCCCTCTTCGGCCAGGCTGCGGAACATCGTACTGGCAATCCCCGCGTGGGAGCGCATTCCAACGCCGACCACTGAAACCTTGGCAATCTTGTCACCGCCCTGCACGCCGCGCGCCTTGGTGTGCTCGATCACCGGTTCCAACACCTTCAGTGCTTTCTGATAATCGTTACGATGCACGGTGAACGAAAAATCGGTTAGACCGTCATGGCCAACGTTTTGCACGATCATATCGACGTCGATGTTGGCGTCACCCACCGGCCCGAGGATCTGATAAGCAATGCCCGGTCGATCGGGTACGCCAAGCACGGTAATTTTCGCCTCGTCCTTGTTAAAGGCAATGCCTGAAATGATGGCCTTTTCCATATCTTTATCATCCTCAAATGTAATCAACGTGCCGTCACCGCTTTCTTCAAAACTGGACAGCACGCGCAGGCGCATTTTGTACTTGCCAGCGAATTCTACCGAGCGGCTCTGCAGTATTTTAGAGCCGAGACTCGCCATTTCAAGCATCTCTTCGAACGTGATCGTTTTCAGACGGCGCGCTTCGGGGACGATACGCGGGTCCGTGGTGTACACGCCATCAACGTCCGTATAAATCTGGCACTCCTCAGCATTCAACGCCACCGCCAGCGCCACGCCGGTGGTATCGGAACCACCTCGACCCAGCGTGGTGATGTTGCCTTCATCATCGACGCCCTGGAAGCCGGCGACCACCACCACGTACCCGGCCTTCAGATCGGCGAGCACATGCTGCTCGTCAATACTGACGATACGTGCCTTGGTGTGGGCGTTATCGGTCAGAATTTTTACCTGCCCGCCGGTATAGCTGCGCGCTTTCAGGCCCAGCTCGATTAGGGCCATTGACAGCAAAGCAATAGTGACCTGCTCTCCGGTCGATACCATCACGTCCAGTTCACGCGGATCGGGTTGAGCTTGAACCTCGCGGGCCAGTGCAATCAGCCGGTTGGTCTCGCCTGACATGGCCGACACCACCACGACAATGTCATGGCCCTGCCCCTGCCAGCGTGCTACACGCCTGGCGACATTCTTGATGCGTTCGGGGCTGCCGACCGAAGTGCCGCCGTATTTCTGGACTATCAAAGCCATGATGGCTGGTTACCGGGTTGAACCGTCAAAAAGGGGCGTATTTTATTGGATTTTCAGGGGAAAAACGAGGTTTGCCGTATGGCTATTCCGGCGCAACAGCATTTGGCTATCGGGAACCATTGTCGCCCACAACACTCAGAACGGGTGCAGAGAATGCCGACAAGACGACAAGCACAGTGAAAAAAGACAATAAATTCTCAGCCGATCCTGCCGACATCCGCCGCAGGCTCGGTCTCAACCAGCAACAATTCTGGCCGATGATCGGCGTCACCCAGAGTGGTGGTTCCCGTTATGAATCCGGCCGTCGCATGCCCAAGCCGGTACGTGAACTGCTGCGTATCGTGCATATCGAGGGCATCCCGCTGGCGCAGATCCGCGGTGATGAATTTGCGCTGCTCGCACATCTGAAAAAAGCCCGCCCCGGACTGTACCGCGAACTGAAAGCGGCAGTGCAGCGCGTCCGAAAAATACGCGACAAGGATTGAGAAACGACTTGTGTAACCACCCGCTTCAGGTGGTTTCCGGCACCATGGCAATCGCGCCACAGGGACATTCTTCCGCGCACAAACCGCAGCCTTTGCAATAATCGTAGTTGAATTCGTAACGCCGGCCAGGGCCCAGTTTGATTACCGCATTGTCCGGGCACACGCCGTAGCAATTGTCGCATTCAAAGCAGTTGCCGCAGGACAGGCAGCGACGCGCCTCAAACAGGGCAGTGCCTTCGTCCAAACCACCCTGCACTTCCTCGAAACCGGACTGGCGACGAATCATTTCCAGCATCGGTTGCACGGTTTTCGGCGCTTCTGAGTAATACCAGGAATTGAGCTGCTTGTAGCCGGCAAGCTCATGTTTATCGGGCGCTACGTAGGTCTGACCGCGCAGCCAGGTATCGATATGGCGCGCTGCCTTCTTGCCATGGCCGGCAGCCACCGTGACCGTGCGCTCCGAAGGCACCATGTCGCCCCCGGCAAAAATACCTGGATGGCTGGTCATCATATTAGCTGCCACTTTGACCACCCCGTTCTCGATCGCCAGATCAGGCACCTTCTGCAACAACGAGAGATCGACATCCTGCCCCAGTGCAAGCACCAGCGTATCGGCCTCCACCGTCTCGAACTCACCGGTGGGCTGTGGTCGGCCTGCGCTGTCGAGTACCATTTTCTCGACCGTAAACGTGGTGTCCTCGATTCGCTTGATCGTGTTCAGCCAGCGCACCATCACGCCTTCGTCCAACGCCTCCTGCACTTCGAAATCGTGCGCCGGCATCTGCTCACGCGTGCGCCGGTAAACGATCATGGCTTCCGCCGCACCCAACCGTTTTGCCGTGCGCGCAACGTCGAGTGCCGTATTGCCGCCGCCATAAACGATCACCCGTCGTCCCAACTGTGGACGTTCGCCCGATTCCATACCGCGCAGCACGCTCACTGCATCCAGTATCCGGCTGGCATCGCGCGCCGGAATCTCAGTGCGCTTGGCCACGTGCGCCCCCACAGCCAGAAACGCCGCGTCGAATCCGCCATCCTTCATCGCTGCCAGGATGTCATCAACACGCGTGTTGAGCTGCAGTTCGATGCCCATGTCGAGGATGCGCTGGACCTCGGCATCGAGCACGTCCCGCGGCAGCCGGTACTGCGGAATCCCGAAGCGCATCATGCCGCCGGCCAACGGACCTGCTTCCTGGATGGTGACCGCATGACCCAGTCTTGCCAGATGGTAGGCCGCGCACAAGCCTGAAGGTCCGGCGCCTACGACCAGCACGCGTTTGCCCGATGCTGCTGCCCCAGCCGGGAATTTCCAGCCCTGCTTGCGGGCCTCATCGCCGAGGAAACGTTCGACGGCGTGGATGCTGACCGCCTCATCGAGGGTGGCGCGATTGCACGCCGTTTCGCAAGGGTGATAGCACACCCGCCCCATCAGCGCCGGCAGCGGATTGTTCTTGACCAATTCCTGCCACGCCCGCTCGTATTCGCCGCTCTCGGCGTAGTACAGCCAGCCCTGGATGTCTTCGCCGGCCGGGCAGGCATTGTTGCAGGGCGGCAGCCGGTCTACGTAAACCGGACGACTGGTGCGCCAGCTGCCGGTATGGTTGGCGAGGCTGGAGCCCGGATCCAGGGTGATTGCAAACGGTTTTTTCAAGTCGACAACTCCTGCTGCGCGAGACCAAAGAAACGGACATTGCGGTCAGCCATTGCCTGAATGGCGGCGATGGTCTGCACATCGGGTTCCTTGCCGAACAGATGGGCAAAGCGCTTTTGCAATTTCAGATAATCGGTCACCGGCACCCGCCGGCGCAAGGTGTAGCGATCGGTGACTTCCCCGTTCTCCGCTTCAAACAGCGGAAACAATCCGGATTCGACGGCCAGGCGCGCAATCTTGATGGTGTCAGCAGGTTCCGATCCCCAGCCCAGCGGACAAGGCACATGGATGTGGATATACCGTGAACCTGTGATGCCCATCGCACGCATGACTTTCGCCTCGAGATCGCGAAGATTGGCCACCGATGCGGTGGCGACGTAGGGAACATGGTGTGCCATCGCAATCAGCGGCAGGTTCTTGCCCGTGCCGAACACGTTGCCCGGCTTCGAACCTACCGCCATCGTGGTGGCAGTGCGTGCGGCCGGGGGCGTTGCACTCGAGCGCTGCACGCCGGTATTCATGTACGCCTCGTTGTCGTAGCAGATGTAGAGCACATCATCGTTGCGCTCGAACATGCCGGACAGGCAGCCAAATCCGATATCCGTGGTACCGCCGTCTCCGCCTTGCGCGATGACCTTGGCTTTGGTTCGCCCTTTGACTCGCAACGCCGCCGCCACCCCCGCCGCCACGGCCGGTGCATTGCCGAACAACGAATGCAGCCAGGGTATCTGCCACGAGGTTTCGGGATAAGGTGTTGAAAAAACTTCCAGGCAACCGGTGGCGTTTATCGCCATCACTTTGCCCGAGGCGGCCTGCATGGCGGCATCGATGGCGTAACGGGCCCCGAGCGCCTCTCCGCATCCCTGACAGGCGCGATGGCCCGAATTGAGCGAATTGGTGCGGCGCAGATTGGCCTGCAC
>JAQBGW010000037.1:0-8332 GCA_032128415.1 Betaproteobacteria bacterium | reverse complement strand
AACGGACTGCGCGGCGTCGGTCCAGATCGAGGCGCGGATGCCGCCGGCGAGGCAATAAATGGCCACCATGCCAGCGACCAGTAATGCGCCGGTCTGCGGGGCCCAGTGAAACATCGCTTGCAGCGCCTTGCCGCCGGCACTCAATTGCGCAGCGGCGTAGGCGCCCAGAAATATCAGAGTGATGAGCGCTGCGACGATTCGCAGGACGCGAAAGTCCTGTCCGCCCCATCGACTGAGCACCCCGGCGTAGGTGATCTCCCTGGTGTGTTCGGTCGACAGGCGCAGTTGGCGGTGAATATAGAACGAGGCGATAAAATCCCCGCCGATCCAGCCGATCATCAACCATATGGCGCTCAGTCCTACGGTGTAGGTAAAGCCAATGACGCCGATGAACATATAGCCGCTGTTATTGGTTGCGATCGCCGATAGGCCGACCAGCCAGGGCGTGACCTTACCGCTGGCCAGGTAATAGTCCGCCTTGGTTCCACGACTTTTGAATGCTGAGGCCAATCCGATGGCAAGAAACACCAACAGAAATCCAATAAAGCTTGCTGCGATCATCGGGTGTTGCCCCCGGTTATTTGCCTGACTATTCCTCGAAAGGGCAATGTAGCCCCCGGTCCGACAAACGGTCAACCTCCGGAGATTCTGCGGAGCAAAGCTTGCAACGTCCTGAAGGGTATCTCCGGCGTAATAATCCTCACCCGTAAAACCGCATTAAACTTCGCTCAACATGTGCTGCTGATTTTTTATCCGTCCAGCAAAAAAATCCCGCGCTGCGGCGCGGGATTTTTTTGCGACCATCATCGTTGGCTGAGACAGGGGTATGTCAGTAAGTAATTGTTTTTATTGATATTTATGTCACGGCAACAAAAGTCGGATCATCCTGATGTTCGCGCTCGAACTGCAGAAAATCATAGTAACCGCAGCGTTTGCCTTCCGGGTAGCTGCGGCAGACACCGGGCCGCGCTTCATACACCGTGCACTGGCGTTTCTTGGTGTCGAACAACTTGCAGGTGAGACCGAAGTGCTGGTCTTCCTGTTGACGCAGTGAGCGCACTTTTTCGGTTTTGTCGTAGCGGGTGTAGCGGTCTTCGGCCTGCTGATAGGTGATGTCGAAGTGTTTGGCGAGGCGCTGGATGTCGCGCTTGCCGACTTCAATCAACGGGTAACTGCAGCAGTAACCGGGGCATTTGTTGCAATCGTACTGGACGCGGGCGGGTGTTGCGCTCATGAATATACTGACGCTGTTTTGACAGCGCACCTTTGCAAAAAGCGCGCATTGTAGCTGGAGTGCCTGCGCCCCGCCAGACCTGCAAAGCTCAATGATGAAGTATTTTTGACAGGAACTGCTGCGCGCGCTCGGAGCGCGGCGTACCGAAGAATTCCTCTTTCTCGGCATCCTCGACGATTTCGCCCTCATCCATGAAAATCACGCGATGCGCAACCTTGCGGGCGAAGCCCATCTCGTGGGTGACGCACATCATGGTCATGCCTTCCTGGGCGAGTTCGACCATCACATCGAGCACTTCATTGATCATTTCCGGGTCGAGAGCCGAAGTCGGTTCATCAAAGAGCATGGCGATCGGATCCATCGCCAGCGCACGGGCGATCGCCACACGCTGCTGCTGCCCGCCGGAGAGCTGGCCGGGAAATTTAAGTGCGTGGTCTATCAGGCCCACGCGGGTGAGCAGGGCGCGCGATTTCTCGGTTGCTTCCTCCGGACTGCGGCCCAGTACTTTGACCTGAGCGAGATTCAAGTTCGCTGTGACGCTCATGTGCGGGAACAGTTCAAAATTCTGAAACACCATGCCGATTTTTGCGCGCAGCTGCGGCAAATTGGTTTCCTTGGCGCCCACCGATTGACCGTTGACGACCAGCTCGCCCTGCTGGAAGGGTTCCAGACCGTTGACGCACTTGATCAGTGTTGATTTTCCCGAGCCCGAAGGTCCGCAGACGACAATGACCTCGCCTTTCTCGACCTTGGTGGTGCAGTCTTTCAGCACCTGAAATTTTCCGTACCACTTGCTGATATTTTTGAGTTCGATCATGGGCATGATGGTTTTTCTTTCCTAACGCGGTGGCGTGATACGCAGTTGCAGCCGTTTTACTGAATAGGACGCAAGGAAACACAGGATGAAATAAACCAGCGCGGCAAACAGATACATTTCCACCAACCGCCCGTCGCGTTGCGCCACCTTGCTTGCCGCACCCATGAAATCGGTGAGTCCGACGACATACACCAGTGAGGTGTCCTGGAACAGGATGATGCCCTGCGTCAGCAATATAGGCACCATGTTGCGGAAGGCCTGGGGCAGCACGACTAATATAGTGGCCAGCCGGTAGTTGAGGCCCAGCGCATAGGCGGCGTGGACCTGGCCGGCGGGCACGCTCTGGATACCGGCGCGGATGATTTCGCAGTAGTAAGCGGCTTCGAACAACGTGAAGGCGATCAACGCCGAATGGAAGGGCCCGATGCCCTGCGCGTAGCTGTCGCCCGAAATGTGCTTGATGGCGATGGGTACCAGGAAATAAAACCAGAAAATTACCAGGATCAGCGGGGTCGAGCGCAGCAGATTGACGTAACCGCTGGCCGGCAATCGAATGGCCTTGATGCTGGAGAGTCGCATCAGCGCGAGCAGTGTGCCGAGAATAATGCCGCCGATCATGGCCAGCGCGGTCAGACCCAGCGTAAACCACATGCCTTGCAATAAATAGGGCAGCGAGCGCTGGATGACGTCGAAATCAAAGCCGGTGAACATGGCTATTTCCCGGTCCCGATGTAGCCGGGCACGCGAATGCGGGTTTCGACAAACTGCATCAGCACCACAACGGCCAGCGTGATCAGCACATAGATCACGGTGGCGATCGTAAATATTTCAAAGGTGCGGAAGGTGTATTCGGAAATCGATCGCGTTTGTGCTGTCAGTTCGAGCACGCCGATGGTCAACGCGATCGAGGAATTCTTGAATATCGTCAGAAACTCGGAGGTCAGCGGCGGCACTACAATGCGATAGCCCATCGGCAGCAACACGTGGCGATAGACCTGCGGCATCGTCAGCCCGGTGGCAAGCGCGGCCTGGGTCTGGCCGACGGGAATGGACTGGATGCCCGAACGCACCTGCTCGGAAACCCGGGATGCGGTGTAGAAACCCAGGGCGAGCACCGCGCTCCAGAATTCAGGCATGGGCATGCCCTGTTTCATCCAGAGGCCGAGGGTTTTTGGTACGATTTCAGGTACCACGAAGTACCAGATGAACAAATGCACCAGCAGCGGCACATTACGGAACAGTTCAACGTAGGCCGTGGCTGGGCCGTAGAGCCAGATCACTTTGGTGGTGCGCAGGATGCCCAGTACTGACCCGAGGCTAAAGGCGATGATCCAGGCGAAGATCGACACCAGCATCGTCCACTTGATGCCGCTGATGACCCAGTCAAGGTAAACGCCGCCGCCGGAGAAGGCAGGCTGGGAGAGGAAACTGAAATCCATGGAATCAGTGTAACGCGAAATTTGGTACAAAAAAAACCGGAGGGTGAAAACCCTCCGGTTTCATGGTGCGATGCGCTAACTCAGCACTTCATTTTGCCGCAGGCGCCGACGCCGGTGTTGTTGGGGTTCTTGACGACTGCTTTCAGGCCATCGGACATCGGGAAGTTCAGGTTGATGTTCTTGGGTGGAATTTTTGACTGGAACCACTTCTTGTAAATGGCGTTGATCGCCCCGCTCTTGTAGAGGCCATTCACCGTGTCATCTACGACCTTCTTGAACGCGGGGTCATCCTTGCGCAACATGATGCCGTAGGGGTCATCCGACAGGAATTCGCCAACCACGACAAAGTCGTTCGGGTTCTTGGCGCCGGCTTTCAGGCCGTAGAGCAGAATGTCATCCATCGGAAATGCCGCAGCACGGTCAGTCTGCACGGCGAGGAACGATTCGGCATGATCTTTCGACGGAATGAATTTGATGCCGAGATTTTTCTCGTCGTTATAGGCCTTCATCGCCCGCTCGTTGGTCGTGCCCTGCGTGTAGACCACGGTCTTGCCCTTGAGGTCGTCGTAGCCTTTGATGCCCGAAGATTTCTTGACGATGATCTTGGTGCCGGTGACGAAATAAGTCGGGGCGTAATCCACCTGTTTCTGGCGTTCCAGCGAGTTGGTCGTCGAGCCGCACTCGAGATCAATATTGCCGCCGGTCAGGATGGGGATGCGCGTTTGCGAAGTGACCGGTACAAACTCGACCTTCAGCTTGGGCATTTTCAGGGTCGCTTTGACCTTGTCCGCGATCTTCATGCAGATGTCGACGCCGTAACCGATGGGTTTTTGCTTGTCGTCGAGATAAGAAAATGGCACCGAAGCGTCGCGATGACCGATTTTGATGACGCCGGTGTCCTTGATCTTCTTTAGCGTGCCAGTCAGTTCGGCGCCGATTGCAGGAGCCGCGAACAGACTGGCTGCGACGACTGCGGCAAGTATTTTGTTGAATCGAAACATGACATCCCTCCAATATTGGTTAGTTCAGCAAAAAAGCTGTTTGGAAATTCAGGAAATAGCGAATGTGTCGGCCAATCTAATGGAAGTAGGCAGAGTTGTCCAGTTTGTGCGCGGCGATAAATAGTATAAAACTAATTAAAACAACAGGTTATACGCTATGTCGGCGCAACGATCCTCATTCGAGTAGGTATATGGTGGTACCAACTGGTGGTACCAACAATCTATTGTTATTTCCTGCGGCAAGTTGAGGAGTGCATGACATGATTACTCAGACACGATTGGAACACGACCTGATCGGCGAGCGCCGCATTCCGGCGAATGCCTATTACGGCATCCACACGCTGCGCGCGCTGGAGAACTTTCCGATCAGCGGCACACCCATCTCCATTTACCTGGCGCTGGTGACAGCACTGGCCTGCGTAAAACAGGCGGCGGCGCTGGCGAATCATGAGCTGGGGCTCCTGGACAAGAGGCGCATGCTGGCGATCGTCGGGGCCTGCGAAGAAATCCGTGCCGGCAAACTGCACGCCGAGTTCGTGGTCGACGTGATTCAGGGTGGCGCCGGCACGTCCACCAATATGAACGCCAATGAAGTCATTGCCAATCGCGCGCTGGAGTTGATGGGGCACAAGAAAGGCGAGTATCGGTATTTGCATCCGTTGGAGCATGTCAATCTGGGGCAGAGCACCAACGATGTGTATCCCACCGCGATCAAGCTCGCTGCGCATTTCAATATCGGGCGGCTGGTGGATGCCATGGCGCGGCTGCGTGCCGCCTTCGAGGGCAAGGCCAACGAATTTGCCGATGTGCTCAAAATGGGCCGCACGCAATTGCAGGACGCCGTGCCGATGACTCTGGGTCAGGAGTTTTCGACCTACGTAGTCATGCTCGAGGAGGATGAACAGCGCTTGCGCGAGGCTTGCCAGTTGGTGCATGAAATCAACCTCGGTGCGACGGCCATAGGCACTGGCATCAATACCCATCCGGACTACGCTGAAATTGCGTGCCGCCGGCTGGGCGAGATCAGCGGAGTACCGGTGCGCACAGCCACCAATCTGGTCGAGGCCACCCAGGATTGCGGCTCATTCGTCCAACTGTCCGGTGTGTTGAAGCGCGTGGCGGTGAAGCTGTCGAAGATTTGCAATGACCTGCGTCTGCTGTCGTCCGGACCGCGCGCCGGCCTCAACGAAATCAACCTGCCGGCGATGCAGGCGGGTTCGTCGATCATGCCGGGCAAAGTTAATCCGGTGATACCGGAAGTGGTGAATCAGATTGCGTTCGAAGTGATCGGCAATGACGTCACGGTTTCGTTTGCCGCCGAGGCGGGTCAGCTGCAGTTGAATGCGTTTGAACCGATCATCGCGCACAGCCTGTTCAAGAGTCTGAAACACCTGCGTCAGGGCTGCGATACGCTGAGCGAACGCTGCGTGAAAGGAATCACCGCCAACCGTGAGTGGATGCAGGCCCAGGTCAAGAACTCCATCGGACTGGTTACCGCATTGAGTCCCTATATCGGCTACGAAAACTCGACGGCTCTGGCACGTGAGGCGCACGCCACCGGTAGCAGTGTGCTGGATCTGGCGTTGAAGAAAAAATTACTTACAAAACAACAGCTTGAAGAGATTCTACGCCCAGAGGTGCTGACCCGACCGCGGAGCCAAGTCACGGTAACCGGTGGTTTTTCGGATAAGAAAAAGACGCGGAGTGGCCGCAAAAGCAAGCCGACACGGACGCGGAAAAAATCCGGCTAGTCCAGCGTTGCAGGTGCGGTTGTTGCGTGCCGGTACCACGCAACGCACGCCCGAGCCAGGGCGCGCGTTGCATCAATACAGTGTTCGTTGACCGGGCTGTCGGCGAAATCAATGGCCACCGGCGCTTCAGTGCAGGCGAGCACCACGGCCTGTGCGCCGCCTGCGAGCAGATTTTCAACAGCCTGTATCGCAAGCGCGTGGGCGCGGCGCAGATCGTTGGTTTTTACGGCAGCGATCGCGGGCAGCACCAGTTGATCCTGATCGGCACGGCTGCTGGTTATGCACTCGAGGCCGCGCGCTGCGAAACGTTGCTGGAAAAATCCGGCGGCGAGCGTGCCCTCGGTGGCGATCAGACCGATGCTGCCGTTGTGGATGCCGCGCTCAGCAAGCATGTCACAGACTGCATCGGCGATATGCAGGATCGGCAAACCACCCTGTTGCACCAACTCGTCATGCCAGTAGTGCGCGGTATTGCAAGCAATGGCGATGGCGGTGGCCCCGGCCTGTTTCAGCGCAGCAATGCCGCGCAACATTTCGGGCAGCGGTGATGCGCCGCCATGCAGGATGGCAGCGGGGCGCTCCGGAATCTGCGGCACGCCCCAGGCAACGTAGGGGATGTGGTCCTGATCGCGGGCTGCTGGTGTTTCCTCGACCAGTTTGGTCAGGAAATCTGCGGCAGCGCGCGGCCCCATGCCGCCGAGTACGCCGAGCAATGGTGGTAATGATGGTCGGTTCATATCCAAATTTTGCAGTAACGGGAGTGTTATGTCTGCGCCGCCGGTGCGCCAAGAAATTCTTCAATCACCCGCGCCACGGCGGTCGGCTGATCGTGATGCATCATGTGGCCGGCATCTTCAATCCACAATTCGCGGTAGTTGCGGAACGCGTTCTTGCGCTCGGCCAGTTGCTCCGGCGTGTCTTTCAGATAACCGGTGCCCTTGGATTCGCGCGCAAACACCCACAGCGTCGGCGCGGTGACTTCGCGCCAGCAGGCGATCAGTTCATCAAGACGGAACAACACCGGGTTGGCGCGCTTGTGCCGTGGATCGCTCAACATTTCGATCTGCTCGGGCGCGGTCTCGTGCGCCCAGGCACGGGCGATGAATTGCGCTTTTTCCGCAGTCAGCCGTGGATTGTCGCGGGCGAGCCGCGTCGCCAGTGCGTCCAAAGAATTGTAGGTGCGGAAGCACTGTTCTTCCGCCAGATCGTTTAACCAGCGGCGGTAACGCGTCAAGGCATCGGCAGGCGTGGTGCGCGCCAGCCCGAAACCTTCGAGCGAAATAACTTTCGTTACCCGCTCTGGGCGTAATCCCGCGTAAGTGCAGGCGATGACGCCGCCCATGCTGTGACCGACCAGTTGTGCCGGTTGTTGTGGCGAGTAGATGGCCAGCAACGCGTCCAGATCGGCGTAATAGTCGGGAAACCAGTAACCGGTGCCGGACCACGCAGACAGGCCGCAACCGCGCCAGTCCGGTGCAATCACATGCCAGTCGCGCTGCAGTTCATCGACGACGAACTGGAACGACGCGGCTGCATCCATCCAGCCGTGCAGCAGGAATAGCGGCGGTGCATCGGGTGCGCCCCAGGTGCGCACGTGCTGGCGCAATCCGTTCAGTTCATGAAATGTCGAGTGGCTGGGTTTCATTGCTTATTTTTCCCTGATTCACATCAGTGAATCAGGTCACTTCTCACCCTCTCCCTTTGGGAGAGGGTTGGGGTGAGGGATTGAACATTCTGACCGTCATCAATCATAAAATGCTCACTGGCGTGATCCGGGCATTGCCTGATTACGCTTGCGCAGCGCCGTCCACGACAACACGGCGAGGCTCGCAACAATCAACAACATGCCGATCGATTCTACCGGACCCGGCTGCTCACCCAGTTGCAGATGCGATGACAGCAGGCCGATGACGGGTATCGCCATCACCGACAGGCCGGCGATGCCGGCGGGGAGCAGCTTCAGTACATAAAACCAAAGTGCCCAGCCGAGCACCGTACCGAACAGGATGCCGTAAGCCAGTACAAAACCAAAATAGGGCGTCCATTCCACTGATCGTGTCGACAGCAATGGTGCCAGCACGACCAGGACG
>JAQBGW010000036.1:0-9559 GCA_032128415.1 Betaproteobacteria bacterium | reverse complement strand
GGCATCGCTGTAGCGGCCTGCGGCGATCAAGCGAATGTATTCGGGGACGGGAGTGTGAGCCGGGCAGGCCCACTGACAATCGACAACTTTATGGAAGTAATCTGGGTGCGCAATATCAGTCGGTTTCAACAAAAACTCCGTTACATATTCAGCTGCATAAGCCGCCACATGTTGTTGTTTTTATTTGTCTATTTCGCCCACCGGCGGACCGGGCGAAAAGTGTCGCAAATACTACGCCTTTGAGACAGGGAAAAAAAGGGCAATTTGCATGAATAGTCAGGACGAAACCACCAGACGGACTCACGATCCGCGTAGTGGTACTCACCGCAGGTTCCTGCGGTGAGTGACCGCGATGCAAGGGCGGTTATTGCCTGCTGCGCGAGTAGCGGAACTGGGGTGTGCTGTGACGGGGCAGGCAGGGTAGCAGAAATATTATGTAATCCATTGTTTTTATTGATATTTTATTGATAATGCCTAGTTGTGGGCGGATCTATTTCTTTGGCATGTAGAGGTCAGTAATCGACCCCTCGGCGATCTCCGCTGCAAAAAACAGCGTTTCCGACAGCGTCGGATGCGGGTGGATGGTCAGGCTGAGATCGGTGGCGTCGGCGCCCATTTCCAGCGCCAGCACGGCTTCGGCAATCAGTTCGCCGGCATTGACGCCAACGATCGCCGTGCCGAGTACGCGCCGGGTTTTTTTGTCGAGTAGCAGTTTGGTCATGCCGTCGTCACGGCCGGTGGCGAGTGCGCGGCCGCTGGCCGCCCACGGGAATACTGCTTTTTCGTATTCGATGCCCTCTGCCTGCGCTTGCGTTTCGGTGAGGCCCATCCACGCAATTTCCGGATCGGTGTAGGCAACAGACGGTATCGTCCGTGCGTCGAAAAACGCCTTGTGGCCGGCGATAACCTCGGCGGCAATCTTGGCTTCATGCGTGGCCTTGTGCGCGAGCATGGGTTCGCCGCAGATGTCGCCAATGGCGTAGATGTGCGGCACATTGGTGCGCTGCTGTTTGTCAGCAGGAATGTAGCCACGCTCATTCACTGTGACGCCTGCCGCTTCGGCCTTGATTTCGCGACCGTTGGGTCGGCGGCCGACGGCCATCAGAACTGCGTCGAAGGTATCTGTTGTGTTGCCAGCGGCGCCTTCGAAAGTGACCTTGAGTCCAGCCTTTTGCGCTTCGATTTTGGCGACTTTGGTTTTGAGCAGAATTTTTTCGTAACGCTTCTCGATGCGTTTGGCCAACACGCGCACGATGTCCTTGTCGGCGCCGGGAATCAGGCTGTCCAGCAGTTCGACGACAGTGATCTTGCTGCCCAGCGCGTCATACACTGTGGCCATTTCCAGGCCGATGATGCCGCCGCCGATCACCAGCAGGCGTTTCGGCACTTCCGCCAGTTTCAGCGCGCCGGTGGAATCGATGATGCGCGGATCGTCGTAGGGAAAGCCGGGGATTTTCGCGACCGACGATCCTGCAGCGATGATGCAACTCTCGAATGCGACGGTCTTCACGCCGTCCGCGGTTTCGACGCGAATCGTGTTTGCCGAAGCGAATTCGCCGCGGCCGGTGATGACCTGTACTTTGCGCTGCTTGGCAAGACCGGTGAGCCCCTTGGTCAGTTTGCCCAGTACGCCGTCTTTCCAGGCGCGCAGCTTGTCGATATCGATTTTTGGTTTGCCGAAGGTGATGCCGGCATGAGCTGCTTCATCGGCTTCGGTGATGACCTTGGCCATATGCAACAGCGCTTTCGACGGAATGCAGCCAACGTTCAGACACACGCCGCCCAGCGTCGGATAGCGCTCGATCAATACGACTTTTTTGCCGAGATCCGCGGCACGGAATGCCGCGGTATAGCCGCCGGGACCGGCACCGAGCACTACGACTTCCGTGTGGATGTCGGCTTTGATGCCGGTGATATCTGTTTTGGGAGCGGCGGCGGTTGCGGCAGGCGCGGTCGCCGGTTTTGCAGCAGCGGGCGCAGCGGACGGAGCAGGAGCCGCTGCTGCGGCCGGTTTCGCCGCTGGAGTTGCGGCAGCATCGGATGCTTCTTCCAGCATCAGGATCAATGTGCCTTTGGACACCTTGTCGCCGGGTTTCAGGCTCAGCGACTTGACCACACCGGCGGACGGCGCCGGAATGTCCATCGTCGCCTTGTCGGATTCCAGCGTGACCAGCGAATCCTCCTTGTTCACCACATCGCCGGGTTTGACCAGCACTTCGATCACTGGGATGTTTTTGAATTCCCCGATGTCCGGGACCTTGATTTCAATAAGTTTGCTCATGGGAATCTTAAATTAGTGAATAAAAACAACAAGTTATATTGAATCCCGGCGCCGAAACGGTTTTCTTGCGATCCGCTCGCGGTACTCAGTCGCGCACTTGCCCGTCGCCGAACACCACGTATTTGAGTGAAGTCAGACCTTCCAGCCCTACCGGCCCGCGCGCATGCAACTTGTCGGTGGAAATGCCGATCTCGGCGCCGAGGCCGTATTCGTAGCCATCGGCAAAACGCGTTGAGGCATTGACCATCACCGAACTCGAATCGACTTCGCGCACAAAACGCTGCGCGCGGGCGGTGTCTTCGGTGACGATGGCGTCGGTGTGCTGCGAGCCGTAACGCGCGATATGTGCAATCGCCGCGTCCAGATCATCAACCACGCGGATCGACAGGATTGCATCCAGGTATTCGGTGTACCAATCGTCTTCGGTGGCCGCCTTCATGCCCGGCACGATCTTGCGGGCGGCGTCGTCACCGCGCAGTTCGATTTTTTTGTCAGTGTAGATTTTGCATAGCGGCGGCAGGATCTTATCCGCGATGCTGCGCGCCACCAGCAGCGTTTCCATGGTGTTGCAGGTGCCCAGGCGCTGGGTCTTCGAGTTGTCGGCGATGCGCAATGCCTTGTCGAAGTCGGCCTTGTCGTCAATATAGACGTGGCACACGCCATGCAGGTGTTTGATCATCGGGATGCGCGATTCCCGCATCAGCCGCTCGATCAGGCTCTTGCCGCCGCGCGGCACGATGATATCGACATAGTCGTGCATGGTGATCAGCTCGCCGACCGCAGCGCGATCCGTGGTCTCGATCACTTGCACCGCGGTTTCCGGCAGGCCGGCGGCTTTGAGGCCCGTATGCACGCAGGCGGCAATCGCCTGATTGCTATGTATTGCCTCCGAGCCGCCGCGAAGGATCGCCGCGTTGCCGGATTTCAGGCACAGACCGGCTGCATCCGCAGTGACGTTCGGCCGCGATTCGTAAATGATGCCGATTACGCCCAGCGGTACGCGCATCCGACCGACCTGAATGCCGGTCGGGCGACGTTTGAGGCCGGAGATTTCGCCGATGGGATCCGGCAGCGCGGCGATCTGGCGCAGGCCGTCGGCCATGGCCTCGATGCGGGCCGGCGTCAGCGTCAGGCGGTCGATGGCGGCAGCGTCGAGATTATTTGCCTTGGCCGCTTCAACATCGCGCGCATTTTCGTGCAGCAGTACTTTCGCTGCGCGTTCGATCACCAGTGCCATCTCCGTCAACGCTTTGTTTTTGGTGTTGGTATCGGCGACCGCCATCACGCGCGAAGCCGCGCGGGCGGCCTTGCCGATGCCGAGCATGTAGGCCTTTATATCCATGAGGGGGATTTTAGCAGGTGGTGACACGCTCGCTCCGGGAGGTTGCCCGCGATCTTTAAACCAAGAAAGGTCGCCGGGGGCAGCCCGGCCGCTGATTACTTTTCTTGCTCCGCCAAGAAAAGTAATTAAAAGAAGGCGGCCCCTGATTCGCCGGCCCTGCGGGCTGCCCTGTGCTGCTCGCCAAGCCGGGCGGCTGCCACCCAAGGTGACTTCCTTCGGGGCGCGCAACTCGCCCTTGCCGCTCTGCGGCAAGGACTCAGACAGTCCTCGCCGACTGCCCCCGGCCTGGCTGCGCTGCTCGGCGGCTCATAAGGGGAATTCAAAACTGGTGGCATGCTGCGGTGGGAATAGTGATGTGATGTGGATCGCAAACCCATGTTGTTGGGGTTAATCCCCTGTGCGCCGCCGAGCAGCGGAATTGCACCGGGGGCCGTCGGCGAGCACTGTGCGAGCGCGCGAACCTGCCCTGAAGAGATGTGCATACCCGCCCCGACTGGATGCAATCGTGGAGCCGGTGCGCGAGTTGCGCAGCCGCCCGGTGCAATGAGCAGCGCAGGGAAGTCCGAAGGACCGGCAAACCGGGGGCGACTTCTTTTGGTTACTTTTCTTGGCAAGACAAGAAAAGTAACTAGCGGCCGGGCTACCCCCGGCGAAGTTGCATTTGACTCTGCTTAAACCAAAGAGAGCTAAAACAACGCCGGGTGCGTCGCAAACGCCGCCGGCATAGCCCGCCGCCCCGCCTGTGCCTTGACCACGCCGGGGTTGTTACGCGCAAACCGCAGCGCGAGTTGCAGCAATTCATCCCACATGTCGCCGCGGATCAGACCCTTGACGATGCGGTCGATCACTGCGGCGTGGCGCAGTGCTTCGGTGACCTGCGCCAGCGTGTAGCGCCGCAGGTTGTTCTGCATGGCGCTCTGGTGCACCGGCCCCCAGATGCGCGCCTCGCGCAGCATCATGGAAGCCGGTTTGCCGGCATTGACGCCGGTGAGGATTTTGCCAATGGCGCGGATTTCCTCGGCGAGCGACCACAGCACCAGCGGTGCTGCGGTACCCTCGCCCTTGAGGCCGTCGAGCACGCGTGAAACGCGCAGCGGATCGCCTTCGAGCATGATTTCGCCGAGGTTGAACACGTCGTAGCGCGCAACATCGAGCACAGCCTCGCGCACCTGATCGAAATTGATGGGGCCGGCGGGGAACAGCAACGCCAGCTTTTGTACTTCCTGATGCGCCGCCAGCAAATTGCCTTCAACGCGATCGGCGATGAAATCCAGCGTTGCCGCATCGGCTTCCTGTTGCTGATCCTTGAGTCTGCCGGCGATCCATTGCGGCATCGCCCTGCGCAGCACCGCTTTGGCTTCTACTGCTATGCCGTGTTGTGCCAGCGCTTCGAACCAGGCGGATTTCTGGCTGCGCCAGTCGAGATCGGGCACGTACACCAGCGTCACGGTGTCCGGCGGCAGCGACTGGCAATAGGACTGCAGCGCTTCGCCGCCTTCCTTGCCGGGCTTGCCGGTGGGAATGCGCAGCTCGAGCAATTTTTGCGTGGCAAACAGCGACTGCGAATTGCCGGCAAGCGCAAGCTGATTCCATTTGAATCCGGCATCGACAGTCAATACTTCACGTTCGGTATAACCCTCAGCGCGCGCTTTGGCGCGGATGCGGTCGCTGGCTTCGAGCGCAAGCAGGGGCTCGTTGCCGAATACCGTGTAGAGGGGTTTGAGTTCCCGCGCGAGGTGGGCAGAGAGTTGTTCGGAAGGCAGGCGCATCGGTGTGCTTATGCTACCGCAGAATGCGACGGCTTACGACAAGCGGTTTATCGCAGACGGACTACTCTGCCGGCGGCGCCAGGCGCACGACCTGCAGCCGTCGTACCAGTTGGTACACGGCATCGTTTTGCATGTCGCGGAACAGCAGCGCCTCTTCCGATTCCTTGGACAGCGTGTCCTGGTCGTCGAATGAAAAATCGCGGGTCAGCAGGATTTCGGCGACCGGCAGAGTTTCAACCGCGTTCTTGTCGAGCATGCGGTACGACAGCCGGTAGCGTAACTGGAATTCCCGCACGCGACCGCCGCCAGACAGCGACAGGATGTTTTTCTCGCGCAGTTCGGTGACCACGACCAGCGTAGCGGCGGCTTCCTTGAGGGTGTTGACGACTTGGGTGCCGCTGCCCGCGAGCACCACGCGCTTGAACTGTATTGCAAACTGAGATCCGACCGGCGCCTGTATGTACAGTGTGTCAAAGGGCAGGTTTGTCGCACCGCGCAACTGGAATCCGCAGCTCGATAGCAGGGTGCAGAGCAGGGCGCCACAGAGGAGAGGCAGTGTTTTCATGCTGTTTCAGATTACCACGTTCACCAGACGCCCCGGCACGATGATAATTTTTTTGACCGGCTGGCCGGCGACAAATTTCTGCACTTCGGCATGCGCCAGTACCAGTGCTTCGATCGCAGGTTTGTCGGCGACACGCGGTACACGCACGTCGGCGCGCTTCTTGCCGTTGACCTGAACGACGAGTTCGATTTCGTCTTCGATCAGTGCGGCGGCATCGGGCTCCGGCCACGGCGCGGCGAGGATGTCATCGCCGTAACCCAGGTCGCGCCACAACTGGTGGGCGATGTGCGGGGTGATGGGGGATAGCACGCGCAGCAGGACGGACAAGCCTTCACGCAACACGATATCGGCAGTGACATCAGGGCTGCCTTTGAGCACGCCTTCCAGCGCATTGAGCATTTTCATACCGGCCGAGGCGACGGTGTTGAACTGATGGCGACCGAGATCGTAATTGGCCTGTTTCAGTACCGCATGAATTTCGCGGCGTGCCGCGGCGAGCGGTGCGGACAGGGTAGTGCCCGGCGCAGCGGTGTTGCCGCGTTGCGCCACTTCGTAGCCCAGCGTCCACACCCGGCGCAGAAAGCGCGCCGCGCCCTCGACGCTGGCATCCGACCATTCCAGCGTCTGCTCCGGCGGCGCGGTGAACATCATGTAAAAACGCGCGATGTCTGCACCGTAATCCTCAATCAGCGATTGCGGATCGACGCCGTTGTTTTTGGATTTGGACATGGTGCCGATGCCGCCGGATTCGACCGGCTGGCCGTCGGCGCGCAGCGTTGCGTTGCCACGGTTGCCCTTATCGTCGACGGCGACATCAACCTCCGCGGGGTTGTAGTAGGTAATGCGGCCGCTCTCGGGTTTTCGGAAGTAAATTTCGTTCAGCACCATGCCCTGCGTCAGCAGGTTTTTGAACGGCTCGTCGAGCTTGATCAGTTGCAGGTCGCGCATGACCTTGCTCCAGAAACGCGAGTAGAGCAGGTGCAGGATGGCGTGTTCGATGCCGCCGATGTACTGGTCGGCGGGCAGCCAGTAGTTGACGCGCTCATCGACCATCGCGCTGGCGTTGTCGGCGCAGGCGTAGCGCAGGTAATACCAGGACGAATCGACGAAGGTGTCCATGGTGTCGGTTTCGCGCTGCGCCGGCTTGCCGCACTTCGGGCAGGCACAGTTGACGAAATCCGCGCGTTTGGCGAGCGGATTGCCGCTGCCGTCGGGCACGCAGTCTTCGGGTAACACCACCGGCAGGTCTTTGTCCGGCACTGGCACGTCGCCACAGTTGGAGCAATGAATGATCGGAATCGGGCAGCCCCAGTAGCGCTGGCGCGAGACGCCCCAGTCGCGCAAGCGGTAGAGCACCTGTTTTTCACCTAGGTTTTTAGCGGCGAGATCGGCAGCGATGGCGTCTACTGCGGCAGAATACTGCAACCCGTTGTATTTATTTGAGTTTTTGCATACGCCACGCTCTTTATCGGCGTACCATTCCTGCCATGTGTCCGTCGAGAATTTCTGGCTGGTCACGTCGATGACCTGCGTAATAGGCAATCCATATTGCTTCGCGAAATAAAAATCGCGTTCGTCGTGCGCCGGCACCGCCATCACCGCGCCTTCGCCATAACCCATCAGCACATAGTTGCCGATCCAGACCTCGATTTTTTCAGCGGTCAGCGGATGCTCGACAAAAATGCCTGTCGGCATGCCTTTCTTTTCCATGGTCGCCATGTCGGCTTCCATCACCGAGCCGCGTTTGCATTCGTCGATGAAGGCCGCGAGTTTGGGATTATTTTTTGCCGCATGCGTGGCCAACTGATGTTCAGCGGCGACGGCGACAAAGGTCACGCCCATGATGGTGTCGGCACGGGTGGTGAACACCCACAACAGACCTTGTTCCCCTCCCCCTTCGGGAGAGGGGGGGGTCGCGCCGCCGCTTGCCGCGGCAGTTAAGTTGTATCGAAACGCGAAGCGCACGCCATAGCTCTTGCCGATCCAATTCGCCTGCATCGCCTTGACGCGTTCCGGCCAGCCCGGCAGCGTGTCTAGCGCGGAGAGCAGTTCGTCAGCGTATTTTGTGATGGCGAAGTAGTAACCGGGGATTTCGCGCTTCTCCACAGGTGCGCCGGTACGCCAGCCACGGCCGTCGATGACCTGTTCGTTGGCCAGCACAGTTTGATCCACCGGATCCCAATTGACGACTTGCGTTTTCTTGTAGGCGATGCCTTTTTCCAGCATGCGCAGGAACAGCCACTGATTCCAGCGGTAGTACTCCGGATTGCAGGTGGCGAGCTCGCGGCTCCAGTCGATGGCGAAGCCAAGCGACTTCAGTTGTTGCCGCATATAAGCGATGTTGTCGTAGGTCCATTTCGCCGGCGGCACGCCGTTGGCCATCGCCGCGTTTTCAGCCGGCAGGCCGAACGCGTCCCAGCCCATGGGCTGCAGCACGTTGTAGCCTTTCATGCGGTGGTAACGCGTCAGCACATCGCCGATGGTGTAATTGCGCACGTGTCCCATGTGCAGTTTCCCGGACGGGTACGGGAACATCGACAGACAGTAATACTTGGGCTTGTTTCCGCTTTCGACGGCACGAAAAGTTTGCGCGTCATCCCAGAATTTCTGCGCGTCGCGCTCGATGACCTGCGGATTGTATTTTTGCTGCATGAGGCTGTATGGGTGGAAGTCCGGGGTGGGGCGGGAAAGGCGTGATTATATCCGCATCCGATTTTGCTCCGCCTTCCGCAACAGAGCCGCGCGTATAATTATGGCGGTGAATCTGCCACACGCAATGACTCCCGCCACGTCCGCCGCCGCTCCCCCCGCTTTTCTCACCGGCCTTAACGAGCCACAACTCGAAGCCGTCACGCTGCCGCACCAGTCCGCGCTGATCCTCGCCGGTGCCGGCAGTGGCAAGACGCGTGTGCTGACCACACGCATGGCGTGGTTGATCCAGACCGGGCAGCTGAGCCCGATGAATCTGCTGGCCGTCACCTTCACCAACAAGGCGGCGAAGCAGATGATGATCCGCCTGTCGGCCATGCTGCCGATCAACACCCGCGGCATGTGGGTGGGCACTTTCCACGGGTTGTGCAATCGCCTGCTGCGTGCGCATTACCGTGAAGCGAACCTGCCGCAACTGTTCCAGATTCTCGACACCCAGGACCAGCTCGCGCTGGTCAAGCGCCTGATGAAGGCGATGAATATCGACGAGGAACGCTATCCGCCGCGCCAGGCGCAGTGGTTCATTGCGGCGCAAAAGGAAGAAGGTAAACGCGCCGACAAGGTCGAGCCTTTTGATGATTTCTCGCGAAACATGGTGGAGTTCTACGCCGCCTACGACCGTCAGTGCCAGCGTGAAGGTGTGGTCGATTTCGCGGAACTGCTGCTGCGTTCGTACGAATTGCTGTCGCGCAATGAAGGGCTGCGCGAGCACTATGTCAGCCGTTTCCGCCACATCCTCGTCGATGAATTCCAGGACACCAACCGCCTGCAATACCAGTGGCTGCGGCTGTTGGCCGGCAAGGACAACGCGATCTTTGCGGTCGGAGATGACGATCAGTCGATCTACGCCTTCAGGGGGGCATCGGCGGCCAACATGCAGGACCTGCAGCAGG
>JAQBGW010000035.1:0-19049 GCA_032128415.1 Betaproteobacteria bacterium | reverse complement strand
GAGCGCGAAGCGGGTGCCCAGCGGCCGTAACTGGTCGATAAACGTAGTCATGGCATCGACGTTGCTCATGGCGGCATTCTCGCTGATTTCAAACATCAGCCGATTTCCGGGCACGCCGGAAGTTCGCACCATATCCACGAGCTCCCGCACCCAGGCGGCATCGGAAATCGATGCCGCCGACAGATTAACAGAGCAGGACTGGTTGGTGGATGTGCCTTGCTCGTGCAGATGCGTCAGTACACGCCCAACCACGCGCATATCCAGCGCCGGCGCCAATCCCAGAGATTCAGCCGTGCTGATGAACTGCTGCGCATCGGCCCAGCGGCCGTACTCATCCGGAACGCGCACCAGCACTTCGTGATGGATCGGCGTGCGGGTGCGGATCTGAAAGGCCGGTTGTACCACCAGGCCGATGTCGTCCTGCTCCAGCGTTGCAGTGATCAGGCGCGACCAGTGGGTGCGGCGGTGCATGGCGCGGAGTGCATCCGACGCGGGATTGAACAGTATGACCCGGTTGCGGCCCGCGTCCTTGGCATGGTGCGTGGCTGCATCGACGGCGGAGTGCAGAGATGCCCAGTCGGTACCGTGCAGCGGATATAACGCGATGCCGATGGATGCCGTTATGCCGGACACCACACGGTTATGCGCCGTTTCGAAGCGGTAATTCTGTACGGCATCAAGCGCAATGGCCGCCGTGGTCTGTGCATCTTCCCGGGAGGCTTCCGGCAGATGAAATACAAATTGGTCTTCGCCGATGCGGTGAAGTTCGCCGTGGCGGCCGCGTCCAATACTGCGTAACACGCCTGCCAGCCCCAGTACGAACTGGTCGCTCGCGCCATGCCCGAATACCGTGTTGACGCGCTTGAAATGATCCATGTCGATCATGATGATGGCGCCGTCACGGCCGCTGTTCAGTTCGGTTTCAACCAGACGCTGCAGCATGTAGCGGTTGGGCAACTCGGTCAACGCGTCGTGCATGGCCACATGCTCGGCGCGGCGTATGGCCAGGTGTTGCGCGGTCACATCGCGCGCGGTGCCGCGGATGCCCAGTGTTTCGCCGTTTTCGTCGCGCGTGATCCGGGCATTGATCCCGATCCAGCGGTCTTCCTTGCGCGCTGTGGTCAGATGAGTGACGTAGTCCTGGATTTCGCCGGTGCGCTGCAGCGCCGACAGGAAACGGCGATTGGGGACGTGCGAACCATTGGCTTCAAAATTGAAAAAGCAGCGCCCGATCAAGTTGCGTGGGGCTAGTCCAAAAATCTCGTTCGCAGCAGAGTTCAGGTAGGTGAAGCGTCCCTCGGCATCGGTCTGCCAGATCAGGTCGTGCGAAGTTTCGACGAGGTCGCGATAACGGCCTTCGCTTTCAATCAACAACTGGATAATCCGGCGTTTCTCGGCCAGGGTATTTTTGACGCTGGCCAGTTCACGTGAAGTTTTTTCGGAGATGGCGCTGCCATTGGCGCCCACCAGACCGTCGATCACTTCGCGCGGATAACGGCGGTGACCGCCTTCAGTGCGTTGCGCGCTGAGTATGCCCTGATCATCCCAGCGTCGCAGCTTGCGCGCGGAGACGCCGAGCAGCAGTGCCGCCTGCTGGGTGGTATAGAAATGATCCTGCTCGGACATGGCGGATTCCCCTGGGGCGTCCGGCACGCGAGCCGGCAACCGTGCGGGTAGTTTAGCAGAGCGCGGGCGCGTTGTTTTACGCGGGTGTGTCATTTTCATCATGCGGTTGGCAGCCCGTATCAGTGCAGCGTGGCCGGTTCCTGCAGCACGTTCTGGCGTGACACCAGGCGTTGCATCAGCTTCAGGTCGCGTGTCGTCAGCCGTAGCGCCGCTTCCACCCAGATATTCACCACATCGATCAGTTCTTCGTGGGTCACCTGATGCACGCGGCGGCGTACTGCGGCCAGCGCTGCAAGCCCGTTGCGGGCGCGGGCACGCTGTTTGATCAATGCGGCAATGGCTTGATCGCCTTCACCGTCTTCGGCAACGACGTCGATGACGCCCAGATCACGCATTTCCTCGGCACCGTAGATTTTGCCGGAGCCGATGATCTGTTCCGCGACGCGCTGGCCGACTTTGCGGTCAAGAAATGAATACGCACCCATGCCCGGGAACAGATTGAAGAGGATTTCGGGAAAGCCGAAGCGCGAGCTTTTTTCGGCGACGATGACATCACTCGACAGCGCTGCTTCAAAACCGCCACCGAGGCATTCACCCTGCACCAGTGAAATCGTAGTAACCGGCAGGCCGTGACCGATATAATTTCTATAGAGCACATCGATGCAGGCCCGGCCGTAGGCAGCCAGTGACGTGCGGTCGCGGCTGTCGATTTTCTGGCGGAACAGATCCAGATCGCCGCCGAGATTGAAGACGCCGGGCATGCCTGATGCAAGGATCACATACTCGATGGGTTCTTCCGCATCGCCGCAGTCGATACGACCGTCGCAGTCCTCGATGAATTTGTAATACGCGCGAATGTCGGCGAGCAGGCCGGGATTGAAGCAGGGACGGGGCGCTGCTGTCCATCGTGACCACAGTGCGCGCGTGCCGCGATCAAAGTGCGCGTGCAATTGCGGCGAGAACTGGAACTCTTTGGTTTCCCGGAAATCCGGTTTGACAAAAGCGTGGTGTACGTCAAGAACGGCGGCAGGCACTTGCATGTCCATGATGATCTCCCTAGGCGGTTGTTTTTTCGATGTGGCGCTACTGGCATGGATTAGAGGGCAGGAATGATTTGTTGGCAAATCGGACAAAATGGTACATTTGAAAAAAATATAAATCAAAACAAATACTTGCGATTAATTTTTGATGAATTTTTAATCAGATATACAACAGGTGGTGGTTTTGTAATGCCCGTGCACGCGGGGATGGGGTAGCAATGCGGACGCATGTTTGACTCGTTCCCGGGGAGTCGCTAAAACAGCTTGAAGTAGTAGCGGCAATACCCTGTTTTCATTCAAGATATCCGTCCGTCTCACCAGACCGGAAATCATTCATGCTGCACAGACTGCTCAGGCTGATGCTGGGTCTGCTGTTCCGGGTCCAAGTGACCGGTGACAGCGACCAGTTATTGCGCGGCCGCCCGTTAGTGGTTTGCAATCACGATTCGCTGCTCGATACGCTGCTGGTTGCCGCCTATCTGCCGGGCGCCCCGATCGTGGTCATGCCCCGCGCCATAGAGCGCCACTGGTCGGCGCGTCTGGTGCGGCGTATTGCAGAGTGCCGCACCTTCGGTCCTGGCAGTGGCCTCGTCATCAAGGGCCTGGTCCGTGATTTGCGTCAAGGCCGGCCGGTGGTGGTGTTTCCGCAGGAGCGGGTATCGACGACCGGCGGGATCATGAAGATTTATGCCACTGCAGGCGTGGTGGCGGCACGCGCCAATGCTGACATCATTCCGTTGTGCATCCGTGGCACATTGTTTTCGCGCTTCTCCGTCACCAGCGCGCGCTGGCCGCGGTCGTGGCGACCGCAGGTGACGCTGACTGTGCTGCCCGCAGTGCGCCTGCCGCCCCTGCCGGCGGGCGCT
The DNA here is from genome assembly GCA_032128415.1 of Betaproteobacteria bacterium. GTDB lineage: Bacteria > Pseudomonadota > Gammaproteobacteria > Burkholderiales > SG8-41. The sequence continues at coordinate 15,517 of JAQBGW010000035.1, read as the reverse complement.
GTCGTGCCGCGCCGGCATCATTTTGCCGACGCCATGCTGCAGATACTCCAGCGCGCTGCGGTGGATGCCGAGCCGCAGCGCCCGCTATTCTCCGCGTTGCTGGATGCAGTCGAGCGTTACGGACGGCGCACGCGGATTGTCGAAGACGTACGGCAGCAGGAACAGACTTACGGTGATTTGCTCAAGGGCAGTCTCGCGCTGGGGCGCTTGACGGCGTCATTCACGGCGCCGGGCGAATGCGTCGGTGTGCTGTTGCCGAACGTGATCGCCAACGTATGCCTGGTCTTCGGTCTGGCATCGCGCGGCCGCGTGTCCGCGATGCTGAATTATTCCAGCGGCGCGGAGGCAGTGCGTGGCGCTTGTGAGGGGGCATCGATCAATACGGTCATCACTTCGCGCGCTTTTGTCGAAGCGGCGCACTTGGAGCCTCTGTTGCCGGCGTTTGAGGGGCGCCGCGTGGTCTATCTGGAGGATTTACGCGCTGGACTGACGCTGGCCGACAAGTTGTGGATAGTCGGCGCGGTGCTGCGGCCACGCCGCGCGCTACCCGAGCAGGATCCTGCGGCAACGGCGATCGTGTTGTTTACGTCAGGATCGGAAGCGCGACCCAAAGGTGTCGCAATTTCGCACCGCGGCATGCTATCGGGCATGGCGCAATTGCGCGCAGTGATCGACTTCGGGCCTGATGACAAGTATTTGAATGCGTTGCCCATGTTCCATACGTTCGGGCTGATCTCATGTACGTTGATGCCGCTGCTGTACGGCACCCGCCTCTTTCTCTATACCAGTCCGCTGCACTACAAAGTCATTCCAGAATTTGCCTACACCCGCGACTGCACCTACATATTCGGCACCAGCACGTTTCTCGGCAATTATGCCCGGCAGGCCCATCCCTATGATTTTTACCGGGCGCGCATTGTCATCGCTGGCGGCGAAAAGCTCAATCCGGAGGTGGCGCAACTGTGGCAGGCCAAATTCGGACTGCGAGTGTATGAAGGGTACGGCGCCACCGAATGCGGACCGGCGATGTCGCTCAACACACCGCTCGCGTTTTGTGCGGGCTCGGTAGGCCGATTGCTGCCGGGGATCGAATCGCGCATCGTGCCGGTGCCCGGTATCGAACACGGCGGTGCACTGCATGTGCGCGGACCGAATCTGATGCAGGGTTATTTTCTCCATGATCGGCCGGGCGTGCTGCAGTCGCCTTCTTCAGAAATCGGCGACGGCTGGTACAACACCGGCGACGTGGTCAATCTTGATGATGAGGGTTTTTTGACCATTCAGGGCAGGGTCAAGCGTTTCGCCAAAATCGCCGGTGAGCTGGTATCACTTGAGCATGTCGAACATATTGCCTGTCAGGCGTCGCCCGAATACAGGCATGCCGCGCTGGTGGAAATGACCCACGTCGGCGAGAGCACAGTGCTGATGACGACAGATCCGGCGCTAGACCGGATTACGCTGCAACATGCAGCGCGGCAAATTAATGCGCGCGATCTGGCGGTGGCGCGGCGCATCGTCAAAGTGGACGCACTTCCGCTGCTCGGTTCCGGCAAAGTGGATTACGTGTCACTCAAGCAACTGGCAGTGCCATGACCGAGGGTGCATCGCCCGCGCGGGCGGTGGTCGTGGCACAGTTTTCCGATTTGCACGTGATGGCCGAAGGCGCACGCAATCGCCATGGCATAGACACGGCAGAGGGCCTGGTGCGCTGCATGGCCCACTTGCAGACGCTGGATACGCCACCGGATGTACTGATTGCCAGCGGCGATCTGGTCGATGCCGGCAGCGAAGAAGAATACCGGCGCTTGCGCAAATGTTTGTCTGGATTGCGCATCCCCGTATGCCTGATGCCCGGTAACCACGACCGGCGTGCGCCACTGCGCCGGGTGTTTGCCGAGCATGACTATCTGGGGCGCAACGGCCGCATCCATTATTACCGCGATGTGCGCGGACTGCGTCTGATCACGCTCGATACGGTGACCGAAGGCGAGGATGGCGGCGATATCGATGATGCGCAATTGCAGTGGCTGGACAGCCTGTTGCGTGCCGCGCCGGCGCAGCCGGTGCTGGTGTTCATGCATCACCCGCCGGTGGCGACGGGATTTTCAAGGCTGGACCAGATCGCGCTTGGCGCCGCGAGCGCCGTGCGTCTGGGCAGCGTCATTGCTGCGCATCCGCAGGTGCGCGCCGTGTTGTGCGGTCACGTGCATCGCCACGTACAGGCGGTCTGGCAGGGAGCGCTGTTGTCGGTCTGTCCGAGCACGGCGTTTCAGGCGCGGCTCAAGCTGGGACCCGGCAAGTTCGAGGCATCGCATACCGAACCGCCCGCCTATCAATTGCATTACTGGGACGGTGCTGCGCTGGTAACGCATACGCTGGCGGTGCTGCCGACGGTCGAAGACTAGCCGAACGTTGCAGTGCGCGTTCAGCGCGGCTCGTCGGGCAGCGCCGGTACGGTGCGCAGGTAGGCGATTATGGCCGCGAGGTCGGCGGCAGTGACCGCAGGTATTTCGTGGCGGCCTGCCGATCGTCATCCGTCCATTTTGACGTGCTGTTGGTGATGACCTGGTCCATCGGATAGTCAACCGCTTCACCGAATGGTGGAGTGCCAGTTTTCAGAAAGTCGATCATGTCCTCAGCAGACCAGAGTCCAGTGCCATTCTTGGGGTGCGGGGTGATATTCGGCACCGGTTTCCCGTCCGGTCCGTTTTTGGTGCCGGCTAGCGCCTGATTCCGGTTGGTCGCACCAAAGAAATTCCGCGCCGTGTGACATTCGCCACAATGGCCGGGACCGGTGACGAGATAGGCGCCGCGGTTCCAGGAGCTGCTCTGCCGCGGGTCGGGTTTGAACGCTGCGGGCTGGAAGAACAGCCATTTCCACACCCCGAGTGCAAAGCGGAAATTATAGGGGAAGCGCAGGTCGTGCGGCGGCACGACGCTGCGTACCGGCTTGACCGTGTCGAGATAGGCTTTCATGTCGAGCAGGTCCTGCCGCGTCATTCGCGTGTAGGAGGTGTAGGGAAACGCAGGGTAGTAATGGCTTCCATCCGGCGCCACGCCATCCGTCATGGCGCGGATGAAGTCGCGCTCACTCCAGCGGCCGATCCCTGTTTCCCGATCCGGGGTGATGTTTGGTACCCGGAAAGTCCCGTAGGGGGACTTCAGTTCGACGCCGCCCGCCAGCGGCTCACCATTCTGCTTCGAATTGGTATGACAGGAATGGCAGCCGCCCAGTCGAACGGCATAATCGCCGCGTTGTGGATTTCCGGTGGCGGCGAATGATGCGGAACTGAAAGCGGCCAGTGCAGAAACCGCCAGGGTCAGCATCATGCATCGCACCCGAATGGCGGGTGCCATGCATGCGCTATGCCACCTGTTCTTAATCCCGGTTGAACGCGTAGCGATGGACGACAGTGCCAAGCGCGTCGGACTTGTGCCAGCTTATTTTTTGACAGCGGGGCCGCGGAACGATTTGTGGCACTCGGCACAGCCAATCTTGGTCCGAGCGTAACTCCCAGAGGTGCCGATCATGGCCAGGACGGCATCATTGTTCCCATCCTTGGCCAGTTGTGCAAGCTTTCCGCTTTCATCGGCCAGCCTCTGGATTTCTTTCTGGAATCCTGCTCCATCCTTCCAGATGGCCGGTAAAGCACGTGTCACATCGTCGGAGTAATTGCCGCGGCCGGTATCTTTCGGGAAATGAGCTGGTATTTTTTTTGTAAGATCCACTATGGCTCTGGCGCTTTTTTCAACGTCAGCGAGCGAACCCGCGCTATTCTTTGCAAACGCAGCAAGTGTTTTCCATTGTTCACCCACATCGTCCTTCATGAACGCGATCCGGGCTTTGATCACTTCTTCGCCGCTGGCTGCGTGGGAGAGGGTCGCGGGCAGCAAGGTCAGCGCCGCTACGGCTGTGGCCAGGGTCAATGCCATCATTTTCATTGCGAGTTGCATGGTTAATCTTCCTGTTCCAGGTTGAAATAGATATGTTCGTTAACGCCGGTGACTACGGATTTATTCCGTACGGCGCACAGTGTAGCAATTTCTCCCAGCGCTTCAATAGCGGGGAAAAATATAAAATATAATGTAACTATATGATTTTATTCAATTAAATGTGAATTAAACTGAATCAGTGATCCAGCCCGCCCCCGCGCTCGCGTTTGCGTGTACTGCGGTGGCGCTTCGCATCGAGCCGGCGTTGTTTGGCCGCGCGAGTAGGTCTGGTGGCGCGGCGCGCCTTGGGCGGTGTTGCAGCGGCGCGCAACAGCTCCACGAGGCGGGTCCGGGCGTCCTCGCGATTGCGCGCCTGGCTGCGGAAGCGTTGGGCAAATATGATCAGTACACCGTCTGAAGACAGCCGGCGGCCGGCAAGCAGCGCCAGCCGTTCGCGTACAGCGGCGGTCAGCGCGGGTGAGCGGGCGGCATCGAAGCGCAATTCCACTGCGGTGGCGACTTTGTTGACGTTCTGACCGCCGGGGCCTGAGGCATGGACAAAACGCTCGGTGATTTCCGACTCGTCGATGATGATGCTGCGCGTGACTCGCATATTCGAATAAGTATAAAGTAGCGTGGCTCCACGCAGCGCATGTTTCATGCCGGAACGTTTCGCCATGCCGTCGCGTGGGATCAGAACACTGCGGTACCGCGCGTCGCTAAATTGCATGCGCTGATTTCGCTCACTATCTGGATTGGTGTGCTTGCAAGCGGACGCTTGTTGGCTTACGTTTAAAGGTCTGAAACATGAACGTCAGGAACATGAACACCCGTACAGGATATTTTGCGGGCGCAATCATTTGCGCGGCACTGCTCGGTTTCGGCTTGTATCTGCAGTATGTCGATGGCCAGGATCCGTGTCCGCTGTGTATTTTTCAGCGTGTGGCGTTTATCGCGCTTGGCGTGGTGTTTCTGGTCGCTGCGCTGCACGGCCCGGGCAGGGCTGGGGCACTGGCGTATGCCACAATCGGCGGCCTTAGTGCCACGACCGGCGCCGGTCTGGCTGCGCGTCACGTCTGGCTGCAGAGTTTGCCGGCGGATCAGGTGCCGGCCTGCGGTCCGGGATTGTCGTACATGCTGGAGCAGTTTGCGCTGATGCGCATGCTGGAAAAAGTGCTGACGGGATCGGGCGAATGTGCAGAAGCCGGCTGGAAATTTCTGGGATTGACCATCGCCGGCTGGTCACTGATCTGGTTTATCCTGCTTGGCAGTTTCGTGGTGTGGCTGGCGTGGCGGGCGTGGCATGTAGTGCGCTAATTACCAGGAGCGAAGGAGACTCTGAACCAGTCCTTCGACAAGCTCAGGACGAACGGCTCTAAATCTGACCGTTCGCCCTGAGCTTGTCGAAGGGTGAGTGGTCCTAGTCAGGCGCGAATATCGGGAGTCAACTGCCGCTCAAGTATGGCAATCTGATCCTTGACCAGCAGCTTGCGTTTTTTCAGGCGCTGCAGTTGCAACTGATCCAGTACCGGTGACTGCAGCAAACGGTGGATCACGTCGTCGAGATCTCGATGCTCGAGTTTGAGCTCGGCGATGCGCGCTTCGATGTTGTCGGTTTCGTTGCTGTCGGACATGCGGTGCTGAAGGCCGGTGCGGGGAGATGCAGTATAGGCCCGCGCGCCGGCGCGGGCAACATTGTTTTGTTGTAACACGTTGTTTTTATTGGATAAATTAATATGTCACTTACCCTGCAAGTCAACGGTCAGGCGCGCCAGATCGATGTCGACGCCGAAACGCCGCTGCTCTATGTGTTGCGCAACGATCTCGGTCTCATCGGCACGCGCTACGGTTGCGGTCTGGGCCAGTGCGGCGCCTGCACCGTCATCATCGACGGCAAAGCCGTGCAATCATGCGACGTGCCGGTGTCGGCCGTCGTCGGCAAAAAAATCACCACGGTCGAAGCGCTGGGCACTGATGCGGCACTCCATCCATTGCAGCGCGCATTTATCGCTGAGCAGGCGGCGCAGTGCGGTTATTGTGCCAGCGGCATCCTGATGGCGGCGAAGGCGCTGCTGGATGTCAATCCGGATCCGAGCGATGGTGAAATCCGCGCCGCGCTCGACGGCAATCTGTGCCGTTGCGGCACGCATGGCCGCATCCTGCGCGCGATCAAGCGCGCAGCCAAAGAGTTGAAGGGAGCCTGATCATGGCAGAGAACAAAGACGTCGCAGCGCGCAAGCTGCCCGGAAGCCTTGAAACCAATCGTCAGCTTGACCGCTGGCTGTGTATCAACGCCGACGGAACGGTGACAGTGACGCCGGGCAAAGTGGAAATCGGGCAGGGCATACTCACCGCGCTGGTGCAGATGGTTGCCGAAGAACTCGATATTGATGTATCGCGCATCCGGTTGGTGGCAGCGTCCACCGCGATGAGCCCCAATGAAGGCATTACTTCGGGCAGCCGCTCGATCCAGGAGAGCGGCCTCGCGTTGCGCCATGCCGCAGCCGAAGCACGCGATCTGCTGCTGGCGCGCGCTGCGCAGAAACTCGGCGTGACCATAGAACAACTGACGGTGACTGATGGAGTGGTATCGGCGCGCAGCGGCGGTTCGGTGCCGTATTGGGAACTGACGACGCCGGACCTGTTGGCGCGCGAGGCGAGTTTTGAGGTCATGGCCAAGCTGCCGGCGGAGCATGTGGTGGTCGGCACCTCACTCGAGCGCATCGACATTCCGGGCAAGGTCACGGGCAAGCCCTCGTATGTGCAGGATATGACGCTGCCCGGCATGCTGCACGGGCGCGTGTCGCGTCCGCCGGGGCCGCGATCGCGGTTGAAATCGCTGGACGCGAAAGAGGTTGAACAAATGCCCGGTGTGGTGGCCGTGGTGCGTGACGGCAGTTTTCTCGGTGTCGTGGCTGAGCGCGAGGAGCAGGCGATCCGTGCCGAGCGGCGCCTGGCGCGCATCGCGCAATGGAGCGACGGACCGGATCTGCCAATCAACGATCCGCGCGAGCTGCTCAAGCTTGCGGCAGAAACCGAAGTCATCAGTGAAAAAGGTGATCCCGCCACGGCGGGCGCGCAGCAGTTCAGCGCCGAGTACACCAAGCCGTACATCGCCCATGCTTCGCTCGCGCCGTCGTGCGCGGTGGCGCAGTGGGGGAGTGGAAAAGACAGCGGCAAGGTGCGCGTGTGGTCGCACAGTCAGGGCATTTTTCCGCTGCGCGGCGACATGGCGCGGGCGCTGAATATGCCTGAAGCCGACATCATCATCACCCACGCCGAAGGCGCGGGCTGTTACGGGCACAACGCCGCCGATGACGTGACGCTGGATGCAGTGCTATTGGCGCGCGCGGTACCGGGCCGGCCGGTGCGCCTGCAGTGGATGCGCGAAGATGAATTCGCGTGGGAGCCGTTCGGCTCGGCGATGGTGATGCGCATGAATGCAGCGCTGGACGCCAGGGGTAATATCGTCAACTGGGGTCACGAACTGTGGAGTCACGCGCACAGCACGCGTCCCGTCGGCAGCGCGGGCAACGGTGTCAATCTGCTGGCAGCCTGGCATCTGGAGAAACCATTGCCGGCAGCAAAGCCCGGCAACCCGCCGTTGCCCGGCGGCGGCAGCCATCGCAATGCCATTCCGCTCTACGATTTTCCGAACCAGAAAGTCACCAACAACCTGATCCGCCAGTCGCCGATCCGTGCCTCGGCGCTGCGCTCGCTGGGCGGACACGCCAATGCCTTTGCCATCGATTGTTTTATGGATGAACTGGCCGAGGCGACAGGCGCCGACCCGGTGGAATTCCGGCTGCGTCACTTGAAAGATGCGCGGGCCAAAGCGGTGATTGAAAAGGCGGCGGCCATGGCGCAGTGGAAACCCAAGGAGAAAGGCGACGGCGAGCGCGGTCGTGGCATCGCCTTTGCGCGCTACAAGAATCTGGCGGCGTATCTCGCGGTCATCGCTGAAGTGAAAGTCGAGGAGACTGTGCGCGTGACCCGCATCTGGGCGGCGGTGGATGTCGGCCAGGCCATCAATCCCGATGGCGTCATCAACCAGATCGAAGGCGGCATTGTCCAGACGGTAAGCTGGACGCTGATGGAGCGTGTTGATTTTGATCGTATCGGCGTCACCACGCGTAATTGGGAAGATTATCCGATCCTGAAATTCAGTGAAGTGCCGGAAGTCGAGGTGGTGCTGATCAACCGGCCGGAATCGCCGCCGGTGGGGGCGGGTGAAGGTACGCAGGGCCCCGTGTCGGCGGCCATCGGCAACGCCATTTACAACGCGCTGGGGGCGCGGCTGCGCGACATGCCGTTTACCCGCGACCGCATTGTTGCGGCGCTGAGCGCATAAATTAACGAGAGCAAGAGCAATGACCATGAGAATACTGGTGATCCACGGCGCCGGCATGAACATGCGCGGCAAGGTGCAGCAGGAGATTTTCGGCAAGATAACCCTGCCTGAATACGAAACGCACATCCGCGAATTCGCCAAAGCGCTGGACATCGAGGTGTCGTTCTTCCATTCCAACATCGAGGGCGAAGTCTGCAACGCGCTCTACGCGGCCTTCGATACCGATATCGCCGGCTGCGTGATCAACCCGGCGGGTTACACCACGGTGGCGGGGCCGCTGCGCGCGGCGATTGCGCAAATGAAGTTTCCTGTCATAGAAGTGCATCTCTCAAACCCGACCGCGCGCGGCGCGACTTCTGTAATGCAGCCGGTGTGCAAGGCTTCGGTGTACGGTTTTGGCATAGATGGTTATCGCATGGCGCTCACAGGTATGAAGACGTTGCTCAAGAAATAGAAGCAGAAATCTGAGTATCACCCTTCCCACCAACACCGGCCGGTTAGAACCTCATTATCTGCGTGGCCCGGCGCATTTGTGCCTGCTGCTTGCAGCAAAAAAATGCGACCGCCAGATTAGCCGGCGGTCGCGGTGCTGTTTAGTTGAACGGTATGAAAATATTGGGGAACACTACATTGATGCCCACCTGCGACGGCGACGAGTAGTAAACGGGCGCCGGACGGTAAGAATCATAGTAGTGATGTACTTCCTTGCGCACGACCGGGCGATGATGCGGGCCACGGTGATTGAAGTGGCGGGCATGGCGATCCTGTTTCCAGTGATCGCGGTGATTGTTGAAGCCACGGTCGGCCATGGCCGGTGTTGCCGCGAGCAGCAGGGTAGTAATTAATGCACCAGTCAGAATTTTCATGATGTGCCTCCAGTAGTCGTTGTCGTGATCGGTAGTCCTGACCACGGCTTCGATGCTAGGGGTAGGCGGGTCGCAGAGGTAGATCTGTGCGCGCTAATGTGTAAGCGGATGTTACCGGGCGGGCATCTGCAAGAAAGAGTTACAAATCAGTCTGCCGTGCGTGCATCGCCCCAGTTGCCCAGCGTATGCACGCGTTCGAGGTCGGTCAGGGTGCGCGCTGTGACCGGGGCCATACCCGGCGCGGAATTTCCGGTAATCGCCAGCGGCGCCACGGCCTGCAACCCGGCACGCGTTTCCGGGTCGGCGATTGCTGTTGCCAATGCCTCCGGATCGGACCAAACCTGTTTGCCCTGTTCGGTGCGCAGGTAGATGCGGCCGCTGTTCCAGTCGGCAAAATTCACCGTCGGCAGGCGGCTGACGCATTGCACCAGAAACTGCGTGTTGTTCGCGGGCGCCATGTTTTGTGCGCCGGGATAAACCGCCTGCGCATCGTGTGCATCGACGTTGATTTTGTGAAAACGTTCGATGTCGAGCAAGGCCTTGACGTCGAGCACATTCAACTCGCCGTTCCAGCCGAAAGCGGCGGTGCGCGGCTGCTGGCCCAGGGCCACGCCGTTGTCGAGGAATTCGTAGTGCACTTTTTTGTCGGCCGACAGCGCCCAGGTGAAAAACACTTCGGGGATGCCGTTGAAGGCTTCGACGTTGTGCGCGAGCAGATCATCCACCGCCTTGTAGCGGCCGACTTCGCGGCCGCGTCCCCAGGCGCGCTCGACCGTGGCATGCGGCGGGGCCAGCACAAAAAACAGGTACACCAGATTGCCGAAACGCGTCAGCAGATTGCTGCCGGCGACGTCGGAGGCCGGCGCAAAGGTGTCAAAGCGGAAACGGTCGATCAGCAGGTGCGACATTGCGCCGCGTGCGGCTTTGCGCGCCATGGTGCGGTCGAGTTTGTAATCGACGACCTGCAGTTCATGGCCGGTGAACGCGCCGGCGTATTTGTAAGCGGAACCCAGCGTGTCGTAATCCAGCAGAAACTTGCGGAAAATGTCGGGACTGATCAGCGCGAATTCATTCCAGCGCACGCCGATGCGCTCCGCCAGCGCACGTTGCAGCGGTCGCAGCGTGCTTTTGCCGGCGGCGGAGGCGCCCTTGGTATTCATGACCACCGGCTCTGCCTGCACCGGCAGCAGGTGAAAGCCCTCGGCTTGCGCTGCGCGCAACACATGCGGTTCGATCAGGCGGCCGATTTCCTCGCTGCCGTATTCGTTGCAGGCGAGATCGGTGGCGACCGCGGCGATCAGCGCGTTGTCGCCCCACAACCGGCCGTGGCGCGCGTGCATGGCGCTGACCACGCGGATCAGCGCCTGACAGGCAGCGCGCTGCAGCGACTCCTGTGTAGTCTGCGCCTGCGTTTCCCAGTAGTGGATGGCCTGCAGATCGCGTGAATCGCGTTGGTGGGCTGCGGGCGTGGCTGCTGCTGGTGCGCCACCAAACAGGCGTGACCAAAAGCCGTTGCCGGACCGTGGTGCCGCCGCGTTGTCCTCCAGCCCGGTTTCCAATGCTGCGGTGACCGCATCGAACAAGCGGATGCGCAGTGCATCGTAAGCAGCGGCAAATTCCGTCATGTGCGGTGCGAGATGCTGCTCCAGGATGATGCCGGTGATGCGCCGGAAATTGATGCCGAGGTCTTCGGTTTTTTGGCCGTCATCTATCGACAGGCTGGCTGTCACTTGTGCCAGCAATTCATGCATGACCAGCCGCTCGGGCCGGAATACCACCAAGTCCTCCATCGGCAGCCCGGTCAAGTCGGCGAGTTCGCGCGCCTGATCCAGCGATGTGGAGGTGTATGCCGGGCAGTAGATGGTCGCAAGCGGCAGCAGATCAGCGGGGATCTGTGATTGCAGTCCGGGGTTCCACGGGCCTTCCGGCGTGGTGGCAGGTGGCGTAGTCATGGTGTCCTGCATGGCGGTCTCCGCTGCTCAGTGCGCGACTTGCTCAGGTCACAGATTGATCTGCCGCTTAGTTTACGCCGGGTTGCAGCAGGCCGTGGCGTGTGCCGGTCGTGCGGAGTTGCGCGCATTGGTGGGCTGTCAGGCGTGTGTTATCCGGCGCGGTGGATTCCGCCATCAGATTGCCGGGCGTGTTGTCGTGCGCGCCGCTGTTCATCAATACGTGCGCCAGCTCGTGAGCGACGACCAGCCCCAGGTCGCGCGCGCCGCGTGCAATCCACAGCGTGTTGGCCAGTTCCGGACGGGTGCTGCTGTTGCCGCGGCCGATGGCTTCGGCGTCGAAGGCCGGTGTCTGGCGCGTGCCCGCCGTGAAATAGATTGTGGGTTTGGGTAGATTCAACGCTTCCGCCAGTTCGCGTGAACGTGGTGTGTCGAAATAGCGATGTGTTTCAGGTACGGTGATGCGCAGCAGATCGGCGTGGATGATGCGTACGCCGCATTGCGCCAGCAGTTGCGCCGCATCGCGCACGGCCGCGACGATGTCGGGTTCCGGCCATGCGGCGATATTTGCTACGGTCAGTGTCAGTACATGGGTGGTGCCGGTTACCGGCGCTGCTGTCAAGTGATCTATTGCTGTGCGTTGCTCGATACGGATGGGCAGCACGGCCGACAGGCACACCGATGGTGCAAACGTCACCAACAGCGCGAGAAACATCCATTGTTGCAATGCACGGGTCACGCGAGAGGCGGTCATGGGGTCGTTTGTCGGCCGATTGCTGAAAAAAGAGGCAAGCTAACTGAGGCGGGAGCGTGGCGCAGGTTCATGCGCGGATTTTTGCGGTTATTCACAGACTTATCCACAGAAATTGTGAATCTTTTTTGACAGCTTGCGTCGAGAACGGCGTGCGTGGAAGTGATCGTTGAGTGACTTAGCGCCGGTGTTGCCAGGTGGCGATTTTTTGAGGTCATCAGGCGCACGGGAGACGGTATTAATTATTGTTTAGAAACAAACAGTTAGAGGTGATCTGCACGACCCCGTAAAAGTTTATTTGCGTCAACGACTTAGCACGCATTTGCCCCTGCGCCAAAAAATTCCATTGCCGGTTATTGACAGGGGCGGCAGTGTTTTGTAGGTGGCGGTGCGGCGCCTGGGGGCGCGAGATATCAACATGCTGGAATATTGCACTGGCTTGCGGTTGGCGCAGGGATTTAGCCAGAATTGCCACCTGCAGGCTGGCGTCCTCAAAACCCGAACAGGTTGCGCCGCGCGTGTTGCAGATGGGCGAGGATGGCGAGGCGGGCCTGATCAGCATCGCGCGCTTTGAGCGCTCTGACGATGGCGCGGTGCTCTTCCTGATATTTGATGCGCCGCTCCGTCGTGACCACGCGATCTTTCAGCTTGCCCCATTCGGTCTGGTGGCGCACAGCGGTGGCCATGTCGAAGACGCGGATCACGAAACGGTTGTGGCTCGCCGCCGCCATCGCCTGATGCAACGCCGCGTCCCAGACTTCGAAGTCATCGAGCGTCGCGCCGCGCTCGGCGCGGTCGAGGCAGGTTTCCATGCGTTCAAAGTCGGCGGGGGTGGCGTTGGTGACGATCAGTTCCGCCAACGCGGGCTCCAGCCGCAGCCGCGCCTCCATCAGTTCCGCCGGACTGGTGTGGGTGATGCTGTCGGCAGGAAAGCCGCCGGTATCGGCGAGGAAAGTACCGCGCCCCACGTGACGGGTGATGGCGCCTTCGGCTTCGAGCTGTGCCAGTGTCTTGCGCACGGCATTGCGCGGCAGGGCGAAGCGGGTGGCGAGTTCGCGCTCCGTGGGCAGTTTGCCGCCGGGGGCGATGGCGCCCTGCGCCACAGCTTCGAGCAGGAAAGCGCGGATGTCCTGGGCGCCGTCGCGCTTGCTGCTGCGGTGGGCCGGGGAGGGTTCAGCACGGCGGACGGTTGTCATGATAGACGCTGATTGTGCATGTTCAGACCAATTTGGTCAATTGGTTGTAATTTAGGGGAATTTATCCAACCATCCATGCGAGTCCAACGGTAGGCTGCCAGTGTTTCTGGCTCTGGTTCAGTGCGGAAACCGGGATGCCCTCCGTGCGAACCGGTTTCAACCAATTTGGCTGATTGATTGACTATTGGTTGGACCATGTTTAGGATTCACGATCTTGTCGGGTATGGCCCGCGGAGCCGCAACGGTTTTATGATCAGCCATAATTACAAGAATAAATAGCGCCGGAAATTTCACAGGATCAGTCACCATGTCCGCAGCAGGCAAAGCAGCGCCAGTCAAACTGGCGATCATCTCGGAAGGCGTCAATGCTTGGCCGCTGTACGTCGCACAGGGCTGCCACCTGTTCGAGCGCGCAGGCGTGAATGTTGAGGTGACGCTGACCGGGTCTTCGACGCTGCAACTGGAGCAGTTGCGCAGCGGCGGTTACGACATCGGTTTCCAGCAATCTGACCATGTGGTGCGCGCCGTCGAAACCGGCAGTGATCTGTGCATCGTCATGGCGCAGGGCCATGCGCCGGAACTGTCACTGGTTGTCGCCCCGGATATCAAGACCTTTGCAGATCTCCGCGGGCGTGATATCGCAGTGGACGGCGCCAACAGCGGTTATGCACTGGTGCTACGCAAGCTGCTGGCAGAAAATGGGCTTGCGGATGCCTGCCGGTTTGTCGAATTCGGCGGATCGCAGGAACGTTTCGAGGCAATGCAAGGTGGTCATGCTGCTGCGAGCTGGCTCAATCCGCCGTTCGACCGCACCCTCATTGCTGCGGGGTTCGGCTCGCTCGGCACCACCCAAGAATTTTTTCCGAAATATCCCGGCTCGATTGCCGCTGTGCGCCGCGCCTGGGCGGCGCAAAATGGCGAGAGCCTGATTACATTCATCCGCGCATTCCGTGCCGCTTGTGTCTGGCTGCGGAATCCCGCGCACAAGGCCGAGGCGATAGCGCTGTTGCCGCAGCACCTGAACATAGCGCCGGAACTTGCCAGCCGCGCCTTTGATGCCTTTGGCAAGAAAGCCTTGCCCTCAATCACCGCCGCCGGCCTGCAGCAGGTCATCGATGTTTATTGGGAAGCTGAAGGGCTGCACACGCCCAAGGCCGCACCGGAAAAATACATGGATTTGTCGTACCAGCAACGCGCAGAATCGTAATTAGGCTGTATTTTCAATAAATCGATTAAAACATGCGTTAACCCGGCATCGTTCGAGGCCAAAGACGCAATGTTTGTTGTTCAGCATCAAGAAATTTATCGTCAATAGCACTATTTATTGGAGAAATTGTAATGGCGCGTAAAGCCAAAGCGGTTGAACCAAAGAAGATCAAGGCTGCAGGCATTGATCCGAAGAAGCGGATATCGACGGCGCCCGACGGCTTGTACGATCCGGCTAATCCGGGCCATCGCTGGGAGCGTCCCTTGCAGGCGCCCGGCCGCATGCAGGTGGATTTCGAGGAGCGCGTCGATTTCCGGCGGCTCCATGAATACCGGCTCGCGCGCACCCGCAATGCACTTGCGAAATCCAAATTGGGTGCGTTGCTGGTGTTCGATCAGATCAACATGCGCTACATCTCGAGCACGGTGATCGGTGAATGGGCGCGTGACAAGCTGACGCGCTGGTGCCTGTTGACCGGCAACGGCGAGCCGTGGGTGTGGGATTTCGGCTCCGCAGTACGCCATCACAAACTGTATGCGCCGTGGCTGCCGAAGAACCACAACATACCGGGACTGGCCGGGTTGCGCGGCGCAGTGTCGCCGAAAGTCGGCCTGTTCGAGGCGGCAGCACAGGAAATCTACGACATCCTCAAGCAGGAAGGCGTCGCCGACATGCCGATCGGCATTGACGTGGTCGAGCCGCCATTCCTGTTCGCGCTGCAGAAGCTGGGTCTGAAAGTCATGGACGGCCAGCAGGTCATGCTCGACGCGCGCGAGATCAAGAGTCATGACGAGATCACGCTGCTCAATATGGCGGCGGCGATGGGCGACGGCGTCTATCAGGATATTTACGAGGCGTTGAAGCCGGGCGTGCGTGAAAACGAAATTGTCGCCATGGCAGCCAAACGATTTTACGAAATGGGCTCGGACTGTGTTGAAGCCGTCAATGCTATTGCCGGCGAGCGCTGCAGTCCGCATCCACATAACTTCACCGACCGGATGATCCGCCCCGGCGATCAGGCGTATTTCGATTTGATCCATTCTTACATGGGTTACAAGACCTGTTACTACCGCACGTTTACGGTCGGCAGCGCGACTCCGGCACAGCACGACGCCTACAAGCGGGCGCGCAAGTGGATGGACGATGCAATCGGGATGCTGAAGCCCGGGGTATCCACCGAAGCCGTAGCCAGAATGTTTCCGAAATCCACCGAGATCGGATTCGAGACCGAGATGTCGGCATTCGGCCTGAACTTCTGCCACGG
>JAQBGW010000034.1:0-21214 GCA_032128415.1 Betaproteobacteria bacterium | reverse complement strand
CGGTGGTTTCGGTCTGGCGCTGCTGGTGGTGCGGGCGGTAATGCCGCATCTGGTTAATCGTTCCAGCGAAGAACACGTGCTCTTTGCGTCGTTGCTGCTGGCGTCCGTGGTCTGCCTCATTTTTCCATTTGTGAAAAGCTTTGCCGCCCTGTTGCTCATCTCATTCGTCCTGGGGATGGGCCTCGGCTGCGGAAGCCCGCTGTCGATGGTGCTAGCCTATAACCGGGCGCCGGCGGGACGCTCTGGCGAGGCCATGGGTATGCGGCAGATGGTCAACAAAGGAACGGAAATTCTGGTGCCGCTTGTGTTTGGCTCGTTGAGTGCGGCGTTTGGTATGGTGCCGGTGTTCTGGCTGGACGCGGGGCTGCTGGCGGTTGCGGCGATGGTGATGCGCAAGGATGCTGCCCATGCCGCAGCTACAAAATTGCCCAAGTCCTCCGCGTCCTGAACCTTTCAGGTCAGCGTCCTGTATCATTTCAACTCATGAAAACCACTTTTCTTGATTTCGAACAGCCCGTGGCTGATCTTGAGACCAGGATCGAAGAACTGCGCTTTGTGCAGGATGACTCAGCCGTGGATATCTCGGAGGAGATCGGTCGTTTGCAGAAAAAAAGCCAGTCGCTGACCAAGGAAATCTACGCGAAGCTCACTGCCTGGCAAATTTCGCAGGTGGCGCGCCATCCGCAGCGACCGTATACGCTGGATTACATCAACAACCTGTTCACTGATTTCGAGGAAATGCACGGCGACCGCATGTATGCTGATGATGCAGCCATTGTCGGCGGGCTGGCGCGTTTTGGTGGACAGACAGTCGTGGTTATTGGACATCAGAAAGGGCGTGATACCAAGGACAAGATTTACCGCAACTTTGGCATGCCGCGGCCCGAAGGGTACCGCAAGGCGCTGCGATTGATGAAGCTGGCGGAAAAATTCGGTGCACCGGTGTTTACATTCATCGACACCCCCGGCGCTTATCCGGGTGTCGGCGCTGAGGAACGTGGCCAGTCCGAGGCTATCGGCCGGAACCTGTATGCAATGGCGGCATTGAAGACGCCGATTATCTGCACTGTGATCGGCGAAGGTGGTTCTGGCGGTGCGCTGGCCATCGCCGTCGGCGACGTGACATTGATGCTGCAGTATTCCACCTACTCGGTGATTTCTCCCGAGGGTTGTGCGTCGATTTTGTGGAAGAGTGCAGATCGTGCTGCAGATGCAGCGGAAACGCTGGGCATTACGGCGAACCGACTGAAAACTCTGGGCTTGATCGACAAGGTCGTCAACGAGCCGCTGGGTGGAGCGCATCGTGATCCTGACGCCATGATGCTGTCGTTGAAAAAGGCGCTACAGGAAAGCTGGCGCCAGCTTCGCGATACGCCTACCGGCAAACTCACCGAGGCACGATTTGAACGGCTGATGGGCTATGGCCAATTCAAGAGTGCCTGACATACTGAATGAAGTCCATGCGGAGCTGGCTTTGTCGGACTCGTCGCTCATATTCGCGATATGAGATTCCTCGTCCTTCGCGCCACTGCCGATTTTGACCACAACGACGCATGGACTTCAGTATGTCAGGCACTCTCAGGCAGCGGAAAGCCGCTGAAGCATAGGCCTGTCATGCGCCACGGTTCGTCCAGGTTCTACCCCTGATGGATATCCTGGCGGCACGGGTCGAGGCGGTATTGCGCCGACAGGTGCGTCGCGACGCGCGTCTGCTTGTCGGCTTGAGCGGCGGCATCGATTCCGTGGTGCTGCTGCATGTGCTGGTGCGCAGCCTGCAATGGCCAGTTGACCGTCTGGCGGTCGTACATGTTAATCATAATCTCAGTCCGCATGCGGCTCGCTGGGCAGCGTTTTGCTCTCGGTTGTGCCGCAAGCTGGAAGTCCCTCTGCAAATCGCCAACGTCAAAGTAGTGCGTGGCAATAGTACCGAAGCGGCTGCGCGAACTGCGCGGTACGGTGTTTTTGCTGCAACAGGAGCCAAACTGGTCGTACTCGCCCACAATCGCGACGATCAGGCGGAGACGGTGTTACTGCAATTGCTGCGCGGCGCGGGGCCGTTGGGTCTGGCGGCCATGCCTGAACTGAAGACGGCAACGCGCGAGAAGCCTGTCGTGCTGCGCCCGTTGCTGGATGTCCCGCGCGCGGACATTGCGGCCTACGCCCGCACACATGGACTGAAATGGGTAGAGGACGAGAGCAATAGTGATCGTGCCTACCTGCGAAATTTTTTGCGACATGACATTCTGCCGAAGCTTGCCGCGAAGCTGCCTGGTGTTGGCGTAACACTGGCACGCGCAGCACGACACCAGGCCGAGGCCGCAGACTTACTGGATGCGCTGGCGCAACTGGATTTTGGTCGCGGAAAAACGACGACACTGCCGGTATCGCGGCTTGCACGCCTGGACTCTTCGCGTGCGCGCAATCTACTGCGTTATTTTTTGCGGATGAACAGCGTCGCCATGCCGGGTGCAGTACGACTGGACGAGCTGCTGCGCCAGGCGATCGATGCGCGACTCGATGCGCGGGTCAGCGTGGCGCTGGATCGAGCGGAGGTAAAGCGATTTCGCGGGCATCTACATATCGTAAAACCGTTGCCGCGGACGATGGCCAATATGGCGTGGATCTGGAACGGCCGCGGCATACTGCATATCCCCGAACTTGGCGGCTCACTGCGATTGGTCAGACGGCGTGGCGCGGGCATCGATGCACGGCGACTGCAGGACTCGGTGTTGACCGTGCGGACCCGCCGGGGTGGTGAATCGCTGCGGTTGAGCGTCGGAGCGCGACGTCGGACAGTGCGCAATTTGTTGCAGGAAGCGGTGATCGCACCCTGGATACGCGACCGGTTGCCGTGCATTCTTGTGAATGGGGAATTGGCGTGTGTCACGAATCTGGGCGTTGACTCGGCATTTCAGGCCCGCCCGGGCGCAATCGGCATGCTGCCGGTATGGGTGCCCGAATAGCACTCCTGCATGACAGTGCCAGGGGCAGTGCTCCAGCGCGGTAAATTGCTGGGCATTTTGCCAGTGAATTTACCAGTTAATGTCTTTTATTCAAGACGTTATCATGCTACCCTCCGGGGTTATCTCAAACTGCGAAATTTAGGGGATTTTCATGGCAGTCGAACGCACGCTTTCCATCATCAAGCCGGATGCCGTTGCAAAAAATGTCGTTGGGCAGATTTACGCCCGGTTTGAGCAAGAGGGCCTGCGCATCATAGCTGCACGCATGACGTACTTGTCGCGCCGCCAGGCTGAAGGGTTCTACGCAGTACACCGGGAGCGGCCGTTTTTTGGCGACCTGGTGAAGTTCATGATTTCAGGGCCAGTGATGATTCAGGTGCTGGAAGGCGAGGGCGCCATCCTGAAAAATCGCGATCTGATGGGAGCGACCGATCCGAAAAAAGCAGCCAGTGGCACGATACGCGCGGATTTTGCCGATAGCATCGATGCCAATGCGGTACATGGTTCCGATTCGCCGCAGACGGCTGCTACTGAAGTCGCTTATTTCTTTCCTGCGCTCGACGTGTATTCGCGCTGAGCGCAGGCCTGTATCGTAAACGCCATGTCCGCCAATCTGCTGGGGCTGAGCCGCTCGCAGTTTGAGACGCTGTGTGCGGACATGGGCGAGAAACCTTTTCGCGCCCGCCAGGTCATGCGCTGGATTCATCGCGACAACGCCAGCGATTTTTCTGCCATGACCGATGTATCGCGTGATTTCCGCGAGCGGCTTGCTGCATCGACATGTATTGCCGGCCCTGCGCTGCTGCGCGACACGACTGCTGCGGATGGTACGCGCAAGTGGTTGTTTGATGTCAGTACGGGCAACGCCATTGAGTCCGTCTATATCCCCGAAGGTGATATTCCTGCGGGTGAATTCTCCGCTGATGATATCGATACAAACGAGCCTGTCGAAGCGGCAGCAACAAGGCGCCGTTATCGCGGTACGCTCTGTATTTCGTCGCAGGCAGGTTGCGCGCTGGAGTGTTCGTTTTGTTCCACGGGGCGGCAGGGTTTTAACCGTAATTTGACGGCAGCAGAGATTGTTGGGCAGCTATGGCATGCGAATCGCAGTCTGTCCGCGGAACTCGGTATTGAACGCCCGATTACCAATGTGGTGATGATGGGTATGGGCGAGCCATTGGCCAATTTCGACAACGTGGTCACAGCGATGCAACTAATGCTCGACGATCATGCTTACGGTATCTCGCGGCGGCGGTTGACGTTGTCCACTGCGGGGTTGGTTCCGGCAATTGATCGATTACGCGATGCCTGTCCAGTAGCGCTGGCGGTATCGCTGCATGCGCCGAATGATGCATTGCGTGATCAACTCGTGCCGATCAATCGCAAGTATCCGATTCGCGAGCTGCTGGCGGCCTGCGTTCGTTATATCGAGAAGGCCCCGCGCGATTTTGTGACCTTTGAATACGTGCTGCTGGCGGGGATCAATGACAGTCCGGCGCAGGCGCGGGAACTGGTGCGCACCGTGAAGTCGGTGCCGTGCAAACTGAATCTGATCCCCTTCAATCCTTTTCCGAATTCTGGCTATGTGCGATCCGGCTCTGCAGCAGTGTCGGCATTTCGTGACGTGCTACTCGAGGCCGGGTTGACTGCAACGGTGCGCAAGACGCGTGGCGATACCATCGATGCCGCCTGTGGACAACTGGCAGGGCAAGTGCAAGACAAAACCAAACGCGCTCAGCGGCGCGTCGGAGCTACTTGAACTATGCAATACAAATTCAAACGCGTTCAGTGGCGCGTCGAGGAGATTACGGCATGATACAAAAGAATCTGGCGGCGCGCGGGTCGTGGGTTCTGGTGGCGTTGGTTTTTGCCCTGGGGATGGCGGGCTGCGCAACCACAACCGATCAATCCGTAATCAAGCCGATGAGTGACACCACCGGCAGTGAATCGGATGCGCGCAATCGGTCACGTATCCACGCAGAGCTCGCGGCCGGGTATCTTGAGCTTGGTAATATCGGCGTAGCCCTTGAAGAGGCCAATGTCGCCGTGCAGGCGGATCCGAGTTACGCCACGGCGTTTAATGTGGCTGCCCTGGTCTTCATTGCGCTTAAGGATGATCGCCGTGCCGAGGAGAATTATAATGAGGCACTGCGGTTGAGCCCAAGCGATCCCGGCACCAATCATAACTACGGCAGTTTTCTGTGCCAACGCAAGCGCGAAGATGAAGGCATCAAGTATTTGATGACTGCGGTGGAGAATCCGTTGTATCAGACGCCGGAACGGTCGCTTGTCAACGCAGGAGTCTGTGCCAAAAACAAGGGCGACGCTGCGGCCGCGAGGACATTCTTTCAGCGTGCCGTGACCATACAGCCGAACCAGCCCCAGGCGCTTTATCAATTGGCTGACATATCGTATGCCGAAAAAAATTATACTGCTGCGCAGGGATATTTGCGCCAGTATGCCCGGTCTTCTTCGGCCAACGTCGATGTGCTCTGGCTGGCGGTGCGGGTGGAACGTAAATTGGGCAATTCGATGGCAGAGCAAAGCTATTCACAACAGTTGCGTAAAAATTATCCAGGGTCAAAAGAAGCGGCAGCCCTGCAGACAGGCCAGTTTGATTGATCATGGCTGAATCCGAAATCAGTGCAACCCTGACTGCAATTGACCCGCGACCGGGCAAGATGCTGGCGGAGGCGCGTGCACGGAAGAGCCTCACGGTTCTTGAGGTTGCACAGCAACTGAAGCTGTCGGCTTCGCAAATTGAGGCGCTGGAGGCCGATGCCTATGAGCGGCTTCCAGGTACGGTTTTTGTGCGTGGATTTGTGCGCAATTATGCGCGGTTGGTCGATCTGGATGGTGAGGCGATGGTTGGTGCTCTCGATTTACCGCATCGACCCACTACTGCCATCGCGGCGGTGCCGCGTTCGAGCAATATTCCATTTCCCGATCGCTATCCCTCGAACTGGCCGCGTTACGCTACTGCGTTGATTTTATTGGTTGGTGTACTCGCGCTATATTTAGTGTTGATTGATGAGCGAGAGGTAGTGGTGATTACACACACGCCGCCTGCATCTGCACCCGTGACCACGGCGCCCGCAACAAAGCCTGTAACATCACCTGATCCATCGCAATCGACGTCGATGGTGATTGCCCTGCCGCAGGAGACTCCCGCCGGCCAGCCAGTGCCAACCCTGGCTGCACCAGCACCGTCTTCCGGTGCAGTCGAATTACATTTCACTTTCGCTGCTGAATCCTGGATTGAAGTGCGCGACAGGAATAATCGCATTCTACTGTCGCAACTGAATTCCGCAGGTACAGAACAGCGGGTGGAAGGGCGCCCCCCGCTGTCGCTGGTTGTAGGCAACGCACATGGCGTGCGCGTGACCTACAAAGGTACGCCAATAGACCTTGCGCCCCATATACGCGTCGAAGTGGCGCGGCTTACCCTGGAATAGTCTGATGGCCTGTCTGCCGGTTTACGGACCCGTGTTGCGCCGTCACAGCGCAGGTGTGGATATTGCGGGCGTCAGGGTTGGCGGTAGTGCTCCGATTGTCGTGCAGTCTATGACCAATACCGATACTGTAGATGTAGCTGCGACAGTGGCGCAGGTAACAGCGTTGGCGCTCGCCGGATCGGAGCTGGTGCGCATCACCGTTAACAATGCTGAAGCGGCAGCAGCGGTTCCGGTAATACGCGACGCGCTTGACCGGCGCGGCGTCAATGTTCCGCTGGTCGGTGACTTTCATTTCAACGGACATCGGTTGCTGACGCAGCATCCGGCATGCGCTGAAGCACTGGCGAAGCTGCGCATTAATCCCGGCAACGTAGGGCGCGGTTCGAAGCGCGATGAGCAATTTGCGACGATGATTGAAATGGCCTGTCGATACGACAAGCCGGTGCGCATAGGTGTCAACTGGGGCAGTCTGGATCAAGAATTGCTGGCGCGGTTGATGGATGAAAACGCCGCCAGTGCACACCCGCAGGAAGCGCCGGTTGTCATGCGCCAGGCATTGGTCACTTCTGCGCTGGAAAGCGCACGTCAGGCCGAAATGCTGGGGTTGGCGCACGATCGTATCGTGCTGTCGTGCAAGGTGAGTGGCGTTCAGGATTTGATCGCGGTGTACCGCGATCTCGCAGAACGCTGCGATTATCCATTGCATCTCGGCTTGACCGAGGCTGGCATGGGGTCGAAGGGCATCGTTGCATCGACAGCAGCGATGGCCATATTGCTGCAACAAGGCATAGGCGACACTATTCGCGTGTCGCTGACACCGGAGCCCGGTGGCGATCGCACGCGTGAGGTGGTGGTCGCGCAAGAAATGCTGCAGACCATGGGTCTGCGTTCGTTCGCGCCGTTGGTGATTGCCTGTCCGGGCTGCGGGCGCACAACCAGCACGGTGTTTCAGGAATTGGCAAATCGTATTCAGGGATATCTCCGGGCGCAGATGCCGGTATGGCGCGGCCGTTATCCCGGCGTGGAAAATATGCACGTCGCAGTCATGGGTTGCGTGGTTAATGGGCCGGGAGAAAGCAAGCAGGCGAATATCGGCATCAGCCTGCCGGGATCCGGTGAAACTCCTGTAGCGCCGGTATTTGTCGATGGTATGAAAACCGTCACTCTCAAAGGTGACCATATCGCCGAGGACTTTCAACGCCTGGTCGATCAGTATGTGCGTGAGCATTACGGTGCACCTGTTGCGGCGGCAACCCTATTACCGACTGCCGCCGCCGATCGCGTACAGACATGACAAAAGCCGTGCAGGGTATACGCGGCATGAACGATGTGCTTCCTGTGGAGGCACAGCGCTGGGCTTTTTTCGAAGATACCGTGCAGCGATGGGTAGGCAGTTACGGCTATCAGGCAATCCGCCTGCCCATCCTCGAACGCACCGAGCTGTTTGTGCGCTCCATAGGCGAAGTGACTGACATCGTTGAGAAGGAGATGTACACCTTCACCGACGCGCTGAACGGCGAGCAACTGGCGCTGCGCCCTGAGGGTACGGCTTCATGCGTGCGTGCTGTGATTGAGCACAATCTGCTGTACCCGGGGCCGCAACGGCTGTGGTATTGGGGTCCGATGTTCCGTCATGAGCGTCCGCAGAAAGGCCGCTACCGTCAATTTCACCAAGTTGGCGTCGAAGCGTTGGGGTATGCGGGGCCGGACATCGATGCTGAACACATCATCATGTGTGCCCGTCTGTGGCGTTCACTGGGACTTACCGATATTGCGCTCGAAATTAATTCACTCGGATCAAGCGCGGCGCGGGCCCGCTATCGCAACCGGCTGGTGACCTACCTTGAGCAGCATGCCGCCGTACTGGATGCGGATGCGCAGCGACGCCTGCATACCAATCCTCTACGCATACTCGACAGCAAGAATCCGGCGTTGCAGGCGGTGATCGCCGGTGCGCCGCAGCTTGCGGATGATCTCGATGACGAGTCTCGGCAGGCGTTTGCGACATTGCAGAGTACATTGAATGTCGCAGGCATAGCATTTCGCGTGAATGCGCGTCTGGTGCGGGGTCTGGACTACTACAATGGCACCGTTTTCGAATGGGTAACTGAACGCCTTGGCACACAGGGTACGGTGTGTGCGGGCGGGCGCTACGACGGACTCATCGAGCAGATCGGTGGCAAGCCTGCACCGGCCTGTGGATTCGCGATGGGTGTGGAACGGCTGCTGGCATTGATGACAGAAAGCGGGGTGGTTGTACCGGAGACCAGTCCCGATATTTATGTAGTACGGCAGGGTGCTGCCGCCGAAGGGTATGGCAATCAGCTCGCCGAGCAATTGCGTGACGCTGGATTCGCCGTGGTCCTGCATTGCGGCGGCGGCAGTTTCAAGTCGCAGATGAAAAAAGCGGATGCCAGCGGCGCGCGTTATGCGGTGGTTGTGGGCGATGATGAGGCAGCAGCAGGGATGCTCAGCGTCAAGGCGCTGCGGGTGGCAAGAGAACAGGTGCGGGTCTCGTTTTTAGAGGCGTGCGAGATTATAAAATCAAGGTAAATCAATGGCTTACGATCTGGAAGAGCAAGAACAGATGGCGGAAATCAAGGCGTGGTGGGCGCAGTACGGCCGACTGCTCATTGTCGGGGTCATCGGTGGGCTGCTGGTGATCAGCAGCGTGTACGGCTGGCGCTACTACCGCAATACCCAGGCGGTATCTGCAGCAAGCCTATTCGATCAGCAGCAACGCGCCGAGCGCGCCAGCGATCACAAGAAAGTGCGCGACATCGCCTCGCAGATTATCGATCACTACAGCTCGACTGGTTACGCCGTGCTGGCTGCCTTGGCCGCTGCTAGGAGTAATTTCGAAACCGGTGATCTGGCGGCAGCCAAGCTGCGTTTGCAGTGGGTCATGGATAACGCCAAGGATCAGGAAACGGGTGATATCGCACGGCTGCGACTGGCCCGGGTTCTATTTGACGAGAACAACAGCGCTGGCGCGCTGCAGCAACTCGAAGTCAAGCCTGTGGACAGTTTTGTCGGGTTATATGCCGATCTGAAAGGCGATGTACTGTTCGCGCAAGGCAAACGGGCCGAAGCGCGAGCGGCTTATCAAGTGGCTCTCGACAAAAGCGATGCCGCGAGTTCGTTGCGGCAGATTCTGCAACTGAAACTTGATGCCACGGGCGACGCCAAGTGAACATGCGTTTGTTGTTCATAGTGCTGCTGGGTCTGCTGCTGACGGGTTGCGAAACGGTTTCCGGCTGGTTTTCGTCGTCACCGAAGCAAAAGGCGGCGGAACTGGTCACGTTTCAGACCAAAGCTACAGCGCGCATCGTCTGGCAGAACAGCGTCGGCAATGCGGAACAAAGCGCGTTCTATCCTGCAATTTCCGGTAACACGGTTTACGTGGCCGATGCATCGGGGCAAATTGCCGCGCTTGCTGGAGGGTCGGGAAAAACTGTGGCACGGTTTGATGCCGGCACGAAGCTGTCGGGTGGCGTCGGTTTCGGCAACGGCCTGGTGCTGGTGGGAACTGCGAAGGGCGAAGTGCTGGCCTTTGAGCCTTCCGGCAAGCCAGTATGGAAAACACAATTGAGTGGCGGTGTGCTGTCGCCGCCGGCCGGCGCAGACGGCGTGGTGGTGGTGCGTACCGGCGATGGCCGGATTTACGGACTGAATGCCACGGACGGCAAGCAGCGTTGGGTGTACCAGCGTGCGCTGCCGTCGCTGGCGCTGCGCAGTTTTGCCGGCGCAGTCGTGCACCGTGGGGCAGTGTTTGCGGGATTTCCCGGTGGGCGTCTGGTGGCGATTGCGCTTATCAACGGCAACGTGGGCTGGGAAGCGGTCGTCGCTCTGCCACGGGGTACAACGGAACTCGAGCGGGTCACCGACGTTACCAGTTACCCGGTTATTGATGGTTCACAAATTTGTGCTGTGGCTTATCAGGGTCGCGCGGCTTGTTTCGATTTGATGCGTGGCGAGACCGCCTGGGCGCGCGATGTTTCGAGCATTGCCGGAATGGGCATTGACGAGCGCGGCGCCTATGTGACGGATGAACGCAGCGCAGTATTTGCGCTTGATCGACGGACTGGTTCGAGCTTGTGGAAGCAGGATAAACTCAATGGCCGTTGGGCCAGCGCGCCGCTGCCGATAGGGCGGTTCGTGGTGGTCGGTGATTTTGAAGGTTATGTGCATGTGCTGTCGCGTGAGGACGGGTCGTTCGTGGCCCGTGTTGCGACCGATGACAGCGCGATCCAGGTCCAGCCGGTGGCACTGGATTTGTCCACGTTCCTCGTGCAGACGCGCAACGGTGGCGTTTTCGCGATCAGCGTCCAGTAAGCTTAAAAACTAAATCTCATGTGCGCAGCGGCCGCTAGGCTGTTGCGCCGGCTATCTTTTCATTATGAAACCTACAGTCGTTATTGTCGGCCGACCCAACGTCGGGAAATCCACGTTGTTTAACCGCTTGACGCGCAGCCGCGATGCGATCGTTGCGGATGCGCCGGGCATCACCCGTGACCGGCACTACGGTGAAGGCCGGGTTGGGGCAAAACCCTACATCGTGGTGGATACCGGCGGCTTCGAGCCGGAGGCGAAGGACGGTATTTATCATCACATGGCGCGTCAGACACGGCAGGCAGTTGATGAGGCTGATGTCGTGCTGTTCTTGGTTGATGTCCGTGCAGGTCTGACCGGACAGGATCACGAAGTCAGTGCCGAGTTGCGGCGCACCGGTCGCAAGGTGTGGCTGGTCGTCAACAAGGCAGAAGGCATGGATCATCCGGCGGCCACTGCAGAATTTTATGCATTGGGTGTGGGCGAGCCGCTGGCGATTTCCGCAGAACACGGCGAATTTGTCGGCGACCTGATGGATCTGGTGCTGGCTGAACTGCCCGATCCGCAGCCTGAACCAGCAGAGGCTTCGAAGCATCCGCGCATAGCCATCGTCGGCCGCCCCAATGTTGGGAAATCTACGCTGGTCAATGCATTGCTGGGAGAAGAGCGTGTAGTGGTATTTGACAAGCCGGGTACCACGCGCGACTCGATCTATGTTGAGTTCGAGCGCGGGGACAAACGCTATACCCTGATCGACACTGCAGGCATGCGCAAGCGCGGCCAGGTCGATGCGCCCGAAGAAAAGTTTTCGGTAATCAAAACGCTGCAATCCATCGCCGATGCGAATATCGTGATTCTGGTGCTGGATGCGCGACAGGAGATCGCAGAGCAGGATGCACATATCGCCGGTTTCATTCTGGAGGCCGGGCGCGCGCTGGTGGTCGCTGTCAACAAGTGGGAAGGCCTGCCGGAAGGAGAGCGCGAGCAGATCAAACGCGATGGCGCGCGTAAGCTGAATTTTCTCAACTTCGCCCGTTTCCATTTCATCTCGGCGTTGCAGGGGCAGGGTATCGACGCTGTACTTCGTTCCGCCGATGACGCCTATGCTGCTGCCATGGCCAAGCTGTCAACGCCGCGACTGACGCGGATGCTGATGATGGCCGTGCAGCAGCAGCAACCGCCGCGCCACGGCGTGGTAAGGCCCAAGCTGCGTTATGCGCATCAAGGCGGTTCCAATCCACCGCGAATCATCATTCATGGCTCGGCACTCGAACGGGTGCCTGAAAGCTATCGCCGTTACCTGGAACGATTTTTCCGCGATGCGTTCAAACTGACCGGCACCCCCCTCAGGGTCGAATTCAAGAGCGGACGCAACCCGTTTGCTCGAGAGGGCCGCCGCCGCTAACTCTCTGGCCAGACAGGGAAAATTAAGCTAAAGTCATTGTTCCATTCCAATAACGATAAACGAGGTCATCATGAGTAACAAAGGGCAGCTGCTACAAGACCCGTTCCTGAACGCGTTGCGCAAGGAACATATTCCCGTGTCGATTTACCTGGTCAACGGCATCAAACTGCAGGGACAAGTGGATTCTTTTGACCAGTACGTCGTCCTGCTCAAGAACACGGTGACCCAAATGGTCTATAAACATGCCATCTCGACCGTCGTCCCATCGCGAGCAGTCAGTCTGCAGATGGACGAAACTCAAGATAAGTAATTGTTTTCATTAAACTTTATTAATGTTTGAGCGTCCCGGCAGCGGCACCGATGCGGTGCTGGTGGCGCTCGACTTGGGCGAGCCGGACTACGCGGAAAGCCTCGAAGAGTTGCAACTGTTGGCGCGCAGCGGAGGCGTGCGCCCATTGGTGGTGGTTCGCGGGCGCCGGGACCGCCCCGACCCCGCGCTGTATGCGGGCAAGGGCAAGGTCGAGGAAATCGGCCAGGCGGTCCGCGATAGCGGCGCCGCAGTGGTCATTTTTAACCACACCCTGAGCCCGATCCAGGAACGTAATCTCGAACGCCAGTTGTCCTGTCGGGTCATCGACCGTACCAGCCTGATCCTCGATATATTCGCTCAGCGCGCCCGCAGTCACGAAGGCAAACTGCAGGTTGAATTGGCGCAACTTGAACATCTGTCCACGCGCCTGGTGCGCGGCTGGAGCCACTTGGAAAGACAACGCGGCGGCATTGGCATGCGTGGTCCCGGTGAAACGCAATTGGAGACCGACCGGCGGCTGCTCGGCAAGCGCGTCAAAGCGCTGAAAGAGAAACTCGAACGCGTGCGGGCGCAGCATGCCACGCAGCGCCGCTCACGCACCCGGGCCCGGGTGTTTTCCGTGTCTCTGGTGGGTTATACCAATGCCGGTAAATCGACGTTGTTCAATAAGTTGACCCATGCCGATAGTTACGCGGCCGATCAGTTGTTTGCCACACTGGATACCACCACGCGTCGCCTGAGAACTGCGGAGGGTGCTGAAGTCGTGCTCTCGGATACGGTTGGATTCATCCGGCATCTGCCGCATACGCTGGTTGAGGCGTTCCAGGCGACTCTCGAAGAGACCGTTAATGCCAATCTGCTGCTGCATGTCATTGATGCCAGCAGCCCAGACCGTGATGCGCAAATCGCGGCGGTCAATACGGTACTTGCTGAAATCGGTGCGGATGCCGTACCGCAGATCATGGTATTCAACAAGATTGACCGTACCGCGTTCGCATCACATGTGGAACGCGATGAATGTGCTAGAATTTCCCGTGTCTGGTTGAGCGCAATTACGGGTGATGGCATCGATCCGTTGCGCAAAGCCATAGGTGAACAGGCTCTCGACGCTGCAACAAGTCATAGCCAACCCGCTGCTGCCTGAAATTGTTACCTGAGCTTGTTACCTGAGTTTGTTACCAGAATTCGTTACCAGAATTTGTTACCAGAGTTAGCTCCCCGATTTTAATTTCACGTTATTACATCCCATCAAATGATAGCTACATCGAGTTCCTTTCGTGAGCGCTTCAAAAGCGCTCTTGCCCGCATGCTCGCGCCATTGCTGTCGCTGAACGATCCGCAGTGGGGGCGGCGTCCCGGCGGCAACAACCAGGGGCCGCCTGATCTCGACGAAATCTGGCGTACGCTCAACCGCCGGCTGAGCCAGTTGCTCGGCGGCAAAGGCGGCGGCAAAGGCGGCGGCAACGGCGCTGATCCGGGCGGCGGTGGGCCGAGTGCCGGCATGGTGGGTGGAGGCGCCGGGCTGTTGCTCGGGCTGGTGTTGGCGGTATGGCTGTTGAGCGGCTTCTATATCGTTAACGAGGGCCAACGCGGCCTCGTGTTGCGTTTTGGCAAATATGTCGAGCCGCCGACGATGCCCGGACCGCGCTGGCATCTGCCCTATCCGATAGAAACTGCGGAAGTGGTCAATGTGGCGCAAGTACGCACCGTCGAAATCGGCTATCGCAATAACGTCAAGAGCAAGGTGATCAAGGAATCTCTGATACTCACTGACGACGAGAACATCATCGACGTCCAGTTTGCTGTACAGTACGTATTGAAAAATCCTTCCGATTACCTGTTTAACAATCGCTCTACCGATGACGCAGTATTGCAGGTGAGCGAGACAGCCATTCGCGAAGTGGTGGGAAAGAGCAGCATGGACTTTGTGCTGTTCGAGGGCCGTGCCGAGGTTGCTGTACGCGCACAGAAACTCATTCAGGAAATACTGGATCGCTATGGCACTGGCATCAGCATCAGCAAGGTCAGCATGCAAAACGCCCAGCCGCCGGAACAGGTGCAGGCTGCCTTTGACGATGCCGTCAAGGCCGGCCAGGATCGCGAGCGCCAGAAAAATGAAGGTCAAGCCTACGCCAACGACGTGATTCCCAAGGCGGGCGGTAATGCGGCGCGCCTGCTCCAGGAAGCCGAAGGCTACCGCCAGCGCGTGATTCAGCAGTCGCAGGGTGACGCTTCGCGCTTCCGGGCCATCGTCGCCGAATACAACAAGTCGCCGCAGGTCACCCGCGACCGGCTTTATCTGGACGCCATGCAGCAGATTATGAGCAATACCAGCAAAATATTGATCGATCAGAAGGGCGGCGGCAACCTGCTGTATCTGCCGCTCGACAAGTTGATGCAGATGTCGGGGGCCGCGGTGGCTGCCGAGGGGTCGACGAAGGCCGCTGAACCGACAGCCTCAGCCGAGGCTGGTCGCGGGCGTGAGGCCTTTCGCAGCCGTGAACGGGAGACCCGCTAATGAAACGCAATTTAGGCGCCCTCGTTACCGGCCTGCTGGTATTGCTGCTGATCGCGTCGATGACGATGTTTGTCGTCGACCAGCGCCAGAACGCGATCGTGTTCCGATTGGGTGAGGTCGTAGCCATCAAGACAGATCCAGGTCTTTATTTCAAGATGCCGCTGGTTGATAACGTGCGCTATTTCGATGTGCGCATATTGACCATTGACTCAGCGGAACCTGAACGCTTCCTGACGTCGGAAAAGAAGAACGTGCTGGTCGATCTGTTCGTCAAGTGGCGCATTATCGATGTACGTCAGTATTTCGTCTCGGTAGGAGGCGATGAAAGCCGCGCTTCGACACGCCTGCAGCAGACTATCAACGATGGCCTGCGTGCAGAGTTTGGTAATCGCACCGTGCACGAGGTAGTCTCCGGTGAACGCGACCAGATCATGAATTTGATGCGTGCGCGTGCCAACGAAGACGCCGGCAAGATCGGTGTTGAAGTCCTGGACGTGCGGATCAAGCGTGTTGATTTACCGCAGGAGGTTAGCGTGGACGTCTATCGCCGCATGGAAGCCGAGCGCAAGCGGGTTGCCAACGAGCAGCGGTCAACGGGTGCTGCGGAATCGGAACGGATCCGTGCCGACGCCGACAAGCAGGTCGAGGTTATTCTAGCGGAAGCCTATCGCGACGCGCAGCGCACCAAGGGCGAAGGTGATGCCAAAGCCGCTGCGAATTACGCCCAAGCCTACGAAATCAACCCCGAATTCTATGCGTTCTACCGCAGTCTTGAGGCCTATCGCGCAAGCTTCAATAACAGAAGCGACGTGCTGGTGCTGGAGCCGAACTCGGAATTCTTCAAATACCTGAGATCAAGCGGCAAAACCGGCGGCAAGTAATGGCAGAGGGTAGTCTTCGCGCCGGCTGCGATCCGCTAACCGGCACTGTGTGACAGACGTATTCCTGACGGCGTTTGCGTTGCTGCTGGTACTCGAGGGGATGGCGCCTTTCCTGGCGCCGACGCTGTGGCGCGAGACTTTCCGTCGCCTGCTGGAGCTGAGTGACGGCCAACTGCGCTTCATCGGCCTGTCCTCGATGCTGATCGGGCTGATTCTGCTGTTTTTCGTGCGCGGTTGAATCCCTATCTATAATGCGCGCTTGCGCTGCTGATTGCGTGCGGATTGACCATGTCAGATAACGACTTTGCCCTATGAGAACCTGGCTGCTGCCTGAATATATTGAGGACATCCTCCCCGGGGAGGCGCGCCGCATTGAACGGCTGCGTCGGCGCATCCTCGATGATTTTGAGGTGCATGGCTATGAACTGGTCATGCCGCCGCTGCTGGAGTATGTCGATTCATTGCTGACCGGGACCGGGCACGATCTCGATCTGCAGACATTCAAGTTGGTGGATCAGCTCTCCGGTCGTATGCTCGGCGTGCGCGCCGACATTACGCCGCAAGTGGCGCGTATCGATGCGCATCTGCTCAATCGTGGGGGCGTGACGCGGTTGTGCTACAGCGGCAGTGTGTTGCGTACACTGCCTGATGGCATGAATCGGACGCGCGAGCCGTTGCAGATTGGCGCGGAAATCTACGGTCACCGCGGCATTGACAGCGATGTCGAAGTGCAGCGGCTGATGCTGCGCGTGCTGCAGCTGGCGGGAGTGAGTGAAGTTTCCATCGATATCGGCCACGTCGGCATATTTCGCGCCCTGTTGCGGCGCGCCCGCGTGACGCCGCCGCTGGAGGCGGATCTGTTTCAGGCCATGCAGGCCAAGGATGCACCGACTATCAACGGGCTGGCGCGGAAACTCGACCGCACGACACGCCAGGCGCTGGCCGACTTGCCTGGGCTTTATGGCGGAGCGGAGGTGCTGGCGAAAGCGCGGCGCGTGTTACCGCCTTTGCCGGAAATCCGCGCAGCTTTGCGCGACCTGTCGGCGTTGTCGCAGCGACTGGCTGATCGCGCGCACATTCGCAGTTTTGATCTGGGTGAGTTGCGCGGTTATCACTATCACAGCGGCGTGGTGTTTGCGGCCTATGCCAATACCCGTCCCAATGCGGTGGCGCAGGGTGGACGCTACGACGAGGTGGGCAAGGCCTTTGGCCGCGCCCGCCCGGCAACCGGTTTCAGCATGGATTTGCGGGAACTGGCGGCAACCGGCACTCAGATGAAATCCGCTGCTCGGGTGTTGGCGCCGTACCGGCCCAACGACCGGGCCCTGCAGCAGCGCATCGCGGCTTTGCGTGGGCGCGGCACGATCGTCATAGAGGATTTGCCGGGGCACGCACGTTTTCGTAGGGAACTGGGCTGCGATCGGGCGCTGATTCGGCGTGCCGGACGCTGGATCATTAAAAAATTACATTAAATAATATAGCTTAAGTAATTATAATAACCTATTGATTTAATTCATTTATTTTATATACATTATCGACTGCTATCAAGAAAGCAACGAGAATCATGAGCAGAAATGTAGTCATAGTCGGCACTCAATGGGGTGACGAAGGGAAGGGCAAAATCGTTGACTGGCTGACCGACCGCGCCCAGGGCGTGGTGCGCTTCCAGGGTGGCCACAACGCCGGTCACACGCTGGTGATTAACGGCAAGACGACGGTACTGCACCTGATCCCGTCAGGCATCCTGCGCGAAAAAGTAGCCTGTTATATCGGCAATGGTGTCGTGCTCTCGCCCGAAGCGCTGCTCGAAGAAGTCGGCACACTGACGGCCGCCGGCATTGATGTCGCCGGACGACTCAAGATCAGCGAGGCTTGCCCGCTGATACTGCCGCATCATGTGGCGCTTGATCGCGCGCGTGAAGTCGCGAAAGGTGCCGGTAAAATCGGTACCACTGGCCGCGGTATCGGCCCGGCGTACGAAGACAAAGTGGCGCGGCGCGCAATCCGCCTGCAGGACCTGTTTCACCGTGAGCGTTTTGCCGCCAAGCTCGGCGAAGTACTGGATTTCCACAACTTCGTGCTGAAGAACTATTTCAAGGCGGAGATCGTCGGTTTCCAGAAAACACTGGATGACTCCATGGCATTCGCCGAACGCATCAAGCCGATGGTGGCTGATGTGCCGCGGTTGCTCTATGAGGCGCAGCAGCAGGGCGACAATCTGCTGTTCGAAGGCGCGCAAGGCACGCTGCTGGATGTCGATCACGGCACTTACCCATTCGTGACCTCCAGCAACTGCGTGGCGGGTGCTGCGGCAGCCGGGGCGGGTATCGGTCCGCAGAGCCTGCACTACGTGCTGGGCATCACCAAGGCCTATACCACGCGGGTGGGGTCAGGGCCGTTCCCGACCGAACTTGACGACGATATCGGCAGAAAGATCGCCACGCGCGGCAACGAAGTTGGTGCAACCACCGGTCGTCCGCGGCGCTGCGGTTGGTTTGATGCCGCAGCGTTGAAGCGCTCTATCCAGATCAACGGCGTATCGGGCCTGTGTGTGACCAAACTCGATGTGCTCGACGGCATGGAAAGCGTGCAACTCGGCGTCGGCTACAAGATGAATGGCGTTGCCCGCGATATTCTGCCTTTCGGCGCGGAACTGCTGGCGGAGTGCCAGCCGGTGTACGAGGAAATGCCGGGCTGGCAGGACAGTACAGTAGGCGTCACCCGTTTTGACGATCTGCCGGCTGCCGCGCGCAGCTATCTCAAGCGCATGGAAGCCGTCTGTGGCGTGCCGATCGACATCGTGTCTACGGGTGCGGATCGCGAACACACCATCGTTCGCCGCCACCCGTTTGACTGACAGTGCAAAGTGCAGAGTGCAAAGTGCAGAATGAAGACGCGGGTAACCGCAGTGGTCTGGACATTCGTACGAAGCAATTCGCGCTGCAAATCATTGCGTTGTTCTCCGCAATGCCGAAGTCTGCGGTCAGTCAGGTGCTGGGCCGGCAGATATTGAGATCAGGCACATCGGTTGGTGCACAATACAGAGAGGCCATGCGGGCGAAATCGCTGGCCGACTTCATCAGCAAAATGGAAGGCTCTCTGCAGGAAATCGAAGAGACCCGTTACTGGCTCGAACTGCTGGCCGAGTCAGGAACGGTCCCCGAAGAAAAGCTGGCGCCTCTCAGAAGAGAGGCTGACGAACTTGTTGCCATGTTCGTAGCCAGCGTCCGAACCGCAAAGCGCAGAAAATCAAGAGCTTCTTGATTTTTTCACTCTGCATTTTGCACTCATCACTTAAAACCTGGTGCCCAGAAGAGGACTCGAACCTCCACGGTATTACCCGCCAGCACCTGAAGCTGGTGCGTCTACCAATTCCGCCATCTGGGCCGATGAGGGCGCGATTCTAGCTCATGAAAGCATATTCTTCAAATGAAAAAACCTAAAAAATCCACTGGCCACGGTCGCGATTCGCGTCGTGGGCAGGATCCACATATTGCGCGCGAATCCGGGCGTTATGAACATCCGCTGCCGAGCCGGGAATTCATACTCGATGTGCTGGTCGAGGCCGGTGTACCACTGGAAGAACCCGCGCTGGTCAAGGAACTCGGTATTGCCAAAAGCGAAATCGAACCCTTTGCCCGTCGCATTGCGGCCATGGAACGCGATGGCCAGATCATGCGCAACCGGCGCGGTGATCTGTGCGTGGTCGAAAAGCTCGACCTGATCCGCGGCACCGTGATCGGTCACAAGGACGGTTTCGGTTTCCTCAAGCGCGAGGAGGGCGACCAGGATCTGTTCCTCGGCCCGCGCGAAATGCAAAAAGTGCTGCACGGCGACCGTGTCATGGCGCGTATCAGCGGTATGGATCGTCGCGGCCGTCCCGAGGGCAAGATAGTTGAAGTGCTGGAGCATGGCCAGCAGAAGCTGGTCGGTCGCTTGCATATAGAACACGGCGTCACTTTCGTTGCCGCCGAAGACAAGCGCATCAGTCAGGACTTCGTGGTCCCGGCGGGCGAGGCAGGGGCGGCGAAATCGGGGCAGATCGTGATGGTGGAGATCATTTCCCAGCCCGGTCGTCAGGCGCAACCGCTGGCGCGGGTGGTGGAAGTACTCGGCAACTACGCTGATCCCGGCATGGAAATCGAAATCGCGCTGCGCAAACATGCGCTGCCGTGGATATTTCCCAGGGAGGCCGAAGCGCTGTCGGCAAAACTGCCCAAGGTGGTACGCAGCACCGATCATCGTGGGCGGGTGGATTTGCGCGATGTGGCGCTGGTCACTATCGACGGCGAAACCGCGCGGGATTTCGACGATGCGGTGTACTGCGAACCGCAGGGCGGCGGATACCGGCTGGTGGTGGCGATTGCCGACGTCAGTCATTACGTGCAGCCGGGCGATGCGCTCGATACTGAGGCGCGTGATCGCGGCAACTCGGTGTATTTTCCGCGACGGGTGATTCCGATGCTGCCCGAATCGCTGTCGAACGGATTGTGCTCGATCAATCCGGATGTCGAGCGTCTGGCGATGGCCTGCGACATGCAGGTCGATGCGCACGGCAACATCAAGCATTACAAATTCTTTCCCGCAGTGATGTTGTCACACGCGCGCTTCACCTATACCGAAGTCGCCGCCATCCTTGAGGATCCCAAGGGTGATGCGGCCCGGCGGCGCAAAGCGCTGTTGCCGAATCTGGAGGCGCTGTACCGGCTCTATCACCTGCTGGCGAAAGCGCGTTCGAAGCGGGGCGCGATTGATTTCGAGACCATCGAAACGCAAATGATTTTTGATGACAGCGGCAAGATCGAGAATATTGTGCCGGTGCATCGCAACGACGCGCACCGCATCATCGAGGAATGCATGCTGGCGGCCAACGTCTGTACATCGGATTTCCTGCACGAACACGGTCACCCCATGCTGTTTCGTGTACACGAAGGTCCCACGCCGGAGAAGCTCGAAGCGCTGCGTGATTTTCTGAAAGGCTTTGGTCTGCAATTGAGCGGCGGTGATACGCCGCATGCATCGGACTACGCCAAATTGCTGGCCAAGGTGAAAGGTCGTCCTGACGAGCAACTGTTGCAGACGGTGATGCTGCGCTCGCTGAAGCAGGCGGTGTACAGCCCGAAGAATGCCGGACACTTCGGTTTGGCCTACGAGTCGTACACTCACTTTACCTCGCCGATCCGCCGCTATCCTGATTTGCTGGTGCACCGCGCGATCAAGGCTGTACTGCAGGGTAAGAAATATGAACCCGGCGAGTGGGCGGTGCTGGGCGCGCAATGCTCCATGACCGAACGGCGTGCCGACGATGCGACGCGCGATGTGACGGCGTGGCTGAAGTGCTACTACATGC
>JAQBGW010000033.1:0-14219 GCA_032128415.1 Betaproteobacteria bacterium | reverse complement strand
CCCCCAGTCAGACAAATTGTTTTATGTATATTTTATTTCTCTGCAAGACTCTGCTTATCCTTATCGGATGTCAATGAATAAGCACCCAAATTAAATCGTCCTAAATGAAGTCAATAAGTCGGAAGCACGAAAATATGCAATTCGCCATAAGGTTTGCTAAAGGAGTGGCTTGGACAGTAGACAAGTTCTGTCGAGCCAAGCGTGTTCCCTGATGATGCGCGAGCGTCCGGACCTGGCCGGTAGCGGCCCTTGGGGTTAAGCTCCGGTTCCGACCCGGAGCTGCCACCTCCGATTGGCGTGCCAGCCACCACGCGCCTTCAAGTGTACGCCTGCGCTGTCGGCCTGATAATCAGTTCGGGCACCGACACATGCGGGGGCAGCGTCGCCACGAACAGCACGGCGTTGGCCACGTCCTCCGGCTTCATCATCTTCGCCCGCTGATCTGCCGTTTCAGGTGTTGGCCGCGTCAAGCGTTGCAGCGTATCGATCGCACCGGGGTAAATGCTGCTGACGCGGATACCGCTTTCCAGTTCCTCGTTGGCCAGACAACCCGCCAGAGCGTGCAAACCGAACTTGCCCGCCGCGTAGCCGGCTCCCGCGGCGAGGTGGGTCCGTTTGCCCGAGATCGAGTTCACGTTCACGATCACACCGTCCTTGCGTTCCAGCATTTGAGGCAACACTTCGTGTATGCAGAAAAAGGCGCCGTCGAGGTTGGTGCGGATCATTTGGTTCCATGCGTCGACTGTCAGCTCGCGCATCCTGCGGGCCTTGATGTTGGTCCCCGCGTTGTTGACGAGCACGTCTATTCGGCCGAAGTGCCTGGTTGTCTTGTCGACGAGATCGTGCACCTGCCCGGGATCGGTGACATCTGTCGGCACGATCAGAATGCCATCGCCGCCGGGGATTCCGGCCGCCGCCTGCTTCAGCTTGACGGCATCACGGCCGGCAATGGCGACGCGGGCGCCTTCTGCGAGGAACAAACGGGCGGTCGCCAGACCCAGGCCGCTCCCCCCGCCCGTAACCAGCGCGATCCTGCCGTCGAGTTTTCCCAAGATGCTTCACCAATAAATGATACGAACGCTGATCGCCATGTCGGGCGGCGGCTTACTCAGCCTTCTTGATGCCGGACGTTTTGATGACTTTGACCCACTTGTCTGTTTCCGAGCGTATGAGTTCGGCAAACTGCTCCGGAGTGCCGCCCCCGACCACTACACCCGTCGCCTCGAATCGTTCAGTCACGTTTCTGGACTTCAACGCCTTGTTGATCTCGGCATTGAGGCGCAGGACGATGTCGCGCGACACCCCTGCGGGCACGGCGTAGCCTCCCGGAAACGACGCGTCGTATCCCGCAATACCCGCCTCGTCGAGCGTCGGTATGTCGGGTGCGGCTTTCGCCCTTTTAAGTGTCGAGACCCCGAGTCCGCGCAGTTTCCCGGTTTGGACGTGCGGCAGTATCGATGACATGTTGTCGAACACGAGGTGTATCCGACCAGCCATAGCGTCGGTGATGGCCGCCTGGGCAGCTTTATACGGAACACCAAAGATGTTGGTATTAGTCCGGAACTTAAGAAGTTCCACCGGCAAAGACAGGACTATGTTGCCCCCATACATCAGCTTCCCCGGATTCTTTCTTGCATACTCGATCAGGTCTTTCACCGAGCCGATTGGCAGCGATGGAGTCACCGTCAGCAGGAAGGTGGACCTGGCCTGTTGGACGACCGGTATAAAGTCCCGGGTGCCGTCATAAGGTAGTTTCGCGTACATGCCGGGATTGATAAGGAAGCCGGTCGCCAAGAAGCCGAAGGTGTAGCCATCGGGTGCAGCGCGCGCAAGTGCCTGGTAGCCGATGATGCCGTCGGCACCGCCGCGGTTTTCCACCACCACCTGCCGTCCCATCTGCTTGCTGAGTTCATTTACAACCAGGCGCGCATTGGTATCTACCCCGCTGCTGGATGATGTAGGCAAGATCAGACGGATTGGTTTCGATGGGTAGGCTTGCGCCACGACCGTGGCTGGCGAAAATGCGACGCAAAATACCGCCGACAAGATGCACGCGCTGCGCAGGAGATTGCTCATGTTTTCCACCTCTTGTGAAAGACGCATCGGGTAGCGAGTCCGGGAGCGCAGGTCAGGCATGCATTCGCATGCCTGATCGGATCCCTGGTGCTCGGCCTCAGCGCCGACGGAGCCAAGATAATCCGCGCCGAATGACAGAGCAAATGAATTGTTAATATACGCTACATGCCAGTTATGAATATCACAGAAAATATTACAAAGGATGGCGACATGAAATTTGGAATCGACACCGTCGGCGGCCGCATCGATCTAAACCTGCTGGTTGTTTTCGATGCAATCTACCAATCGCGCAACCTGACCACGGGCGGCAAACAACTGGGCTTGAGCCAGCCCGCCATGAGTCATGCCCTCTCCAGGTTGCGGCTGACTTTCAAGGATCCGCTGTTCGTGCGCTTATCCCATGGCCTGCAGCCCACGCCGCTCGCGAACGAGATTGCGCCGGCGCTCGTCGAGGGTCTTGCGGCGATCCGCGGTGGTCTGAGCCGCAAGACCTTCGATCCCGCCAGCTCGACGCGCATATTCAATATCGCGATGGGGGACCCGGCCGAAGCGATTCAGTTGCCGGTACTGGTGCGTGAATTTCTCTCGAGCGCTCCGCACATACGCCTGCATACCCGGCAAGTCCCCGCCCCGCTGCTGAAAGAAGCTCTCGCCAATGGCGAAGTGGACATGGCCTCGGGCGACTACGATCTGGGCGCCGGTGTGCGCAGCCAAGTGCTCTTCGAGGGCGGCGGCTACGCCTGCGTGGTGGGCGCGAACCATCCGGTAATCGGCACCCGGCTCACCTTGAAACAATTCAAGGCCGCGGGGCATATTCTTGTCCTGCCACTGGGTGCGTCACAACACGGCCGAAACGTCGAGCGGACACTGACCAGCCGAGCAGTGAATGCGCGCATCGTGGTGCGGATATCCCACTTCCACGGCGTCCTGGCCTTGATCACCAGCACCGACCTGATCGCCACGATCCCGAATCGGCTGGCAAGAACCATGGCTCAGTATGCCAATATCAAAGTTCTTCCGCCGCCCATCCCGTTCCCCACGGGTCGCACGTCTTTATATTGGCACGAGCGCTTCCACCGCGAGCCGGGCAATGCGTGGTTGAGGAGCGAACACTTCAGGCTGATCAAATAGAGCAGAAAGAAGGGTGCATCCTGTTGTGCGTCCGCTTTTGGCTGTGGTCTCAATGGGTCAATGCAACACCTGAATGTTCTAGGCGACGCAATCGCAAGTGCTTGTCTTATCAGCATTACTCGATTGGAGTTCCGCTTCCTGGCTTTTTTCACTCTTACTTTTACAACCGCAGATCACGATTGAGGCAAGCCACAGGAAAGCCTTAGGCTTCAAACCCCTGCCTCTAGAGTATGGGGGTGTTGCGTCGACCGGTTGAAACCGCAGCCGATAGCGGACTTCCAGAAAATGTGTTTTTCCGGTATTCGCTAAGGAATAACGCGGGGCATAAGCATCTTCGTAATTGCGCTTGCCGTCCAGGCCGGTCGCATGTTCATTTCATCCGAAGTCCCGCGTCCTTCACCACCTTCGCCCACCGCGCGTGGTCAGCATTGATGAGGG
This sequence comes from Betaproteobacteria bacterium, assembly GCA_032128415.1. Lineage (GTDB taxonomy): Bacteria > Pseudomonadota > Gammaproteobacteria > Burkholderiales > SG8-41. The sequence goes on along the minus strand of JAQBGW010000033.1, from coordinate 10,574 downwards.
CGCTGAACGACGCCGGGTTTGTCGGCTCCGGATCGAGGCCCACATTTTCGAGCTGTGAGCGCACCTCCGCCATGTTGAGCACGGCCACGATCTCGTGCTGCATGCGATCCACGATCGCCTGGGGCGTTTTCGCAGGGAAGACAAAACCGAGCCAGCCGCTCGCTTCGAAGCCCGGATAGCCTGACTCCGCAATCGTGGGAATCTGGGGCAACGCGGCCACGCGTTTCGCGCTGGTGACGCCAAGACCACGGAGTCTGCCCGCCCTGACGAGCGGCACCTGGGTGGAAATCAGGGAAAAGATGCCGTCAACCTGCCCCGCAATCGTATCCCTGACGGCCGGACTGCCGCCCTTATACGGAATATGGTTCAGCTGGATCCCGGCCGTGAGCATAAACAGCGCCGATGCAAGATGAGCAATGCTGCCAGTGCCCGGTGTCGCGTAGTTGAGCCTGCCAGGCTGCTGCTTCGCCAGCGCCACAAACTGTTTCACGGATTGAGCCGGCACGGTCGGATGGACCGATAGCAGGCTCGTCACAATCGCAGCCTGCGTGACCGGCGAAAAGTCATTAAGCGGATCGAACGGCACTTTCCCAAGAAGCGCCGGGCTCATGGCGAATGAGGCCACTGACGCGAGCAGCATGGTGTAACCGTCGGGCGCCGCGCCCGAGGCCAGTTCGGTCGCGATGTTGCCGCCGGCGCCAGGCCGGTTCTCCACGATCACCTGCTGGCGCACTCGCGGGCCCAACCGGGTCCCCACCGCACGCGCGACGAGGTCATTCGCACCGCCCGCCGAGAAGCCCACCAGGATGCGTATGGGCCTTGTCGGGTAACCGTCCGCGCTCCAGGCCTCGCTCGCGGTAAAGGCCGTTAGCATCGCGCCGGCAGCCAGGATAGAGGCGACACTGAATGTTCTTCCGTATGAAGTCATTTTGGTTCTCCTGCAGAATTGGGGGGCGTCTTGTGAAAATATCGAAGTTCTGGCGTTTCGGCTCCATTGTAAAGCAAGCGGTCCACACCCCACGGCCAACCGGTGGAGCTGTACCGCCGGTGATCGTTGTCTCTCTGTTGCGGCCCTACATCACCAGCTCAACCAGATACGGTCCCGGCGTTGCCAACCCGCGTTTGAACTGCACCGCCAGTTCATCCAGCGTCGCCGCCCTGCCCGCTGCAACGCCATAGCCCTTCGCAATCGTCACCCAATCCAGATCCGGACGATCCAGCGTGAGCATGGCCCGGGCATTGGCGCCCGGCGCACCAGCGCCGACGTTGGCGAGTTCGGTCACCAGGATTTTGTAGGCGCGATTGGCGAATATGACGATAGTGACGTCGAGATTCTCGCGCGCCATGGTCCACAGCGCCTGTTGGGTGTACATCGCGCTGCCGTCGCCTTCCAACGCAATCACTTTGCGATCCGGTGCAGCAAGCGCCGCACCCGTTGCTGCGGCGAGCCCCCAACCGATGGAGCCGCCCATGATGTTCATCCAGTCGTGCGGGCGGGCGCCCATGCTCGATACGGGAAATGCGCGGCCGCTGGTGACGGCCTCGTCGAGCACGATGGCGTTTTCAGGAATCAGGATGTTGAACAAGGCGCCCAGACCTTCGAGCGTGATGTTCCCGGTCGGCAGCGCGCCATCGTACGTCGGGGCATTGACCTGCGGCGGCGCAGTGCGCGCCCCCAGCGCATCGGCCAGCGCTTCGAGTGTGCTTTCAAGATCAGCTTCGGCACCAGCCACCGTCGTCACCGCACAGCTTTCGGGCACCAGCACGCTGGGCTTGCCGGGATACGCAAAAAACGACACCGGCAGTTTCGCGCCGACGATGACCAGTTGCCGCGTATCCTTGAGCATCGCCAGCGCGTTGTCGACTACAAACGGCAATTGCTTGACCACGGCGCGCCCTGCGCCGCGTTCCCAGCGCGCGTTGTTGAATTCGGAAATCAGCGTGCAGCCGGTTTTTGCGGCAATGCGCGCCGCCCATTCCAGCGCGCGCCCGCGCAACGCCGCGCCCCCAAGCAGGATTGCCGCAGACTCACCGCGGGTCAGCGCGCGCACGCCGTCGGCAATGGCGCTGTCAGACACACGCTCTCGCGGCGCTGGTTCGTTGACAGCGACCGGGCCGTTGGCCTCACCCCATGCGGTATCGGCAGGCAGGATAAGTGTGGCGATCTGCCCCGGTGCCTTGCGCGCGGCTTCGACCGCCAGTGCGCCGTCGGCAGCGATGTCTTTTGATGAACGCGAAGTCTTCACCCAATCCGACATCGGCCTTGCCACGCCTTCGATGTCGGCGGTAAGCGGCGCGTCGTGCTTGATGTGGTAACTCGCATGTTCGCCGACGATGTTGACGATGCCCGAGCGCGCCTTCTTGGCGTTGTGCAGATTCGCCAGCCCGTTGCCAAGACCGGGGCCGAGATGCAGCAACGTCGCCGCCGGCTTGCCGGCAATGCGGTAATAACCATCGGCCGCGCCGGTAACTACACCTTCAAACAAACCCAGTATGCAGCGCACGCCTTCGACGCGATCGAGCGCTGAAACAAAATGCATTTCAGAAGTGCCGGGATTGGCAAAGCAGACATTGACGTCGCCATTGAGCAACGTGCGCACCAGACTCTCAGCGCCATTCATGAGTAAAATTATTCCTTTAAAAACAATATGTTACAATGCTTCAACGATCTACTATGCCGTGCACTGTCTGCACTGGCGCGCCGGATGCGGATGAAACACATTCTTGATCAAACTCGCGTCTGAGTTTAGCAGGCAACGCGGCGTATGATGCAGGCGGAAAATTCATCTTTACCATTAAGCGTTTCATAATTGATGATAGTCAGAACGCTCAATCCCTCTACCGACAAGCGGCACCGAGGACCCCGACCCTCTGCCCCGCTCCAAGTGTTCCCTTGTCCCGGGGGGAGAGGGTGAGAGCGGACCTGATTCACTGTCGTGAATCAGGAAAAAATTAATATTGAGGATTTCATGCTGATCGCTGATTCACAAGTACACATCTGGGGCGCCAACACGCCCGAGCGCCCGTGGCCGGCACGCGCGCATGCGCAGCGCGACATTCCGCTCGGTCACGAGGAATTGCTGGGCGACATGGATGCCGCGGGCGTTGACCGCGTCATCCTCGTGCCGCCGTCATGGGAGGGCGACCGCAACGATCTCGCCCTTGCCGCAGTGCAGGCGCACCCCACCCGCTTTGCCATCATGGGCCGCTTCAATCCGGAAGCGCCGGACGCGAAAACCGCGATCAAGACCTGGCTCCAGCAGCCCGGCATGCTCGGCATGCGTTTTTCATTCCACATTCCCGTGCTGCAGCAACCGTTGATCGAGGGCAAGTTTGACTGGGTGTGGTCCGAGGCCGAAAAACTTGGCATCAAACTGATGATCCTGGTACCCCAACCCCTGGTCCACGTCATCGACGGCGTTGCCGCGCGCCACCCGGAACTGAAAATCATCATGGACCACATGGCGCTCTCGAGCGGCAAGCTGGAAGACGAGACTTTCCGCGATTTCGACCAGCTGCTGCCTATCGCCAAACGCCCCAACGTCGCCGTCAAGGCCAGTGCGCTGCCGTGTTATCTGCAAGAACCCTATCCGTTCAAAAAACTGCAGGGCTATGCGCAGCGCGCCTACGAAGCCTTCGGACCCAAACGCCTGTTCTGGGGCAGCGACTGGTCGCGTTCGCCGGTGCCCTACCGCGAGCACATCGACATGTGGCTGAAGGATGCGCCGTGGGTCAAGGAAGCAGACAAGGAATGGATACTCGGGCGCGGGGTATGTGAATGGCTGGGGTGGAAATTACCGTAACCATGACCGGTCGGCGCACAGTCAGCGCCGCCCGTGATATGTTGTATTTTCTGCAACCACTGAATCAACACGGTAACCCGCAATGAACTGGAATATTTATCTCTCTGGTGAAATACACACAGACTGGCGACAACAACTCATCGACGGCGCCAAGGTGCACAAACTGCCTGTTATCTTCACTTCCGCCGTCACCGACCACGATGCCAGCGACGCCGCTGGCGATGTACTCGGTGCGGAGTCGGACAATTTCTGGCGCGACCACAAATCTTCCAAGGTCAACGCCATCCGCACCAAGACGCTGATCGAAAAATGCGATGTGGCGGTCGTGCGTTTCGGCGACAAATACAAACAATGGAATGCCGCCTTTGACGCCGGTTATTGCGCGGCAACCGGCAAGCCCTATATCACGCTGCACGATGCGGACATCATCCATCCGCTGAAAGAAGTGGATGCCTCCGCCATGGCTTGGGCGACGACCACAGGACAAGTCCTGAATATACTGAAATATGTCATCAGCAAACAGTAACGGGTTGAATGCGGATTCGAGCTGGTCCGGCAACTGCGGGATTGATTGATGATTGAATCCCTGTTGCTTGCCGCCGCACGCATCGTCACCTATAACCAGCAGCAACTGCTGACCAACGCCAGCGGATTTTTCTTTGAACGTGACGAACGGTTATTCGTGGTCACCAGCCGGCACGTGATGTTCGACGGACCCAGCAATCACTGCCCGGATCGCATTGAGATTGAGCTGCATCTCGATCCGGACAACATGGCCCATTCCACCGGATTCTCCATTCCGCTCTACCGCGACGGCAGCCGGCTGTGGCGCCAGGGCATCGATGCAGCCGGCGAGATCGACGTAGCAGTGATCGAAATCGATCGCCCGGCACTACCCGAAACAGCGCTTTACCGCGCATTCAACCCCAAACACCTGTACGGTCCGCACGCGCAGATCGAGGTCGGCACGCGGCTGCTGATTGTGGGATTTCCGCTGGGCTTTCACGATACGCTGCACCATATGCCGGTCACGCGCCGCGCCGTCATCGCTTCTTCGTTCGGCCTGCGTTTCCAGGGCATGGGCTATTTCCTTACCGATGCGCGTACCCATCGTGGCACCAGCGGCTCACCCGTGGTCACACGCGTTTCCGATGATGTCGGAAATCTGGCTGATCTGCCGTGGATGCTGCTCGGCGTACACTCGGCACGGCTCGACGTAGGTTCGCGTGACCAGGAACTGGATGAAGCGCTGGGATTGAATTGCGCCTGGTATGCCGACATCCTGATGACGCTCACCGAAGGATAACGGTCCTGACACTTTCCGTGCGTGACGTTGAACACCGCATGCCAACCACCCCCACTCCTGCCGCCATTCTCGACTACTGGTTCGGCCCGCTTGCGGACGATGCCGCCACCGCACAGGCACAGCGTCGGCTGTGGTGGTCCAAGGACCCGGCGGTCGATGCCGAAATCCGCATGCGGTTTGCCCCGCTGCTACAGGCCTCGGCCTTCGGCAGACACGACAACTGGGCAGCAGAACCGCGCGGCCGTCTTGCACTGATCCTGTTGTTTGATCAATTCCCGCGCAATATGCATCGCGGATCACCGCGTGCATTTGCCTACGACGGACTCGCGCGCACGCTGGCACTGGAGGGCATCGCCAATGGCGCCGACTTGGCATTGCGGCCCATCGAGCGCGTGTTCTGTTATTTGCCACTGGAACATTCCGAGCATCTGGCGCATCAGGATCAGTGCGTCGCCTTGTATCAAACGCTGGCTGCTGGTGTTGCCCCGGCAATGCGGGAAACGTTTGCCGGTTATGTGAATTTTGCCGAACGCCACCGCGACATCATTCAGCGCTTCGGTCGGTTTCCACATCGCAATGCGGTGCTGTGGCGAGCATCGACACCGGAAGAAATCGAGTTTTTGCAACAGCCGGGCTCATCGTTCTGACTGCAGGCGAGGTCAGGGTAATTCTTCGACCTTGACCTGCACCCCGCGCCGCTCATCAACGCGGCCGGTGCTGCGGCCAGCAGCACCGAATTCTCATCGCTGCGTGTACCGCCGGCGCCGCCGAGGTCTATCCATTCTCCGAGCCGTCCCGAAACCGTGGTTACCACGCGCTGCACGTTGACCGCGCCACGCCGCTGATCATCAAAACTTTCGCGCTGCGGATTGATGTCCAGCGTTACTCGGTCGCCCTGTATCCGCGGCAGCACGTGAAACCCGGTATTCGCTTCGCGATATTCGGTGCTGTCCACGACGCGATCGACGATCTGGCCATTGACTACCGTGCGCACCACCTGCCGGTTGCGCACCGGACGCGATTCACCGGTACGAATATAGGCGCTGTGACCTTCAAGCACCTGTATGGATTGCGCGGTACTGTTACGGGTGATCTGCTGGCTGTCGATGATGCGCGCGCGCAGCCGATCGTCGCCGTTGCGCAGCCCGACGTTGCCGCCGCTGCGCGAACCGCTGCCCGGGATCGTGACCCGCGCGTTGTCGTTGCCGACGCTGCCGGAAATTTCAGCTTCACGCCGGTCGCGCTCAATATCAGCATCCTGCCGCACGGTGATCAGCAGGCGTTTGGGTGCGGTATCAATACTTGCCAGCACGCGCTTGACCTGTGCCAGTTCAGCGGGCGTGGCGCGAATCACCAACTGGTTCTGAAAATTACTGATACTGGATTCTCGACCGAGTAGCGGCTGCAGTACGGGAATGACCTGAGCGCCGTTGCGGTACTTCAGCGGAATGATTTCGACGGTGGTCTGTGCAACCGCAGCACCGGTCGCGACACACAGCGCGACAGCGACTAGCCAGCATTGAAAAATGATTAACGTACGCATAAGAGCTACAACGGCATGGTGACCCGCCAAGTTTATCCCTACCGCAACGCCACCCAAAAACAATTTATTGTTTACAATCAATATCTTATTGGATAGAGTCAGCACATGCGACGATGCGGGATCGCAATTCTGCTGCTGATACTGGGGGCCTGCGCCTCACCAGTCAGGCATGACGCACCGTCGGCAATCACCTTATCGGACTCCACTCAGACCACACCGGGCGCGGGGCAGGAGTTTGCACTCCGCGCGTTGAGCTTCGTCGGCGTCCCCTACCGCTGGGGTGGCGCGTCGCCCGCTACCGGGTTCGATTGCAGTGGACTGATCCGCTTTGTCTACGAACAGTTGACCGGCCGCCCTCTGCCCTACAACGCTTACGGTCTTGCGCGGTTCGGTGACACCATCGATGCGGTGGAACTGCAACCGGGTGATCTGGTGTTCTTCAACACGCAACGCGAGCCATACTCCCATGTCGGCATCTATCTGGGGGAATCACGATTCCTGCATGCCCCGAGCAGTGGCAGCACCGTCCGCATCAGTGACATGAAAAACAGCTATTGGCATAACCGTTACAACGGCGCGCGGCGCCTGCCTATCTAAGTTCTCCGCCGCCGCCGGATTATTGTCCGGTTCGCTGGTTCAACTTTTCTCCTGATCAACCATCCCTCGTCGCACAGGCGCTACCCTGCGTTGCCAATCCCGATCAAACTCAAATAATAATGATTCTCATTGATATTGAGAATCATTCTTGTTAATATCCACTTATTAATCGTCAATATCGGCGCTTGATGACTATTAACTAATTGATTTTAAAAATATATTATGAAAATAACGCTGTTTTCCCTGATTGTCTTACTTTCCCTGCCAGCAATCGCCCAGGAAAAGCTGCTCAATCTGTACTCATCACGCCACTACCAGACCGACGAGGCGCTATACAGCAGCTTCACCAAAGCCACCGGCATCAAGCTCAATCGCATCGAGGCCGGCGAAGATCCACTGATCGAACGCATCAAGAATGAAGGTGCCGCCTCCCCCGCCGACGTACTGATCACTGTCGATGCCGGTCGCCTGTGGCGCGCCGAGCAACTGGGCCTGTTTCAGCCTATCGCGTCGAAGGTGCTGGCGACGCGTCTGCCCGAATACATGCGTAACCCGAACGGTCAGTGGTTTGGATTCTCGGCACGCGCGCGCGTTATCGTATACAACAAGCTCGACGTGAAGCCAGCGGATGTACAGAACTATGAAGACCTCGCTGATCCGAAATTAAAGGGCAAGGTTTGCACCCGCTCCGGCAGCCACATCTACAACCTGTCGCTGATGAGCGCGCTGATTGAACACCTCGGTGCAGCCAGGGCTGAGCAATGGGCCAAAGGCGTAGTCGCCAATTTTGCGCGCTCCCCCAAGGGCGGCGATACCGATCAGATCAGGGCCGTGGCTGCCGGCGAATGCGGCGTGGCCATCAGCAACAGCTACTACTATGTGCGTCTGCTCAAATCCACCAAACCTGCTGACCGCAAAGTCATCGAAAGCATCGGGCTCATCTGGCCCAACCAGAAAAGCTTTGGCACCCACATGAACATCTCCGGCGCGGGCGTGGTGAAACATGCAAAAAACCGTGCCTCAGCCATCCAGTTCCTGGAATACCTCACCAGCGACGCGGCGCAAAGCTATTTCGCCGACGGCAATAATGAATGGCCGGTGGTGAAGGGCGCGCCGCTGAACAACAAGGCGCTGGCCTCACTGGGCAACTTCAAAAGGGATACGCTGAATATCAGCGCGCTCGGCAAAAACCAGTCTGAGGCGCAGAAGATATTCGACCGCGTCGGCTACAGGTAAGGCGCCTGACGCTATTCAAACCTGATCCGGAGCGCGCCCGCGCTCCGGCCGCAATATCATTCTTGCCAGCACGATCAACGGCAGCAATCCGACCGCCACGATGGTCAGTGCTGCCGTTGACGCTTCGGTGAGGCGTTCGTCGGAGGCCAGATTGTAGGCCTGCACCGCCAGCGTATCGAAATTAAACGGCCGCATCACAAAAGTCGCCGGTAACTCCTTCATGACATCGACAAACACCAGCAACCCCGCCGACAGCGCACTGCGCCACAGCAGCGGCATATGGATGCGCATGAGCGTCTCTCCCGGTCCGCAGCCCAGTGAGCGCGCAGCGTCGTCCATAGACGGCGTGATCTTGGCGAGGCCGGCATCGACGGCCTGCAGCGACACCGCAAAAAAACGCACCAGATAGGCATAGACCAGCGCCGCAATGCCACCGGTGAGGATCAGCCCCGGCGACACACCGGTCGCCGCTTCTATCCAGGCAGCGAACACATGATCCAGCCGCGTCACCGGGATCAGTACACCCACCGCAATCACCGCGCCCGGCACGGCGTATCCAAGTCCGGCAATCCGGTTCGCCGCACGCACCAGCGGTGTCGGCGATGAGCGGCCGGCGTAACCGACGATCAGCGCCAGCAACACCGCCAATATTGCCGTCACCGCTGCCAGCGTCACGGTGTTGTACGTCAAAGTCAGGTAGCGCACACCAAACTGCGCATCACCCGAGGTCACAGCCATGTAGAGCATGATGCCCACCGGCAACAGAAAACCGAATACCAGCGGCATCACACAAAACAGCACGGCCACGCCGGAACGCCAGCCTTGCAAACGATAGACATTGCGCAAACGCTTGCGGTGTGAGAGCGAATGAAATTTCGCGCCGCGCCTGCTCATGCGCTCGATCAACAATACGAGGAATACAAATCCGAGCAGGATCGCCGATAACTGCGCCGCAGCGGCATGATCGCCCAGTGAAAACCACGCACGGAAAATACCCGTGGTGAATGTCTGCACGCCAAAATAGGCAACGGTGCCGTAATCAGCCAGGGTTTCCATCAGCGCCAGCGCGGTGCCGGCAACAATGCCCGGTCGTGCCAGCGGCAACGCCACTTTGCGAAATGTGGCCCACGGCCCATAGCCGGACACCCGCGCGACTTCGAGCATGCTGTCGGATTGCTCAAGAAATGCGGCGCGTGCCAGCAAATAAACATACGGATACAGCACCAGCGACAACATGATGATGGCGCCGCCCAGCGAGCGTACGTCAGGAAACCAATAATCATGCACGCCCCATCCGGTCAGTTGCCGCAGCGCTGACTGCACTGGCCCGGCAAACTGCAGCAAATCGGTGTAGGCATACGCCATCACGTACGCTGGCATGGCCATCGGCAGCAACAGTGCCCACTCGAATATGCGGCGACCGGGAAAACGGCACATGGTGCTGATCCACGCCGTGGTGACGCCACCAACGATGACACCAAAGGCAACACCCAGCATCAGCAGCAGCGAATTGCTGATGTAGTCGCTGAGCACTGTCGAGGCCAGATGCCGCCAGGTGTCCGATGCCGGCGCCAGCACGTTGAGCAGCACCACCATCACCGGCAGCGCCAGTACCACAGCCAGCCCCACCGCAAAAAGGGTCAATACGCGGAGCGACCCCGGTCGCGTCGGGGCAACAGCTGCTGCAGGGGGCTGCGGTAAGGTGGCAGTGGTCAAATTGGGACGGCGGCAGGCACACCGCAGTGATCGTAAGTTACGGAAATTATTGAGGAAATAATTCTAACAAGAATCATTATCAGTTGCAAAACCGCTATAATTTCGGCATGCCAGCCCGTTTGGACTTTACCGACATTTCCCACGCCTACGAGCACACCACCGTGCTGCAGGGCGTCAGTTTTGCCGTCGAACCGGGCATGATCGCCTGCCTGCTCGGCGCCAGCGGCTGCGGTAAAACTACGGTATTACGCTGCATTGCCGGCTTTGAGCCGGTACTCAGCGGCACGATCGCGCTCGACGGCACCGTAATGAGCACCAAGGGCTCGTCGGTACCTCCGGAGCAACGGCGCATTGGCGTGGTGTTTCAGGATTA
>JAQBGW010000032.1:0-4388 GCA_032128415.1 Betaproteobacteria bacterium | reverse complement strand
TTCATTTCTTCCAAATCTATGCGTCTTCTTTCCAAGTGTTCTCTACTAATTCCGTTCAAGACCGTTAAACCTAACACTCCACTGATTCTATCAAGTTCGTTATTATAATTTGCCACCTTCTGTCTTGTTAGTAGGTTTCTCCTAGGGCCAGGATCCGCTGGAACAGGCTTTGGCGGCGGCACATCTGACGCAGATGGCAGGATCTTTCGAGAAGCCCAAATTCTTCATTTATAAGGAAAAAATCTGCGCCCATGCACGCTCGGCCATTACCGGCTGCACGCAGTGTATCGATGTCTGTTCTACGGGTGCCATCACCAGCGTCAGCAAAGAAAACCGGGTCGCGATCGAGCCCCATTTGTGCATGGGCTGCGGCGGTTTCGCGACGGTATGTCCGTCGGGGGCCATGACTTATGCCTATCCCCGCGTGGCAGACGTGGGTGCACGCCTGAAGCTGGCCTTGAAGGCTTACGCGGCGGCGGGCGGCGAGCGACCATGCCTGCTGATTCACAACAGTACCGATGGTCGTGAATTGATCGCGCGTTTGGGACGCCGGGGCAAAGGTTTGCCGGCACACATGATCCCGGTGGAAATGATGCATGTCGCCGCGGTCGGCCTGGATCTGATGCTGGGCGGGCTGGCGCTGGGTGCTGCGCAAGTGGTGGTGCTGGGGGCGGGATCAGAGGCACCGGAGTATGTTGCAGCGCTGTCCCGGCAGATGGTTTATGCCGAAGCCATACTCACGGGCCTCGGCTACAGCGGCAAACGGGTGTCGTGGGTGCACGCTGAAACCGTGGCGCAGGTGGAAACTGCGCTGTGGTCGATGGACACGCCGGCGGGTATACCGGCAGCGGGCTTCAATCTGACCAGCGAGAAGCGTCAAACGCTGGATTTCGTATTCGACCATCTGCACGCGCATGCACCCAAGGCGGTCGACGTGGTGGCTATGCCGGCCGGCGCTCCTTTTGGCGAAATAAGCGTTGATTCCGTGAAATGCACTCTGTGCATGGCCTGCGTGGGGTCATGTCCGGAAGGGGCGCTGCTGGATTCCAAAGAATCACCGGCGCTGCGTTTCATAGAGCAAAATTGTGTGCAGTGCGGATTGTGCGAACGCACATGTCCGGAAAATGCGATTGCGCTGACCCCCAGACTGCTACTGACTCCTCAGACAAAGACTGCAAGAACGCTTAATGAGGCCGTGGCTTTTGGTTGCGTAAAGTGCGGAAAACCCTTTGCCACCAAACAGATGGTGGAAAATATGCTGGGGCGTTTGGGCAAACATTCCATGTTCGCAGAGGCCGGCGCTTTGGACCGCATCAAAATGTGCGCCGATTGCCGGGTGACCGATCTTTTACAGAATTCGCGGCATGGCAACATCGGTGATATTTGAAAGTAACATCAGTAACTTTTTTTGCGAAAACAAGTTGGCGTTTTTGTTCAAAGCCCATTATATTATGAGCAATAAGTCACATGAACACAGTCATTCAAGAAACTGCTGATCGCCCCCTGCCGGTAACGGCCGGGATGGCGGGTGAAAACGAGGTGAGGGCCGCCTTGTATGGCGTGCTCGCCCATTTTTTCCTCGCCGCACCGTCGCGCGAATTGCTGCAACACACTGCCACAGCGTATGGATTGGTCGGTGGTGACGGATCTACTCTGGCGATTTCGTGGCATGCACTGTGTAATGCTGCGCGCGACGCCGATCCGGAACGCATTCGTGAAGAATTTGAATCCATTTTTGTCAGTCCCGGACGTCCGGCAGTGTCGCTGTATGCCTCGACCTACATGAATACCGGGTATCGGGGCCATGTGCTTGCTGATCTGCGCAGCGATCTGGCGCTTAAGGGTTACGCCCGCACCACAGATAGTGCGGAATACGAGGATCATCTGTCGGCATTATGCGAAGTCATGCGTGGCATGATCGCTGAAGTGGCGATGGATACCGCTGCAGCGGATGCGCAGCGGGAATTTTTCCAGCGCTACCTGGCGCCCTGGTTCGCGGCTGCGTGTGATGCTATCGATCATTCCGAGCAGGCCAATTTTTACCGCTCGGTTGCACGGTTTGCCAACGCTTTTTTTACCAATGAATCCGCATTTTTCGAGTTAGCCTGAGGAGATCATGACCATGAGCACTAAAATGAGTCGCAGAAAATTTCTCGCCGCCGTGGGTGTGGGTGGCGCAGCTACCGCAGTGGTGGTTGCATCGAAAATGTCAGGTGATGCGCCCGCAGCAACTGCGCAGACCACACCTCAGGGCAAGGGCTATCAGTTGACGGCTCACGTGCGCCGTTATTACGAAACAACGAAAGTTTGAGGAGGCCGCCATGCTACTGACCCGCAAATCAGCACACTCTGCCGCGGCACCCAGCCGCCTCGCCCGCAACGCATCGGCTTTTCTCGGTAACACCATAGACCGCCGCACATTTCTCAAGCGCAGCGGTTTTGCTGTCGGCGGCGCTGCGGCGTTGTCGCAATTGCCGTTCTCAGTGATGAAAAAAGCCGAAGCCGCAACCATGCCGGCTGGCAACGTCGAAGTCAAACGTACGGTATGTACGCACTGCTCGGTGGGCTGTGCGATTGATGCGGTGGTGCAGAACGGCGTGTGGGTCCGCCAGGAACCAGTGTTTGATTCGCCGATCAACCTCGGCGCGCATTGCGCCAAAGGTGCCTCGATCCGCGAGCACGGCATGCATGAGATTTCACACCGTCTGCGCACACCGATGAAACTGGTGGGCGGCAAGTGGGAGAAGATTTCCTGGGATGTGGCGCTGAGCGAAGTCAGCCAGAAGCTGCTGGCACTGAGGAAGGACAAGGGCGCGGATTCGGTGATGTGGATCGGCTCCTCCAAGCACAACAACGAACAATCCTATCTGGTTAACAAGTTTGTCGCCATGTGGGGCACTAACAACATGGATCATCAGGCGCGCATCTGCCACTCCACTACGGTGGCGGGCATTGCGAATACCTGGGGTTATGGTGCGATGACCAACTCCTACAACGATGAGCAGAATTCGAAGTGCATTCTGTTTTTCGGCAGCAATGCTGCAGAGGCGCATCCGGTGTCGATGCTGCATACCCTGCATGCCAAGGAAAACGGCGCCAAAGTCATCGTTGTGGACCCGCGTTTTACGCGGACTGCGGCAAAGGCGGATGTTTACCATCGCATTCGCTCCGGCACCGACGTGGCATTCCTGATGGGCATGCTGCATCACATATTCAAGAACGGCTGGGAAGACAAGGATTACATCCGCGATCGCGTTTATGGCATGGACAAGGCCAAGGAAGAGGCGTTGAAGTGGTCGCCGGACAAGGTCGAGGAAGTGACCGGCATGAAGGAAGCCGAAGTCCGTGAAGTGGCCGAACTGATGGCCAAGAACAAGCCGAGCACCATCGTCTGGGCGATGGGGCAGACGCAGCATACCAACGGCAATGCGATTGTCCGGGCGTCAGCCATACTGCAACTGGCACTGGGCAATGTCGGCAAGGCGGGTGGCGGTTGCAACATCTACCGCGGCCACGACAACGTACAGGGTGCCACCGACATCGGACCCAATCCGGATTCACTGCCCGGCTACTACGGCCTGGCGACCGGCTCGTGGAAGCACTGGTGCAAGGTGTGGGGTGTCGAATACGACTGGATGTTGGGGCGCTTCCAGGACAAGACCATGATGGAAAAACCCGGCATCACGGTGTCGCGCTGGATCGACGGCGTACTGGAGAAGCCGGAAAGCCTGGATCAGAAGTCCGCTTTGCATGCGGTGGTCTTCTGGGGGCATGCGCCGAACTCGCAGTCGCGCGGCAAGGAAATGGTCGAAGCGATGAAAAAGCTCGACTTGCTGGTCGTGATCGACCCGTATCCTTCGGCGACTGCGGCGATGGCGGCAATGGTGCGCAAGGACGGTGCCTACCTGCTGCCGGCAGCGACCCAACTCGAGACTTCGGGTTCGGTGACCGCTTCCAACCGCTCCCTGCAATGGCGTGAGAAGGTGATAGAGCCGATGTTCGAGTCGCGCACCGATCACATGATCATGTACCAGCTCGCCGAGAAACTCGGTTTTGCGAAGGAGTTCCTCAACAAGATCAAGCTGGTCAAGGGCAAGGGCGGCATGGAGCCGGACATGGAAGACACGCTGCGCGAGATCAACTCGGGCATGTGGACCATCGGCTACACCGGGCAGTCACCGGAGCGCCTGCAGGCACATATGCGGAACATGCATGTGTTCGACATCAAGACGCTGCGCGCCAAAGGCGGCAAGGATGCCAAGACCGGCTATGTCCTCGATGGCGACTATTTCGGTTTGCCGTGGCCGTGCTGGGGAACTGCGGAGATGAAACATCCGGGTTCGCCTAACCTGTACGACCACACCCGCGACGTGCGGGAGGGTGGCGGT
>JAQBGW010000031.1:0-7089 GCA_032128415.1 Betaproteobacteria bacterium | reverse complement strand
AGCACGCTCCAGCAGGCGCGAGTGCAAATAGAACACGTCACCGGGGTAAGCTTCGCGACCCGGCGGGCGGCGCAGCAGCAGCGATACCTGGCGATAGGCCCAGGCCTGCTTGGTCAAATCGTCATAAATAATCAGTGCGTCCTGACCACGATCACGGAAATATTCGCCCATGGTGCAGCCGGAGTAGGGCGCAATGAACTGCATGGCAGCGGATTCAGAGGCCGTTGCAGCGACCACGATGGTGTATTCCATCGCACCGTGTTCCTCCAGCTTGCGCACCACGTTCTTGACTGACGAGGCTTTCTGTCCGATCGCCACGTAAATGCAGAACAGGTCCTTGCCCTTCTGATTGATGATGGCATCAATGGCCACCGCGGTCTTGCCGGTCTGGCGATCACCAATGATCAACTCGCGCTGACCACGGCCGACGGGCACCATGGCATCGATAGCCTTAATACCCGTCTGCACCGGCTGCGAAACCGACTTGCGGGCGATCACGCCCGGCGCGACTTTCTCGATCACGTCCGTCATCTTGGCGTTGATCGGACCCTTGCCGTCGATGGGCTCGCCCAACGAATTGACCACGCGACCGATCAGTTCGGGACCCACCGGCACTTCAAGAATGCGACCCGTAGTCTTGACGATGTCGCCCTCGGAGATGTGTTCGTAAGCCCCTAGAATCACCGAACCGACTGAGTCGCGCTCGAGGTTCAGCGCGAGGCCGAAGGTGTTCTTGGGAAATTCCAGCATTTCGCCCTGCATCACGTCGGCAAGACCATGAATGCGGCAAATACCGTCGGTCACCGAAATCACCGTGCCCTGGGTGCGCGCTTCCGCGCTACCGCCCAGATTTTGAATCCGGCTTTTGATGAGTTCGCTGATTTCGGAAGGATTGAGTTGCATGTATTACTCCTAATGGGTCAACGCTGCGGCCATTGCATCCAGCTTGCCGCGCACCGTGGCATCAATGACTTTGTCGCCGACAACGATTTTCACGCCGCCGATCAGTTGCGGATCAATTTCGACTTTGGCGTTAATTTTGCGCTTGAACTTTGCTTCCAGTGTGGCTACCAGTGACTTCACCTGGTCGTCCCCGATCGGTAGCGCGGAGATCACCTGCGCCTCAAGCACGCCTTCGTGCTCGCGCTTCAGGTTTTCAAACAACCCGCGGATATACGGGGTCAGTTCCAGGCGGTTGTTCTGCACCAGCACCTGGATAAAATTGCGCGCCTCATTGGCAACATGAGCATCAAGCTGGTCACCGATGACGCCAAGCACCAGCCCTTCAAGTTGCTGCGCGCTGACGTTCGGGTCGCTGATGATCACCTGCACACGGTCGTCACCGACCACTGCATCGAGGTTCGCCAGCGCATCAGACCACTGCACCAGCGCGTTCTTCTCACGGGCGATCTTGTACACCGCTTCAGCGTAGGGGCGGGCGATGGTTACCGGTTCGGCCATGACGTATCGAGCTGCCTTTAATTACAGTTGCCGTTGCATCGCAGCGAGCATGTCGGCGTGTGCCTTGGGATCCACTTCGCGCTTGAGGATCTGCTCGGCACCGGCCACCGCGAGTGCGGCGACCTGAGTGCGCAGCGATTCCTTGGCGCGGGCGACTTCCTGATCAATCTCGGCCTTGGCGCCGGCAACCAGCCGCTCGCCCTCTACTTTAGCCGACGTTTTGGCGTCTTCGATCATCTGGCTGGCGCGTTTCTCGGCCTGCGTGACGATGTCGGTCGCGCGTCCGCGCGCCTGAGTGATCGCCTCATCCGCCTGCTTTGCCGAACGCACCAGCGACTGCTGGCCTTCTTCGGCAGCGGCCAATCCGTCGGCAATAGTCTTCTGCCGCGCTTCGAGCGCGCGGATCAGATATGGCCATATCAGCGTCTTGCAAAAGAAAATGAAGACGAAGAACGTGATCGCCTGCGCAATCATCGTGACGTTTAGGTTCATGACTTTCCCCTACAGACTGCGGTTCGTAACAACCATTTAGTTGAGGCTTGCGAGCAGGGGATTGCCGGTGGCGAACCACAGGGCAAGGCCGACGCCGATGATGAACGACGCGTCGATCAGGCCGAGCAGCAGGAACACCTTGGCCTGCAGTTGCGGCATCAGTTCCGGCTGACGTGCTGCGCCCTCAAGGAAGCGACTGCACATGATGCCCACACCGATACACGCGCCAGCGGCGCCCAAACCGATCATCAGGCCGATACCGATACCGGTGTAGGCCTGGACCATCGCAACGAGTTGCATCTTGTCCATCTGGTTCTCCTTTGCAAAAAACTCAATAAAAACAAATCTTTATATCAGTGGCTCTCGTGGGCCATCGCCATGTAAACGGCGGTGAGCATCATGAAAATGTAGGCCTGGAGCAAAACAATCAGGATATGGAAAATCGCCCAACCCAACGCCAACACACCGCCGAACACTGAGCCGACCAGGCCGGTCGCCGCCCACATCCACAGCAGCATGAAAATAATCTCGCCCGCGTAAATGTTGCCGTAGAGCCGCAGCGAATGAGACAGCGGTTTTGAAATGTATTCGACGAGATTGAACAGTAAATTTAACGGCCACAGTAGCGGATGGCCACCAAAGGGGGTGCAGAACAGCTCGTGCGTCCAACCACCGATGCCTTTGACTTTGACATTGTAGAACAGCATCAGCAGCCACACCGACAATGCCAGCGCGAATGTGGTGTTGATATCTGACGTCGGCACCGGTTTCCATTCGTGCTGCTGCAACGCATTACTGGTGAACGCGGCGACGAGATCGACGGGGATAAAATCCATCGCATTCATCAGCAGCACCCACACAAACACCGTCAGTGCGAGCGGACCGACGAAAGCGCGATTGCCGTGGAATATGCCCTTGACCTGATCATCGACGAATTCAATCAGCATTTCGACGGAGGCCTGGCGCTTGTTAGGCACGCCAGCGGTCGCGCCACGCACTACCCACCACAGAAACCCGAAGCCGATGACACCGAGCACAAAGGCGGTCAGAAAAGTATCGAGATGCAGCGTCCAGAACGGACCGTCGCCCAGGGAGACCGTACGGTTGGTGAGATGATGACCAATATAGCTGGTCGGCGTCAGTTCCTGTGCTGCGGCCATCTCTGCTTATCCCTGAGCTGAACTTATTCTTTGACCAAAATCGCCATTCGGAATACCACTACCGATACCACGAATGACATGAAAAACGCGGGGTGCACGACGTCCGGGTAGGAAGTCAGCACCCATCCCAGCTGAAACACGATCAAAACGATCCTGGCGGCTCCAGCTCTGAACAGCACACGCAAGGTGCCGCCCGCTGTTCTGATCCTGCCGCCTGACACCAGCATCGCATATGCAAGATCCGCGACCTGGTTAATGACACCCCCCAACACTGCAGAAACTGCCCCGTGCATGCCGAAAAACAACCAAGCTAGCAATCCCAGCACCGCAGTCGCATAAACCTGCCAGCGCAAGGCGCTGCGCATGGGTCTGCTCTCGATGCGTGCTAACAATTCAGGCAGCCTCAGGACAGCGAATTTTAAAGGTTAGCGCGCAGTATCGTCAAACCATTCTGCGCTGCAACATAGCCCTGTTCAGCGAGTCAACCGCTGAATCAGACGATCCAGTTCATCGAGGCTGCCGTAATCGATCACGAGGCTCCCCTTGCCCTTGCGCCGCGCCTTGATCTGCACCCGAGTGGCCAGTTTTTGCGCAAGGTCTTCCTGTAGCCGCGCCACATCGCGATCCATGGCTGGACGGGTGCGGCCGGCAGTGCGTGTAGCCAATGCGTCGGCCACGCGCTGCTCCACTTCACGCACCGACAGCCCCTTGGCTGCAGCTTCGTTGGCCAGCTCCACCTGCCGCAGTGCCGGCAACGCCAGCAACGCGCGGGCATGTCCCATTTCAATCCGCCCTTCACCCAACAAAGCCTTTACCGGGGGCGCCAACTCGAGCAGCCGCAGCAGGTTGGTCACCGCGGCACGCGATTTGCCGATGGCGTCGGCCACTGCCTGGTGCGTCAGTGCAAATTCCCTGACCAGACGGTCGATGCCGGTGGCCTCTTCGAGCGCATTGAGATCTTCGCGCTGGATGTTCTCAATCAGCGCCACGGCCAGCGCCTGTTGATCCGGCACATTGCGCACCAATACCGGAATCTGGCTCAGGCCGGCGATTCGGGCTGCGCGCCAGCGCCGTTCACCGGCGATGATTTCATGGTTGCCGTCGCCAACCGGCCGCACCAGGATGGGTTGGATGACGCCCTGCGTTTTGATCGATGCCGCCAGCGTATTCAGGGCCTCCTGGTCCATGCGCGTACGCGGCTGATATTTACCTGGCCGCAATGCTGCAACCGACAACAGCGTAACCGCGTCTCCAGCCGCCGACCGCGGCATATCACCGCCCAGCAGTGCGTCCAGTCCGCGCCCCAGTCCTTTGGGCTTAACCATAATATACCTTTAAAATCAATATCTTATATTTAAACCACGGCGCGATTCAGCATTTCTCCGGCCAGCGCCAGATAAGCCTGGGCACCCTTGGATGTGCGATCAAATTCCAGCGCCGCCAAGCCGTGGCTTGGGGCTTCGGCCAGACGCACATTACGCGGAATCACCGTGCGATAGACCTTGTCACCAAAATGTTGCACCAATTGTGCCGAGACTTGTTGCGCCAGCGTGTTGCGCGGGTCAAACATGGTCCGCAGCAAGCCCTCGATCTCGAGCGCTGGATTGAGATGTTCGCGCACCCGCTTGATGGTTGTAACCAGATCGCTCAGCCCTTCGAGCGCGTAATATTCGCACTGCATCGGGATCATCACCGCCTGCGCCGCGGTCAGTCCGTTCACTGTCAGCAGATTCAGCGCGGGCGGGCAATCGATCAGAATGAAGTCGTATTCGCCGGCAATCGTTTGCAATGCGTCTTTCAGCCGCGTTTCGCGATGATCGATATCCACCAGCTCGACCTCGGCACCCGCCAGTTCACGATTCGACGGCAGTACATCGTAACCGGCGGTAGGCGCCCGCAGCCGCACTTCATCGATGCGCTTTTCACCGAGCAGCACATGATAGACAGTGACGGCGAGATTGCGCTTGTCAATGCCGCTGCCCATCGTCGCATTGCCCTGCGGATCGAGATCAACCAGCAACACGCGCCGGTGGGTCGCTGCAAGACTTGCCGCGAGATTAACGCCGGTAGTCGTCTTGCCGACCCCGCCTTTCTGGTTGGTAATGGCAATGATGCGGGGCATGGTCTTTATACCGGTTGCAATAAAGCAGCATGCCGTTGCGCGCGCAGGCCCGGCACATGCAGCGGTACCACGTCCCGCAGGCAAAACTCTTTCGGCACCTGCGCCAACTCTTCGTGTGGATAAATGCCCTTCATCGCGATCATTACTCCAGTCTTGGCGCACAGCCGTCCGGCCGATGCGAGGAATTCCGGTAAATCGGAAAATGCACGCGACACCACGGTGTCGAATCGACGCGGCGACACCCAGGTCTCGGCGCGCTCGCACACCACGTCGACATTGGCAAGCCGCAGCTCAATGACAGCCTGGCGCAGAAACGTTGCCTTCTTGTGACTGGAGTCGAGCAACGTAACACGCCATTGCGGGTGAGCCAGCGCCAGCGGAATTCCCGGCAGGCCGGCGCCACTGCCGACGTCTAGAACATGATCCCCACGCACATGCGGCAGCACGGCCAGCGAATCGAGTACATGGTGCGTAAGCATTTTTCCCGGCTCGCGCACCGCAGTCAGGTTGTAAGCCTGGTTCCATTTTTCCACCAGCAGCAGATAATCCAGCAAACCTTGCTGTGCGTCGGCGGCAACATCGACGTTGAGCGCAGCAATGCCGGCAGATAATTCCGCAGCGAGATTCATGCGCATTTCCCTACAGCAGGCGCGATACCCATGCGCGTTTCAGGCTCCGTTAGCGCGAGGTTCAAGCGTGTGTCCTTCCCCGCCGGCACGAACTTCAGGCGCGCGTCCCTCCCCGCCAGCGCGAGCTTCAAGCGCGCTTCCTCATAGTCGGTGCAATCCGCTTCAGATGCACCAGCAATACGGAGATGGCTGCGGGCGTAACACCGGAGATGCGTGAAGCCTGCCCCACCGTTTCCGGACGGGCGTGACCGAGTTTCTGCTGGACTTCGATCGACAGACCGCGCACTTGCGCGTAATCAAGATCAGCGGGCAGCGGCAGCGACTCCTGTTGTGCGCGATGTTCGATCTCGACGCTCTGCCGCTCGATGTAGCCTTGATACTTGGCCTGAATCTCCACCTGTTCGGCAACCTGAATATCGGCAACGCCGGGGCCGGCGCCGGGGAACGTCATCAGCGACGCATAGTTCAACTCCGGCCGGCGCAGCAGATCCGCCAGCGTATGTTCGTGTTCCAGCGGCTTACCCAGCAATTCGGTCGCCTGTGCGGCGGGCAACAATGCGGGATTGATCCACACCGACTTGAGACGCTCCTGCTCGCGCGCAATCGCTTCGCGCTTGGCAGCAAATACCGCCCAGCGATGATCATCCACCACGCCCAGCCGGTGACCGGTTTCAGTCAGGCGCAAATCGGCGTTGTCCTCGCGCAGCGACAGCCTATATTCGGCGCGGCTGGTGAACATGCGGTACGGCTCGGACACACCGCTCGTGGTCAAGTCATCGACCAGTACGCCAAGGTACGCCTGGTCGCGTGTGGGATGCCATGCCGCTTCGCCGCGCACATTCAGCGCAGCGTTGATGCCTGCGAGCAGGCCCTGTGCGGCCGCTTCTTCGTAACCCGTGGTACCGTTGATCTGTCCGGCAAAAAACAGTCCCGCGATGGCCTTGGTTTCCAGCGAGGCCTTCAAGCCGCGCGGGTCGAAATAATCGTATTCGATCGCATAACCCGGCCGGGTAATGAAAGCGTTTTCCAGTCCTTTGATCGAGCGCACCACGGCAAGCTGCACGTCGAACGGCAGACTGGTCGATATGCCATTGGGATAATACTCGTTGACCGTCAGGCCTTCGGGCTCCAGAAAAATCTGGTGCGACGCCTTGTCTGCAAAGCGATGGATCTTGTCTTCAATCGAGGGACAGTAACGCGGACCGACGCCTTCGATGACGCCGGT
>JAQBGW010000030.1:0-13050 GCA_032128415.1 Betaproteobacteria bacterium | reverse complement strand
CGCCGCACGCAGATACAGCGCCGGATGCGGCCAGCCCTGATCACGGGCATTGCCGGCAAGATGCAAATTGCCGCCGCGCACGCGGTCGTAATTCGCCGCGAGCACTTCTTTCTCGACCTGCGGCATCTCCGGCGTGCCCTGCTTTTTCTTGAAACGCAGTGCGATCTCGACGTTGCGGGCGAGTTCGGCGGTGCGGGTGGGGTTGGCGTGGTTCACTGAATATGCTCCTTCAATTATTTAGTCGAATTTACAGCGCCATTTTTGGAACCAACCCCCGCCAACACCCCACCCCCCACCAAGATCACCGCCACAATCCAGAACACCACCGCCAGCCCCAGTGCCGCGCCGACCGCGCCGAAAACCATCGGCCCGCCCACGCGCACCAGGTTGTTGCCGGTGAGCCGGAGGCCCAGCATCTGGCCCGAGCGGCCTTCGGCGGAGCTCGCGTACATCAGTATGACCGTAAGCGGGATGCCGATACCCATGCCGAGGCCGAACAGGAAGGCAATCGCTGAGAGCACGTAGCCGTTGGTCGAAAACGGTGCCAGCGCAAATCCAACAGCACCGGTAAAAAACACCCACGCCAGCAGTCGCTCGCCGGAATAGCGCTCGATCAGTCGCGCCAGAAACAGTCGCACCACAAAGGCCGCAATGGCCAGTGTCGCCAGCACCCCGCCGATGGCCGATGCCGACAGGCCGATGTCGTGACCGTACAGCGGGATCAGGAACTGGAACAGGTCGTAGCCCAGTTGCACGAGGCCGCTGGTGATCAGCATGCGCCACACGTTGGCATCGAGCAGTGCGCGCGGTGCGGCAACGTTGGCGTCAGTCTGCGGTTTCGGCCGCGATTGGGGCAAATGCCGCCCCAGCACCAGCAGCAGCACGATGACAATGACTGACACCATGGCAATGATCAGGCAGGCCCAGACGTGGCCGACGGTGTCGATGGAAAATCCGGCGAGCAGCGGACCAACGAAGCTGGTCATGGCACCGGCGAGACTGAAATTGGCGAAATTGCGTGCGCGCTGTTGGGGTGTGCTCAGGTTACCGACCAGGTTCTGCAGCGTGACATGGAAAAACGCCAGCGCGAGGCCGTTCAGTGCGGCGGCGGCGTAGAGCACCATCAGGTTGCGGAACAAAAACGGCAGCAGCAGCGACACCGCCGCACAGATCGCCGCAAAAATCAGAATGCCGCGCGCGCCTTTGCGGTCGGCCAGTGCGCCGATCGGGTACGACAGCAGCAACGGAAACAGAAAAAGCAGGCCGCCGAGCAGGCCCACTTCAGTGGCCGACGCATCGAGTTCCAGCGCGTACAGCGTCAGCAGCACCCGCGTCGCATTGGCACCGGTGAAATTGAAGAACGTCAGCGCAAGAGTAAGATTGATGGGCACTGTTATGCAGCAGTTACGACGAAACTATTGATATTTCAAAAAACATGACACCGTCAGAATTAAGGAAGCTCTGATTAAGTGGATTCCGTTCATGGTTCGACAAGGCCTGTCCTGAGCTTGTCGAAGGGCTCACCACGAACGGAATCAACAACTTACCGTTCGTCCTGAGCCTGTCGAAGGACTTGTTCAGAGCTTCCTTAAATTTGTCGAAGTCCCCTCACCCTTCGACAAGGCCTGTCCTGAGCTTGTCGAAGGACTCAGGGCGAACGGAATTGGTTTGCCCCCAAGGGTCAAGAGCTTGATAAACACGGAACCCCCGGCGTTCCAAGTCACGCGTTTATAACATGCCGCCGCAGCGCGCCCTGAAAGCGTTCACGCCGTGGACCAGCCCGGGCGCTGCGGCGGTTTTATTCGATCGCGACCGGCTTGCCGCTGGTGGAGGAGGCAACAATCGCTTCAAGCACCGCGACGCCATTGATGGCGTGTTCGGGTGGCACCACGAACGGTACTTTAGCCGCCACCCCATCAGCAAATGCCTCGAGTACCAGTTGCTCCTTGTCCACCGCCGGCAGCGTGATGCGCTCCGGCTTGCCCTCGATCCCGAGTGCTATCAACTCAGTGTCACCGCGCATTTCCAGCCAGCCTTTGGCGCCAAACGCATGGACACGCCAGAATTCCGCCGTAACAAATACGGTGGCAAGATAGCCGGTCACGCCACCCGCAAACTGCAGCAGCATCGAGGTTGTGTCATCGATGTCGGTATTGGCCGGCAGCTTGCGGCGGTTGCTGTGCGCGTAAACCTCGCTCACCAGCCCGGCGATCTGGATCATCGCGTCCAGCGTATGCACGCCGCGTGCTGTCATGCCACCACCCGGTGCTTCGGCGCGTGTGCCGCGCCAGATACCCGGCTTCAAACCATAACCAGTGGGTCCTGAAAAGTGACCTTCAACGTGCAGCACATCGCCAATCTCACCTGCGCGGATCCGGCGCAGCATTTCAAGAAACGCCGGCGCATGGCGGCGGTTGAAACCGACACTGAGCGTCACGCCAGCCGTTCGACACGCTGCTATCGCCTGTTCTGCCGACGCGCGGGTCAGCGTGAACGGTTTTTCGACAAAAACATGCTTGCCGGCTTTTGCTGCGGCAATGATCTGCTCTGCATGTCTGGAATGCGGCGTAGCCAGCACCACGGCATCGATTTGCGGATCCTTGAGCACTTCCTCATACGAGGATATGACAGGTATGCCGGTCTTTTTCGAAAACTCGGCGTGCCTTGCCGGATCGCGGGACACGCCCTTGACGATGCGGATCTTACTGCTGTTTTGCACCGATTCCGTGAGGCGATTGCCCCAGCGACCCATGCCGTAAAGTGCTGCTTTCAACATGATCATCCTCTCCTGTTCCTGTTCCTGTTTCTGTTTCGGCTTACGTCATCCGGAATTTTTGCACGGCGGCCGCGTCCCACGTCAGGCCGTTGCCCGGCCGGTCCGGAATGACGGCGTGGCCATCGACGACGCGCAGAGGTTCTTCGACAACGGGGTTGATCCAGTCCACATATTCCAGCCAGTGCGCCGTCGGCGTTGCGGCGAGCAGATGTGCGCTGACTTCAGGGTAGAGGTGTGAGGACATCTTGATAGCTGCGGTCTGCGCCAGCACGGCGGCGCGCTGCCAGCCGGTAATGCCGCCAATGCGCTCAAGGTCGGGCATCACATAGTCGCATGCGCCTGCGGCCAGCGCTTTTTCCATGTCGTACACCAGCGAAAAATTTTCCCCGATCTGCACCGGGGTGTTGATGGCGGCCGCGATGGTCGTGCAGCCGGCATAATCGTCGTGGCGGATCGGCTCTTCGATCCAGTACACGCCTTCGCCGTCGAGCGCGCGGCCGCGCGTCATCGCCTCCGTTACGGTCAGCGCCTGATTGTAGTCGGTCATGATCAATACAGTATCGGGCAGACGCTTGCGCACGGCGCGCACCGCGGCCAGATCTTCAGCCAGCGTCGCATAACCCAGCCGCAATTTCATCGCCTTAAAGCCGCCGGCCAGCAGTCGCTCGGCTTCGTCGGCCACGGCCGCCGGTGCCATCAGGCCCAGACCGCAGCTGTTATAAGCGGGAACGGGACGTGGTGCAGCACCCAGATACGTTGCCAGCGGCTGCCCCGCGGCAATTGCCAGCGCGTCCCAGGCGGCGACATCGAGCATCGCCATCGCCATGCGCACGATGCCTTCCACTCCGATCAGCTTGTAGCGCCCGGCAAGTTTGTCCCACAGTGCGGCGGGCGCCACTGCGTCGCCGCGCAGCGCACTGACGGCATCGTCCAGCAGGTGCGCAATGGCTGCGGCGGCTGCAGGTGTATAGCAGAACTGCCAGGCGCGCCCGGTCACGCCCTCCTCGGTCTCAAAATCCACCAGCAGCAGCGGCGCCTCCCGCACCACACCCGCGCTGGTGCCCAGCGCGTACTTCATCGGCAGTTTCACCGGCACTGCGCGCACGGCGCGAACGGTCAGTACAGGGACAGACATATCAATCGCGCATGCGGCCCCGGGCATGCAACGCCAGCATGTCCCACACCGCACGATTGACCGGCGTCGGCACGCCCACTGCGGCACCGAGAGTCACCACGCCGCCCGACAGCCATTCCACTTCAAGCGGATTGCCGCTGTCGAGATCGTGATGCATCGAAGAGGTCATCTCCGGGGAGACCGAATCGGCAAAGACCAGCCGCTCGTCGGCGTAATTCTCGGGCAGCGCGACGCCGTGCGCCCGGCCCACGGCGACGACTTCTTTCATCAGGTCATGCAGGAAGGCGCGGGTCTGCAGGTTGGAACGGATCGGTCCGATGGTCGTGCGCATGGTGGTGGTGGTGCCGGACAGCCCGACCAGAAAGGTGTATTTCTCCCACAGCGTGCGACGGATGTCGGTGGACAATTCGGCCTGCAGGCCGGCCTTGAGCGCCAGAGCCAGCAGCGCCTGCGCGCGCGGCGAGCGGGTGCCGTCATATTCACCGAACAGAATTCTTTGCAGCTTACCCACCTGCAGGATCACGCCGGGACGCGAGATGTGGGTGGCGACGTAACCCACACCGCCCATCACCGCCTGGTCGCCGAATACCCGGCGCAGGATATCGTCCTTGATGACGCCATTTTGCAGCGACAGCACGGCCGTGTTGGAACCCACGATCGGTTTGAACGCCTGCGCAGCGGATTCGAGATCCCACAGCTTCACGCCCACCAGCACCAGATCGACCGGGCCGATGGTGGCGGGATCGTCCGTCACCTGCACTTTGGGCAGATGTATATTGCCCTGCGCTTCATTCTCGATCAGCAGACCCTGCGCGCGCATGGCGGCGAGGTGTTTGCCGCGGGCCACAAAAGTGACATCAGCGCCGGCGTGCGCGAGCCGCCCGCCATAGAAGCCGCCGACACCGCCTGATCCCATTACCGCAATTTTCATCGGCATCCCCCGGTCTGTTAAGGCTTCGCGGTCGGCCGCGCAGCACTGGTAAACACAAAATTGTCGTAACTCATTTCAGCGACGCGGAACCATAGAAACTGGTCGTTGCGGAATTTAAGCCAGTCGGCGTAGATGCGTTTGAAGTGCGGGCTTTTTGCTGCGGCCTCATCGTAGAGCTCAAACGCCGCCTTCTGCGCAGCCTCCATCACCGCTTGCGGAAACTGCCGCAGTTGCGCGCCGCCGCCGACCAGCCGCTTCAGCGCTGCGGGGTTTTGCGCGTCATAGCGCGCCAGCATATGCACGTTGGCTTCGGCGCACGCCGCTTCAAAGATCGACTGATAACTCCTGGGCAGCGCCTGCCAGTGCTGCAGGTTGACCACAGTCGAGAGCTGCGGCCCGCCCTCCCACCAGCCGGGATAGTAGTAATACCGGGCAACCTTGTTGAAGCCGAGTTTCTCGTCGTCGTACGGGCCTACCCATTCGGCAGCGTCGATGGTGCCGCGTTCCAGCGCCTGATAGATTTCACCGCCGGCGATCTGCTGCGCAACCAAACCGAGTTTCGCCAACACCTGCCCGGCGATGCCGCCGATGCGCATTTTCAGGCCCTTCAGGTCAGCCAGCGATTTTATTTCCTTGCGGTACCAGCCGCCCATCTGCGCGCCGGTGTTGCCGGTGGGGAACTGGATGCAGCCGTATTCCTTGAACAGCCCGGCGACGGCTTCGAGCCCGCCGCCGTAATACATCCACGCGTTTTGCTGGCGCGCATTCAAACCGAACGGCAGCGCGGTGGCGAAGGCGAAAGCCGGATCTTTGCCGATGTAGTAATAGGGCGCGGTGTGGCCGCATTCGACGGTGCCGTTCTGCACGGCATCGAGCACCTGCAGGCCGGGGACGATTTCGCCGCCGGCAAACACGCGGATCTGGAATTTGCCGTCGGTACCTTCGGCCACCCGCTTGGAGAGAATTTCCGCCGCACCATAAATGGTGTCGAGATTTTTCGGGAAGCTCGACGCGAGACGCCAGTGGATGGTCGGGTTGCCAACCACTACCGGCGCACCGGTGACTGCCGGTTTGGCTGTTTCGTTCTGGCCGCACGCGGCGAGTGTCGCCGCAGCTGCACTGCCGGCAATTCCGAGTCCGGCTTTTTTCAGGAATGAACGGCGTCGCATGCCTTCCCCTTAAAATACACACAACCTATTGATTTTATTCAATAATTTATGATCCAGCCAGCGTCATGCCCTCAACCAGTATCGATCCGCACTGCCGCGAACTGCGCCGTGACACATCATTGCCGATAGCGACGATGTGCTGGTACATGTCTTTGAGATTGCCAGCGATGGTGATTTCCTGCACCGGGTAGGCAATCACGCCATCCTCGACCCAGAACCCCGCCGCACCGCGGGAATAATCTCCCGTAACGGCGTTGGTGCCATGCCCCATCAATTCAGTCACCAGTAACCCGCGGCCCATTTTTTTGAGCAGCGTGGCGAAGTCCTCGCCGGTGTCGCGCAGGATCAGGTTGTGATTGCCGCCGGCGTTACCCGTGGATTTCATGCCGAGCTTGCGCGCGGAATAGCTGGCGAGAAAGTAACCCTGCACCACGCCGTCTTTGACGATGTCGCGCGCCCGTGTCACCACGCCCTCTTCGTCGAAAGCGCCGCTGGCCAGCGCTTTGGGAATGTGCGGCAGATCGGTGATCTGCACATTCGGTGAAAATATTTTCTTGCCCAGGCTGTCGAGCAAAAATGAGGATTTTCGATAAAGACTGCCGCCCGATACCGCCGACACAAAATGTCCCATCAGGCTGGAAGCTACACCGGACTCATACAGCACCGGCACCTGCGCGGTGGCAACTTTGCGTGCTTTCAGCCGCGCCACCGCACGCTCACCCGCTTTGCGGCCGATGGATTCCGGTACGGGCAATTCGGCAGGGTCACGCGCAGTTTCGTACCAGTCGTCACGCTGCATGCCGTCGCCCTTGCCGGCAATCAGCGCGCACCACAGGCTGTGTCGCGAACCCGCATAGCCGGCGAGAAAACCGTTGGTGTTGCCGTAAATGAAATGCGACTGCTGGGTCGACACCGACGCGCCTTCGGAATTGGTGATGCGCTTGTCCACCTTGAAGCCGGCGGCTTCGCACTCGAGCGCCATCTCTATCGCACGCTCCACCGGCATGTCCCACGGGTGCAGCAGATCAAAATCCGGAAACTCGCGCGCCAGCATATCGGGATCAGCCAGTCCTGCGCACTCGTCGATGGCCGTGTAACGGGCAATCGCCAGCGCGGCATCGACGGTGTCGCGAACGGCCTGCGGCGCAAAATCAGAACTGCTGGCATGGCCGCGCTGCTGGCCGATATAAACCGTGACGCCGATGCCCTTGTCGCGGTTGTATTCGATGGTTTCAACAGCACCCTGCCGCGCGGTGACGGTCTGGCCATAGCCTTCGCTGACTTCGGCGTCGGCAGCAGTCGCGCCGCGGTCTTTGGCATAGGCGAGCGCGTCGGTAACGAACTGCTTCAGCGTGTCATCGGTATATGAAAACGGATGGGATGCCATGATTTTTACGAGGCGCGGCGACTGAACCCGCGCGAAAGGGCGCTATCATATCAGCTTCAATTTACGCGCAGCCTCCCGTGGAAGACATTCCAGAATTTGATGAACCGCCCAGCAAGACCCAGCGCAAGCAGGCGATGAACGCATTGCAGGACATCGGCGCCGAACTGGTCGCACTGAACGATCAGCAGCTCGCCAGTGTTGATATGCCGGAGAACCTGCGCGACGCAGTGACCGAAGCGCGCCGTCTGCACCCGCATGAAGCACGCCGGCGGCAATTGCAGTACATCGGCAAGCTGATGCGTGACATAGACCCGGCGCCGATCCGCGAAAAACTCGACAGCTGGCTATCAACCTCAGCAGAACACACGGCGCGTCTGCACCACATCGAGCGTTGGCGCGAGCGCCTGCTGGCTGACCCGCTGGCGGTTTCCGAATTTGTCGCTGAATTCCCCGGCGTTGATACCCAGCAATTGCGCACGCTGATCCGCAACACTGAGCAAGAGCGTGCCCGCAGCAAACCACCGAAACATTTCCGCGCACTGTTCCAGATGATCCGCGAACTGGCTGAGGCGCGGGATCGCGACAACGCCCCATCAGCGTAAATTACGTAAAGTTATAATCCACGTCATGTCGAACACTGCAGAACTGATCATCGGCCTCGTCTCCATCAGCGACCGCGCCTCCCAAGGCGTCTACAAGGATGAAGGTATCCCCGCGCTGGAGGAATGGTTCAAACAGGCCATCAGCGATCCGCCATGGCGCACGGTAAAACGGCTGATTCCTGACGAACAACCGGTCATCGAAGCCGCATTGAAAGAACTCGTGGATCAGGAAGGCTGCCATCTGGTGCTGACCACCGGCGGCACCGGACCTGCGCTGCGCGACGTAACACCTGAAGCCACGCTCGCTGTCGGAGACAAGGAGATGCCCGGCTTTGGTGAACAAATGCGCCAGGTTAGCCTGAAGTTTGTACCCACCGCCATACTCTCGCGACAGGTTGCCGTCATTCGCAAACAGGCGCTGATCATCAATCTGCCGGGCCAGCCCAAGGCGATCCGGGAAACACTGGAAGGTCTGAAGGATGAACACGGCCAGCCGGTGGTGCATGGCATATTCGCGGCGGTGCCCTACTGCATTGATTTGATCGGCGGGCCGTACATCGAGACCAATGAGACGGTGTGCAAGGCGTTCCGGCCGAAATCAGCAATCCGCAAAAAATGAGTCTGCTCGAAACCATCGAACTTGAGACCGCGCCGAACCCCGTCGCCGCTGTGATCTGGATGCACGGCCTCGGCGCCGACGGCAACGACTTCGTGCCTATCGTCAACGAACTCGACCTCGCTGGCGCGAAACCCATACGCTTTATCTTCCCCCATGCGCCGACGCGGCCCGTCACCATCAACAATGGTCACGTCATGCGCGCCTGGTACGACATTTCCTTCGGCGATCTCGAAGGCAATACGCGCAAGGCCGACGAACGCGGTGTGCGTGAATCACAGGCGCAAATCGGGCAATTGATAGCCCGCGAAAATCAGCGAAAAATAGCCTGTAAAAACATAGTGTTAGCCGGATTCTCGCAAGGTGGCGCCATGGCACTGCAGAGCGGGCTGCGTCATGCGGAAACGCTCGCCGGGGTGATGGCGCTATCGACCTATCTGCCGTTGCACGAGAGTTTTGCGCAGGAAGCGACTGCTGCAAACGCGAAGACCGCCCTATTCATGGCGCACGGCACCCACGACCCGGTGGTGCCCTACGCGATGGGCCTCGCCTCGCGTGAGCGCCTGCGGCTGGCAGGTTATGCCATCGAATGGCATGAGTATCCGATGCAGCATTCGGTATGTCTTGAAGAAATCACCGATATCGGACGCTGGTTGTGCAAAGTGCTGGGCTGATTTATTGATTCCGTAAAACACCGGGCCAGACTTCATTCGGGCTGACCCAAACCGCAGCAGGCTCAACACCGTGGAATGAATTGTTCGTTTTAAAAAAAGCGAACAGCGAATTCGGCGGAAACCGGCGCCCGATTCTGTACAATCGGCCACTATTCCCACGGAGCCCGCATGACTCAACCGCTGGACAGCGTACGCATCATTGATCTGACCACGGTGGTCATGGGCCCATTCGCCACGCAATTACTCGGCGATCTCGGCGCCGACATCATCAAGGTCGAGCCGCCCGATGGCGACATCCTGCGTCACATCGCGCCGATGCGGCATCCGGGCATGGGCCATATTTTCCTGCACCACAACCGCAACAAGCGATCCATCGTCCTCGACCTGAAAAAACCGGACGGCCATGCCGCACTGCTGCGGCTGGTTAAAACCGCGGACGTGTTGATTTACAACGTGCGACCGCAGGCCATGCAACGGCTGAAATTGACATACGAAGAAGTTGCCGCAGCGAATCCGCAGATCATCTATGTCGGCGCCTACGGTTTCAGTCAGCGCGGGCCGTACGCCGCGCAACCCGCCTACGACGACCTGATCCAGGGCATGTCGGCGATGCCGGCACTGTTTCACGAGGCCGGCGCTTCCAGCCCGCGCTACGCGCCGTTGGCCATCGCCGACCGCATCACCGGACTCGCTGCGGTCAACGCGGTGACCACGGCGCTGTTCGCGCGCAGCCGCACCGGCAAAGGACAGGCTGTCGAAGTGCCGATGTTCGAGACGGTCACACAGATGGTGCTCGCCGATCACCTCGGGGGATACACCTTCGAGCCGCCGGAAGGCCGCCACGGCTACGCGCGCATGCTCGCCGAGCACCGAGCACCCTACCCGACCAAAGACGGATATATCTGCGTGCTGATTTACAACGACAAGCACTGGCGTGCGTTCTTCAAACTGATCGGCCGCGAGGAAATGTTTGCGACGGATCCGCGTTTCGGCAGTCACGAAGCGCGCTCACGCAATATTGCGGAGGTCTATGCATTTGCCGCCGGGCAACTCAAGGCCCGCACCACTGCGGAATGGGAAAAACTGCTGCGTGTCGCCGACATACCGGCAGCGCCGATGAAAACCGTGGACGACCTGATCAACGATCCGCATCTCGCAGCAACGGGTTTTTTCATGGAAACCGATCATCCCACCGAGGGACGGCTGCGCGAGATGTCGCAGGCCAGTCACTGGTCCGCCGCCGATGCCATGCCACACCGCCCCGCTCCCAACCTCGGCGAACACAGTACAGAAATTCTGCGTGAAGCGGGCTACGACGACGCAGAGATCACGCGCCTCGCAAAAACCGGCGTTACCCGGCTCGGCTGAGAACGGCTCTCAAAATGACCGTTCACCCTGAGCCTGTCGAAGGGTGGGCGGTCATTTTGTCAGGTATTCCTAGTACTTCAGCTTGAGCTTGTCGAGCTGTTCTTTGGTGATCGCGGGTACATCACCACGCGCCTTGAAGCGGTTGAGATTCCAGCCGCCTTCGCCGACCCAGGCCTTGACCGTCGCCAGGTTCTTCTGGCGCTCGACATCATTCTCACCCAGGTTCTTGTACATGTTGCCCGCCTTGCCGCTTTTGACCGATTTGCCGTCGTCCAGGCGGCGCATGATGGCTCCGGTGTCAGGCCAACCGATATAGTAGATCAATTCATCATACGTATTCATGCGCGGGCCGATCTTGTCTTTTTTGAATTTCTTTTCACTCGCCTTGAAGGTGTGGAGGTCAGGCGCATCGGCACCATGGCACTCCGAACACAATTCCTTGAACAGCGGCGCAATATCCTTGGTGTAAGTCACATCTGCCGCCATTGCAGATGCCGAAGCGGCGACCAAGATCAGGGGCAGGATTAATTTCTTCAACATAACGTTCTCCAGTAGTGTGATCCAGCAAGTCCCGCAGCACTGGATTCCGCCCTCGCCGGGCCGAACAGCAGCGGCACAGGCCACATGCTGATTATCACGATGACGCTGCAGATCCGCCTTGACTTGGCGCAAACAGAGGTGAAATCACAACTGCCGCAGCATCGAATCCACAACACCATGATTCAATAATTATGATGTATGGATAACAACTGCTTATGGCTGTTCGACGTCTGGAAAAGTAGCGGCGAAAACAGCATTCCGGCGCACTGCTGATACGATCAGGCCGCGGGTTCCGGCCCCATCAGGGCTAACATCATCCCGCAACCCAAAGCAGTGCGAGCGCGACTGCTGCCGGTAGCGCCTGGATATAGAGAATTTTGCAGTTCACCGTCAGCGCACCGAACACACCGGCTATCACCACGCAACCCAGAAAAAACACCTTGATCGCGGTGCCCGCATCACCGAGTGCAATTCCCCAGATGAGGCCCGCGGCGAGAAATCCGTTGTAGAGACCCTGATTGGCGGCGAGTACTTTGGTCGCCGCTGCCGCTTCCCGCGTCTGGCGGAATACCTTGAGGCCCAGGGGTTTGTCCCACAGAAACATTTCCAGCACCAGGAAATAAAGGTGCAGAACCGCGACCAGACCTGTCACGAAGTTTGCGAGAGTCGACATGTCCGTGACCTCCACTATTTTGATGTTTTAAAAATACATGACACCGTTCGGGCTGAGCCTGTCGAAGCCCTGCCGCCCTTCGACAAGCTCAGGGCGAACGGGAGTGGTTTGCCACCAGTTATGAGAAGCTTGCTAATTACTGCGTGACATCGCCTTGAACGTCGCCCAGTCGAAATCTTCTCCGCCTTCGACCATCCGCCCCGGCATCAGCAGGTAGGCTTTGCTGTTGACGGTCATGTCATAGCTGTCGCGGCCGTTGTAAACCCCTTCACGCATGACCACGCCGACTTCGCCGCGACTGTCGGGCGAGGATGACAGCAGGATCGCCGAGTCGGTTGTGGCAGCGGGGCCGGATGCGAACGCGCCGCCGGATTTGCCGATGCGGACCGGGATCGCGATTTTCGCCAGTATTTGTATACCGACGCGGCGCTGCTGGTGTTCATCACGGGTGACGCGGCGGATCAAGCCGATACCCCAGTGCTGCGCAACCTCGGTCTTGACGCCGATCAGCGCACCAACGCGCACCCAATCGCTTTTCGCTGTGGGGATGATCGCACCACAACCACCGTCGCTGACGTTATCCACAATCCAGCTCTCTGCCGTGGATTCGGCGTTACTGAAATCAAGCTCGTCGCTGTTGGCTGAATCAATTATCCGCAGAATTTCCGCCATCCCATGCAATACCGTCATGCGCGAGGCCGTATTGCGCCGCTCGGTACCGCGCGTCGGCGCTTCATCCGACCAGTACAGCGCAAGATGCCGCATTACCGGTAACACCGTCTCATTGGCATAACTGCCGCCCAGATGCACGCTGGACGGGATTGCGCCGGTTTCCACGATGGTGGATTCAATCTTGCGCAATGCCGTCAGCGCATCACCGGCACCGAAGAACCGTGCGGTTGATTGTGCGGGAGCCTCGCCAAGCAATCGG
The DNA here is from genome assembly GCA_032128415.1 of Betaproteobacteria bacterium. GTDB lineage: Bacteria > Pseudomonadota > Gammaproteobacteria > Burkholderiales > SG8-41. Next base: position 248 of record JAQBGW010000030.1, on the reverse strand, counting down.
TAGGGCGTTTTGCCGTCGGCGATATCAAAGCAGAAATTGCAGCCCGGACCTGGTTGCGCTGCCATGCGAAAACCCCCGGAGAAATGCGCCAATGCGCGTTCCGCAAGTTCCTGACGCTGCGGGCTCAGACCGTCGGTGGACGAAATTCCCAGCATCATCGCCTTGAGAAATTCCTGTTTCACGGTGCTGTTGCCGTGCGACCCGGGATAGATCGCGATCACACTGTCGGCAAACCCGGACGCTTCTGC
>JAQBGW010000029.1:0-5326 GCA_032128415.1 Betaproteobacteria bacterium | reverse complement strand
GCGCTGATGAATTGGTACAACCACGCGATGCGCATCCGGGAGCGCCGATGGCCGGCGTCGCAACCAGCACGTCGTCGGTCCCGCGCCGGCCCGCCCCGCGCCGCACGACGGGCCTGTTGCACTGGGTGCACCTGCGTTTTTTCAACGGCGCGCACAACATCGTGCTCACGCTGGTGATCGGCTGGGCGCTCGTGCTGGTCGTGCCCGATGTGCTGGCATGGGCGGTGCTCGATGCGGTGTGGTCCGGGCCGGGCAGCGCCTGCCGGTCGGCCAGCGGCGCCTGCTGGGCGATCGTTGCCGAGAAGTACCGCCTGATCCTCTTCGGCACCTATCCGTTCGAAGAACATTGGCGGGCCACGATCGCCATGGTGATTATCATCGCGCTTGCCATCGTTTCGGCGTTCGAGCGCTTCTGGTCCTACGGGCTGTTCGCGACGTGGGTCGCGGCCCTCGGCGCCGTGCTGACCCTCATGTTCGGCGGCGTATTCGGCCTCGTGCCCGTGGGCACGCACCAGTGGGGCGGGCTGCCGCTCACGCTGCTGATCTTCTTCGGCACGGTGGTCGGCGGGCTTCCGGCTGCGGTACTCCTCGCGCTTGGCCGCCGCTCAGAGCTGCCGGCGGTGAAGGCGTTGTGTGTCGGCGTCATCGAGATTGTTCGCGGCGTGCCGCTCATCACCGTACTTTTCATGGCCTCCCTGATGCTTCCGCTGTTCATGCCGGAGGGCGTTACCATCGACAAACTGCTGCGCGCGGAGCTCGGGATGATCGTGTTCTTCGCCGCCTACGCCGCGGAGATCGTCCGCGGCGGCCTGCAGGCGATCCCTTACGGACAAACGGAGGCGGCGAACGCGATCGGTCTCACCTACTGGCAGCGCACGCGCCGGATCATTCTGCCCCAGGCGCTGCGGATCGTGATCCCGCCGCTGATGAACGACATCATCCGCGCGTTCAAGAACACCACCTTCGTGAGCATCGTCGGACTCTTCGACGTGCTCGGCGCCACCTCGGCGGCGATACAGGATCCGGAATGGGTGCTTTACGCGCCCGAGGCCTACCTGTTCATTTTCGCGTTGTATTTCGTATTCTGCTTCTCGATGTCGAAGTACAGCGAAGCGGTCGAGCGCAAACTGAGCACAGGCCGGAACTTTTGAGAGTGATCGCATGAGCCAGGAGCCGGAAACGTCCAGCCCGATGATCGAGCTGCGCAACGTCAACAAGTGGTTCGGCGATTTTCACGTTCTGCGCGACATCAACCTCACGGTGCGGCGCGGGGAACGCGTCGTGGTCTGCGGTCCGTCCGGTTCCGGCAAATCGACCATGATCCGGTGCATCAACCGGCTGGAGGCGCACCAGGAGGGAACCATCATCGTCGACGGCACGGAGCTGACCGATGATTTGAGAAAGATCGAGTTGGTCCGGCGCGAGATCGGCATGGTGTTCCAGAGTTTCAACCTGTTTCCACATATGACCGTGATGGAGAACCTCGTGCTCGGGCCTACGCTGGTAAAGGGGATGCCCGCCCGGGAGGCGGAGGAGCAGGCCCAGGCCCTGCTCGCGCGCGTTCGAATTCCGGAACAGGCGCGTAAATTCCCCGGGCAATTATCGGGCGGGCAGCAGCAGCGTGTGGCAATCGCGCGCGCGCTGATGATGAAGCCCAAGGTGATGCTCTTCGACGAGCCGACTTCCGCGCTTGATCCGGAGATGATCAGCGAAGTGCTCGACACGATGGTCGAACTTGCGGCCGACGGCATGACGATGATGGTCGTCACGCACGAAATGGGATTTGCGCGCCAGGTCGCCGACCTGATGGTGTTCATGGACGACGGCGAGGTCATCGAGACGGCGGCGCCCGATGCGTTTTTCGCCAACCCCAAGAGCGAGCGCACGAAGCTGTTCCTGAGTCAGATTCTCTCCCACTAGTAAGAGGGCCGGGGCGGTCCCCCGTTGACGGTGCCTGAAAATCCGTAATCTGTGACCAGTGATACACTGGTCGCAAGCGAAAATGGGTGTTTGAAATTCCTGTAATCCTCAAGCTGAACCGACTGCCATGAGCTACCTTACCCATATAGAAAACGGCAGCGGCGAGCGTTTTGACCCCGCTACACCGCTCAGTGCGCACCCCGCAGAGCAACTCCGTGCCCGCTACGACCTCGACGGCTTGCGTCGCGAAGTCACACGCGACGCCATTGAGCGCGGTCCCTCAAGCCTCTGGCGCTACGCGCCGCTACTGCCCGTTGCACAGCCCGAACGCGCAATTTCACTCAATGAAGGATGGACGCCGCTGCTGCAAGCACCTCGGCTTGCCCGCTCGCTCGGAATGAGGCGACTCACCATTAAAGATGAGGGGCGTAACCCCAGTGGCACTTTTAAGGATCGTGGTGCTGCAGTGGCCGTGTCGCGCTACCTCGAACTGGGCGTAAAAACCGTGGCACACAACAGTTCTGGAAACGCCGGCGGCTCATGGAGTCTGTACGCCGCGCGTGCCGGCATCACCTGCGTCAACATTCTGCCTACGGACGCTCAACCGGCGAGCCGCCAACACTGCCGGGCAAGCGGACAACCGACTTTTCTGCTTGAGAACTGGCACGACGGCGGCCGTCTGGTGGCGGAAGCCTGCGAAAAAATGGGCTGGCTCAATATCTGCACGTTGCGTGAGCCGTACCGACTTGAGGGCAAAAAAACCATGGGCCTCGAGATCGCCGAGCAACTCGGCTGGCGTATGCCGGATGCCATCGTTTATCCGATGGGCGGAGGTCTGGGCGCGATTGCGATATTCAAGGCGTTTGGGGAATTACTACACCTTGGATGGATCAAGGGAAAATTGCCGCGGCTCTACGTCACGCAGTACGAAGGCTGTGCGCCGCTGGTCAAGGCGTGGGACGAGGGCCGCGATGATTGCACGCCCTGGGGCAAAATCGACATCCCGCCGGGCGGTTTGAAATCACCGAATCCGCCGGGCGGACGCGCAGTGCTTGAACTCATCCGCAAGTACGGCGGCGGCGCAGTTGCCGTCACGGCGGACGAGGCGCTTGCCGCGGTGGACGAAATGACGCGAGAGGAAGGTCTGTTCACGTGCCCGGAAAGCGCCACAACGCTGTCAGGCTTGCGCAAGGCGATCGCGCGCGGCTGGATCAAGTCTGATGAAGACGTTGTGCTAGTCAGCACCGGCTCCGGACTGAAATCGATTCCGACGCTCGATACTCCGCGTTTCGCTACGATCACCGCCAGCGCCGAATTGCACGCCTGAAGAGCCCGCGCGGTAAAAACAAAAGAAATAAGGCCGCAGTCGCGGCCTTTGTTTCTTAGCCTGCAGAATTAATTATGAATATGAATGGTACTTTTCCGCACAACGATGGATTTCCATGTTGGGGGAGAGCTTCAGGCATTCGCGCGCGTCTATCACGCGGCTGCGGATGTACGGCTTGCGCCGACCCGCCGCGCTATCGCCTGGACGGTGCGTTCGATTTCTTCTTCAGTATTGAAGAAGCTCATCGAAACGCGCAGGGCGTCGTCCTTGACGTTGATGACGATACGCTCTTCTTCACGCAGCGCGTCCATGATGGCGGCAGCGTTGGGCACCATGACGTTGATGATGTGCGCGCGTTCGTCCCATGCGGCGGGTGTGGTGGTGTTCAGTCCATGCTTGTGCAGCGCCTGCAGGCACAGCCCCGTGAGGTGGCGCACACGCTGCTCGATATTGCCGATCCCAATTCCTTGCAGGAAACGTGCCCCGGCGCGCAAGACACGAACACCGAGGAAGTTTGGATTTCCACCTTCGAACCGGTGGGCGATCCGTACATAGTCGAACTGGCTGTTGACATGCGCGCGCGCGGTGGCTGAGCCGGGTGCGACAGCGTCCTTGATAAATGGTGTCTGTATTGTGTTCACCAGTTCCTTTCGGCAGAACACAATGCCGCTGCCGGTTAACCCCAGCAATCCCTTGTGGCCGCCGATTGCTATGAGGTCGGCACCAAGGTCCCTCAGAGGAGTCGCGATAATGCCGGCCGCCTGTACTCCGTCGACGACCAGCCGGATGTTGCGCGAGCGGCACGCCGCGCCCAGCTCGGGCAGATTGACCCGGTAGCCGTTGCCGTAAGTGACATAGGCCGTCGATACCACGCGAGTGCGAGCGTCAATGACATCGAGAAACGCCTGCAGCGGCAGGCGGCCCCGATCGTTCTTGGCATAACGGATTTCAACACCCTTGCGCTCCCAGTGTTTCCACACCCAGATGTTGGCCACGTGCTCCATGTCGGTAAGGACAATATTGTCGCCTGGCAAAAGCGGAAACGCATGTGCGGCGATGACGAGGCCTTCGGTGGTGTTCTTGGTAAAGGCGATTTCAGCGGGATCCGCGCCGAGCAATTGCGCAAGTTCGCCGCGTGCTTGCGCAACGTTGGTCGCGGACCAGCCGTCGGTACCGGCCTCGTCGTAGACGTCCTTGTAGTAGGCCTGCACCGCTTGCTCTTGGCAACGCGGTGGGATGGTTTTGCGTGCGACGTCGAGGTAGGTCCAGCGGTTGAGCGTGGGAAATTCGGCGCGCAAAGCGCTCCAGTCGGTGGCGGGCATGGTTTTCCTTAGTCGGCGGCGCACGTCTGCGCTGAGGCCATTGATTCTCGAACGACGGCCGCCGTTTGACAAGCGGATCCATCGCGCACCAGCGGTCTGATTCGTTAAGCCTTGGTCAAGCTGGGTCGGACCAGGTCAACGTCTTGCTCATTCTAGATTTTTCTCCCGTAGCGCCATGAATTTTGGTCTTAGAGCCCCGTTTCCAGGGCCAAAACCAGCGTCCTAGTGCCGATTGGACGCACAGCGTCCTGCCACTTAAAGGGCCCATTCCGGGCTCAAAAACAGGCTTCTAAGCGTCCAAACCGCGCTGAATTCGTCCTCCTCCATCACCAAATCAGCGCGTTGCCGAGGTCCGACCCGACAACGTCGACGTTGACCGAAGTGCGACGCTTCCCGCCCGTCGCGGTGGGGCGCGCGGTTAGGCATCAGCGCAACGCCAAAAAGCAGTGGAATCTCTATACACGAACTGCCGGAGGAGGCTTCTTCGGCTGCTTCGGTTTTTTCGGTTCCCTGCGTTGTCTGTCACGATTACCCATTGGGGTCTCCTTTCCCGGTGTGAAATCCTTCGGCGCTCTAGGCACGATGCATTCTAGAAGAATAAATAGGGTCAGTGTCACATTTCGGTTTCGCCTGATGGTAATTTGACACTGACCCTATTTATTGGTGTCCTTCGTGTCTGCGCTTTTACCGGCGACTAGCGGCGCGTTGCCTGTGCCAGGCGCGAGGCGTTGTCCCGCGTGTCGAACATGTTGATAGC
>JAQBGW010000028.1:0-10937 GCA_032128415.1 Betaproteobacteria bacterium | reverse complement strand
TTCCTCATCAGCACGCTGCGCCGGCGCATCATCTTCTGGCAGCGCACCGACGTTCCCGTCATCTAAACCGTTCTTGGAGCGATATCGTGGAGAAAAAATTCTATCCGGGCACCTGGCAGCAGCAGCGCGCGTTCTCGCCGGCCATCGCGACAAAGGGCGGGCGCACAATATGGATGGCCGGTCATGGTGGCTTGCATGGCGCTGACAAGGTCCTTGACGGCGACTTCGACGGCCAGTCGCGCCAGGCGTTCCAGAATCTCGCCGCGACACTCGCGCAGGCAGACGGGAAGCTCTCCGACATCGTTACGATGACGGTCTTCATCATCGACGCGCGATACGGCGACCGCTTCATCGAAATCCGCAAGGAGTTCTTCTCCGACGCAAAATATCCGGCGAGCGCGCTCATAACCGTTGCCGGCCTCGCGCGGCCCAACATGATGGTCGAAATCCAGTGCGTGGCTGTCGTTCCGGATTGAAATACATCGTGGCTAAATGACTGCGCCCGCCCGCCGCTGATCCCCGTCAACGCGGCCACCGCGTAACCGGCCCAACGGGTCACCGCGTGCCTGACCCTCTGCGACCTGCTGCAGAATCCATTCAACCCCACAGCCCAAAAACGCGTAAAAATCAGTGCATCCACCGGACCAATAACGACTCAGTGGAGGAAATCATATGACCTGTTGATTTAATTGAAATTTTTATATCAGAAGGAAAACCCGCTTTGGCCAATCCTGAACACGGCAATCGCGACATCAACGCCACCTTCCGCGGCGGCGGGCGCTCGGTCGATTCCGTGCTATTACTGTGACTCGCACTCCACCAGGGTTCCCATGAAACATCTTTTCCCGGCGTGCGCACCACGCACCAGCGTGTTGATCACCCACTACCGTGTCACCGACCACCGAACGATTGCCATCCGGTCGCACAGAGCGCACCGCGCATGACCTACTGCGTCGGCGTATTACTCGAAGAAGGGATGATCTTCGCCTCGGACTCCCGCACCAATGCGGGTCTGGACAACATCGCCAAATTTTGCAAAATGACGGTGTTCGAGCGCGCCGGTGACCGCGTGATCGTGTTGTTGAGCTCCGGCAACCTGGCTGGAACCCAGGCCGTCATCAGCGTGCTGAACCAGCGCTGCGCAGCCGGCGACGGTACCGACAGCCTGTGGAACGCGCAGACCATGTTCGACGCCGCGAAGCTGATCTCGGACGCGATGCGCGACGTCGATCGTCGCGACTCGGAATACCTCAAGGAAAACCCGGCCGGCTTCAATGCCTCATTCATCGTTGGCGGGCAAATCAATGGCGAACCGATGCGGCTGTTCCGGATCTATGCCGAGGGCAATTTCATCGAATCGGGAACCGACACCACCTTCTTACAGACCGGCGAAGCCAAGTACGGCAAACCAATCATCGACCGCGTGATCACGCGCGCCACACCGCTGGCAGACGCAGCTAAGTGTGTGCTGGTGTCATTCGACTCCACCATGCGCAGCAATCTGTCGGTCGGCATGCCGATCGATCTGATCTGCTACAGACGAGACGACCTCAAACTGCGGATGCGGCGGCGCTTCGACGATGGAGACCCCTACTTCCAGGCCCTCAGCCGGGAGTGGGGTGAAGGCACGCGCCGGGTGTTTCGCAGCTTGCCCGAACTGGTCTGGTGACCGGCCCCGATGATCGACGCTTTCATCATCACCTGTGAACACGGCGGCAATCGCATCCCTGCCGCGTATCGCCGGTTGTTTCGCGGCCGGCAGCAGTTGCTGGATTCACACCGCGGCTACGATCCCGGCGCACTGATCATGGCGCGTACACTGGCCACCGCGCTGAAAGCGCCGCTGGTGAGTTCCACCGTCAGCCGCCTGCTGATCGACATCAATCGCACAATCACCCATCCGGAACTCTATTCGGTGATCACGCGCGATGCGCCGGCGCCGCTGCGCGCCGAGATCGCCGCGCAGCATTACCAGCCCTATTGGTCACAGGTCGAGCGTCTCGTCCGCCAGGCTGCATCGCGTGGCCGGCGGGTGATCCACATTTCGTCGCACAGCTTTACCCCGGTGTTGAACGGCGAGATGCGGCAGGCCGACGTCGGTTTGCTCTACGACCCCGGCCGCCACGGCGAAGCCCGGCTGTGCGCCCGCTGGAAATCATCACTCCACAAAACCACGCCGGCGCTGCGGGTGCGTCGCAACTATCCCTACCTGGGCGCGGCCGCCGGGCTGACCGCGCAACTGCGCCTGCGATTTCCGCCGAATGCCTACGTCGGGATCGAACTCGAAATCAACCAGCGCATCACCCGCGCCGCGGGCCCACGCTGGGCCGCGCTGCGCCACACACTGATTCAATCGTTGCGCGCAGCCTGCGCCGCCTGACTTAACCGGAGACCCCTGATGCAAATGCGTATCGGCTTTGAAATAACCTACGACTGCCCGCAGCCCACGCCGATGCTGATGGCCCTCAACGTCCACTACACGCGCGTATCCGACCTGGTCAGGCGCGACGATCTGTTGATCGAACCGCAGGTGCCGATCAAGGCGTATCGCGACCGCTATGGCAACTGGTGCACCCGCATCGTTGCGCCCAAAGGCCGCATCCGCATCTCGACTGACGCGCTGATCAACGACAGCGGACTTCCCGATCCGGTTGCCCTCGACGCACGACAGGTGGCCGTGCCGGACCTGCCCGACGACGCACTGACCTTCCTGCTGGGCAGCCGCTATTGCGAAACCGATCGCCTGGCGGACACGGCGTGGAAACTGTTCGGGAGTGCGCCCACGGGCTGGGCCCGCGTGCAGACCATTTGCGACTATGTGCACAAGCACATTGCTTTCGACTACCAGAACGCCAGCAACACACGCTCGGCGCTGGAGATCTACAACGGCAAGATCGGCGTCTGCCGCGATTACGCGCACCTCGCCATCGCCTTCTGCCGCTGCATGAACATCCCCGCCCGCTATTGCACCGGCCACCTCGCCGACATCGGCGTACCCGTCGCGCTCGGGGATTTTGCCGCCTGGTTCGAGGCCTACCTCGACGGTAACTGGTACATCTTTGACCCGCGCAACAACATGCGCCGCATCGGCCGGGTGTTGATCGCGCGTGGGCGTGACGCGGCCGATGTGCCCATCAGCAACAGCTTCGGCCCCAGCACATTGACCAGTTTCAAAGTGTGGGCCGAAGAGGTTGTCGCCACCCAACCCCCGGCGTCGCGGCCGTCGTTTAGTACAACCACGCATGCCAAAACTGCGTAGCCTTAATCCTTCACGCCCTCCTCGTCCCTGATCGCCGGTTTTCCTGCATTCAGGCCTATCCGCCACCCTCACTGAAAACCGCCAGAAACCTGCGTTAGATCAAAGTTACTGCTGGTTCTTGAGCGTAGATTTGTAGTCAAGGAGGGTGGCAAGACGACATCTGGCGGGAGCAAAGGCGCAGTGTCCCATTCGCGGGATTTCTGTCTGACCGGCTCCAAGCCCATAGGCGCACGGCCCAGATGAGCTTGCACGAGAGCGCAGCGTGACAGGCACAGCTCCCGCCCTCCTGCACGATTGATGGTGCCAGGGAAAATAAATGGGGTCAGTGTAACTTTTCGTCAAGAGGCGAGTTGATAGCCTACGAAAACTTACACTGACCCTATTTACTCGCTATTTACTCGCCCCTATTAAAGTAATTAAACGCAACACCAGGGGTCAGAGTCAGCATAGTTTTCATGCACGTAAAAGAATGCCGACTCTGACCCCTAGTTGCCTCCTGCTAGTTTCTGGACCCCTAGTTTGGGCCAAGCGCAATTCCTTGAGACTTCTGCGCGACTCGATGTGACTGCGCAGGCCTTGTCTTCCTCATCTAGGAGGAGTTTGATTCAGATCAAGGCGCCATGCCACTGCCACTGTATATTTTTCGTGCAATGCCCTGAATATCCTTTTTGGGAGTCAATCAAATGACCATTGAACGCTTCGGGAAATCCTGGCTGGTGGCACCCGCACTGCTGTTGGTAATGTTGACTACACCTGCATTTTCGCAATGGGCCCAGAAACCGGGCGTAACGGTCTATGCCAGCTCCACGTGAGGATGTTGCTCCTCGTGGGTAGGTTACCTGCGGAACAACGGTTACGTGGTTGAGAAAAAAGATCTGTCGGAAGCGCAGCTCAATGCAACGCATGCCAAGCACGGTGTGCCATCTCATTTACGCCAATGTCATATCGCGCTTGTCGGCGACTACGTGCTTGAGGGGCACGTGCCGGTTGAGTCGATCCGGCGGTTGATGAAGGAAAAGTCCCCCGTCATGGGTCTCGTCGTGCCGGGTATGCCGGCAGGCTCCCCGGGCATGGAAAGTCCGAACGGCCGCCCTTATGAGATTCTGACTCTGGAGCGCAATGGTCATACCTCGCTTTATGAGCGCATGCAGCCACGCTTTTATTAGTGTTCGGAATTGATGCGCTGAGTTGTGCAGCAGGAGTTGAGGTACGAACGGGGGTTGACGAGCCGGGTCCGGTGGCCGTGAATGGATTGAAAAATCCATAACAAGCTTCCGGAGAAGTTCACCATATATCGGGACAAGTATGCCTGTAATACCTGATCAGATCTGCATCGACCCTATGCGCGAGAAAAGTTACGGATCGCGCATCACAGTTTTCATGCCCCTCTTGCTGTTTCTGGGAATGGTCGTCCTGTTCGGAATCGGTCTCACGTTGAATCCACGTGAGATCCCGTCGCCGCTGATTGGAAAACCCGTACCGGTTTTCGATCTGCCGGCGGTCAAGGGCCGTCAATTGGGCCTCTCTACTGCAGTCCTTCAGGACGAAGTGGCACTGGTCAATGTGTTTGCATCCTGGTGCACGGCCTGCCGCGAGGAGCATCCACTGCTCATGAGTCTCATGACCAGTGGCACCGTACCGATCCATGGACTCAACTACAAGGACAAACCGGACGATGCCGCGAAATGGCTGGACGAGCTGGGAGACCCTTATACGCGGACCGGTGCCGACATCAACGGCAGGGTCGGGATCGACTGGGGTGTCTACGGGGTTCCGGAAACTTTCGTGATCGACCGCCACGGCCGCATCGCCTATAAGCACATCGGGGCGCTGACGCCGCGGGTTCTGCAGGAAAAGATCCTTCCCCTTGTTGCCGAACTGCGTAAATAAACCGGGGTAGCCTGCGATGAGCGAAATTTTCGGGGTCGGCGTCGCCACGGCATTTGCGGCTGGAGCGGCCTCGTTTCTTTCGCCGTGCGTGCTGCCGCTGGTTCCCGGGTACCTGTCCTATGTCGCTGGCGACAGCATCTCGCAGGCCCGCGGTGTGGCAGATCCGGCCCATCGGATTTCAGCCTTCTCGCTCAGTTCGTGTTTTGTCCTGGGGTTCTCGACGGTATTCATACTCCTTGGCGCAAGCGCCACTGCGCTCGGGCAACTCCTCCAGCACTACCGCTACGAAACAAACATTCTGGGCGGATTCATCGTGATGATCTTCGGCTTGTTCATGACAGGTGCCCTGAAGCTGTCGTGGCTGCAACACGATGTGCGTTTTCACGGACGTATCGGGGGCACGCGCCCGCTCGCCGCATATCTGCTCGGTCTCGCTTTCGGGTTCGGCTGGACTCCATGCATCGGGCCGATCCTGGGCACGATCCTGATCGTGTCCGCTGCAACAACGACAGTTGCCAGCGGCGTTGCGCTGTTGAGCGCCTACTCGCTAGGGCTCGGCATCCCGTTTCTGGTCACCGCCATGTTCACGGGTGCGTTCCTGCAGCGGCAGAAAACGCTGCGCCGCATCGGACGACCGCTGCAGATCACAGCCGGGATCATCATGGTCATCATGGGCCTGGCCATGATGACCGGCCAGCTTACGGTGTTTGCGCTGTGGCTGCTGAACACGTTTCCGGGATTCGCAAGTGTCGGATGAACGCGCCAGGAAAGCGTTACTGAAGTGAATACCGACACGAACCTTGAACTTGTCTTGATTGAAGAAAAAGGACGCACATGCTGAAACTCGTTACATACCTGGCACAGCTGATTAAGCCGGGCTGCACCGCGGCAACCTTGGTCTGCGGTTTATGCATGGCCTTGCTTGCAACGCTGGCCTTGCCGGCACTCGCCGCCGTCCCGCCAACCAGCAATGCGATTCAGGAAAGACCGCGTCTTGCGAGCATGCTTGTAGATATCTGGCCGGAATACGACCGTAAGGCCGTACTCATCATCCTCAAGGGCGAGTTGCCCGCGGACACGCCCCTCCCTGCCGTGGTATCCCTACGCCTGCCAGCAGCTGTCGGTGCACCCGCAGCTGTCGCATACTCGGAAACTGCAGGATCCAACCTCTTCAATTTACAGCACGAAGTAAAGGGCGCAGGGAATTTCAGCGCGGTGCAATTCTCGACCCCGCAGCGGTTCTTTCACGTCGAGTATTACGACACGCTCTCGACAGGATTGTCCGCGCGAACGTACACCTATACCTGGACAGGGGATCTCCGGGTCGACCGTTTGAGTATCAGGATTCAGGAGCCTACTGGGGCCAATGATCTTTCCGTTGAGCCGGATTTTGGCCCGGGTTCGTCTGGCCCGGAAGGACTGTTTTACCGGACTTTGGCCTACGGCGCCGTCGATGCCGGAAAACAGTTGCCCGTCGCCATTCGCTACACGAAAACGGACTCAAGAACCTCCGTGGAGATGCTCAAGTTGAATGCTCCTGTGGTGGGTCTCCCCACGCCTGCGAAAACGATTGATGGCCAACCGCCCTGGGTTTGGATTTTGATCGCCGTGGCGGGCCTGATGATGGCACTCGTGGCATTGTGGTGGTTGTGGCGCCGGCGTCAGTTGGCGTCTGGGGTGCAATCGGGGGGGGCGAAGTTCTGTACGAAATGTGGCGGTGCACTCGCTCCAGGCAACCGCTACTGCCCCTCGTGTGGCACACCCGCGCAACAAAGCCAGGACAGCACATTATCCAATACGCCTTGACTGCGGCAGTCTCGCCCACGGCTTTTTTGTAACTGCTCCACGGCGGTGAACTAAAGAAGGATGCCAAAGGTTCCGAAGTCGATTTCTTTTTTAACAATTCGACTCCGACACCTTTGATCCGCTAAAGTCTTGCGGCCAGGCGCATCTCCAAGTAAAAACGACGGTGGGCGTGCCGCGAAGGACGTGGCGACCATTCGATCGAGATCCAGCAATTAGGAGGATTGAACTTGGAGACGCTGGAAAAATGATATGGGGACGGAGCCCTATTGTTTGGCAGAAAAAGAAATTGGGCTCCGTCCCCATATCACTGCTGCAGAAGTAGGCGGCGTAGCGGCTGCCGATTACCGGTCGTTCGTAACCGTCCGCTGATACAAGTGCACGTCGCGCTGCGGGAAGGGTATCGAGCAGCCGCCTTTTTCGAGCTCCTGTTTGCACCGCTGGACGAGGTCGAGCTTGGTATCCCACCAGTCCGCGCGCGGCGTCCAGACGCGGAAGAGGATATTGACTGCGCTGTCGCCCAGGCTTTCCACCTTGATTAGCGGTGCCGGGTCGGTGAGCACACGCGGCTCGTCCGCGGCAACGCGGCGTAGTATGGCGAGCGCCACGTCGATGTCGTCGGTGTAGCTGATGCCGTACTGCTCGTCGATGCGGCGAATGTCCTTGTCCGTCACCGACAGGTTGATGATGGTGTGTCCCCAGATTTTGGAGTTGGGCAGAAATACCGTGGGCCCGTCCGGCAGGTGCCCCTTGCACAGGAAAAAGCCCGACGTATCGATGATGTAGACCTCGCCATCGAGCTTGACGGCGTCGCCGATTTTGAACGGACGAAAGAGAAATGAAAGGTACCGGAGTCGATTTCTTTTTTATTAATTCGACTCCGGCACCTTTGATTCCTTCACTTGCCACCGGACTAAAGGTGTCGGAGTTGATTTCTTTTTTAATAATTCGACTTCGGTACCTTGGGTACGACGCGCTGATCGCATCATTATTTGAGCGATTAAAAGGTACCGGAATCGATTTCTTTTTCGGCAAATCGACTTCGCCACCTTTAATCCCATGGACCTATGTGTGACAACGCACGGTAGGTTGTGTATGGTTGGAGATAATTGAGGTAATTGAGGCAACGACCGGGCCGATCCGCTGCGCAGCCACCGCAGCACGGTGTATTGATTGCCACGAACTGATTGTTCCGAACCGATCGACCCCACATCGTGCACGCAACGCTGGCCGCTACCCGCGCCTGGCACGGCCTTCTTCCTGCAACGTAGCACCCCATAGGGAAAACACATGCAAATTCAAGTCAATACGGATGACAACATTGAGGGCCATGAAGGGCTGGTCCATTGGATTGAGACCGGGGTGAATCATGCCCTCGGTCACTTCAGTGAATACATCACGCGCGTCGAAGTGCACCTGAGCGATGAGGACAGCAAAAAGACCGGGGGCAGCGACAAGCGTTGCCTGATTGAGGCACGGCTCTCCGGCCGCCAGCCGGTTGCCGTCAGCCACCAGGCCGTTTCACTCAACGAAGCGTTCAGCGGCGCCACCGACAAGCTGAAGCGGTCCCTGGAAAGCAGCCTTGGCCGGGTGAAAGATCACCATGGCCATGACTCGATACGCAGCCATGACGGTGCAGACGAGTCGCCATCCGAGCCCGCAACGCCTGCGGCCGGTGATAAGGGGGGCGGAGCCTGATTGATTTTCAGTAGCGCCGTCGCGCCACTGTGATCCGCAGCTTTGCGTCTTGTCAAAAACAGCCGGGGTTACATTGATGCATAGTCATCAATGGCCTCGATTAATAATTTCGCAATGGCTGCAGTTGACTGTGGGTTTTGTCCGGTGACCAAACGCCCATCACGCACCGCGTGGCTTGTAAAATTATCACTGCACTCAAATTTGGCGCCCAGTTCACGCAACCGGCTTTCGAGCAGGAACGGCTCTACGCCCACGAGCTTGATCTGAACCGTTTCCGCGTTGGTGAAGCTATTCACTTTTAAATCTTTGACCAGTGGTGCGCCGTCGGGACGTTTGGCCTGAAGCAGGCCGGATGGACCATGACAGACCGCTCCCACTACGGCGCCCGCCGCCCAGGCGTCACCTATGATCTTGCCGATGGTGTTCGTATCAAAGTCCCACATCGCACCATGACCGCCAGGCAGAAACACACAATCGTATGCACTGCCATCAACTGCTTCGGCTTTGGTGGTCTTGCGAAGTTTTTCCATCGCTTCGGCATTGGCCATAAAGCGCGCGACCATAGGCGGACGCTGATCAGGTTCGACCAGCGTCTTGGGATCAGGGGGCGCTTCGCCGCCTTTGACCGATGCGATATCGACTTCAAACCCGGCATCAACCAACGCCCAGTACGGTGTGGCCATCTCATCATAGTAGAACCCTGTTCCGCGCCCTGTTGAGCCCAGTTCAGTATGCGAGGTCAGGATCAAAAGGGCATTTCTTTTGTGTTTCATTGTATGTTTCCATCTTTAAGATGTGGCCGGTTGGCGTTGGAATGTAATCATAAATGGGGTCAGTGTAAGTTTTCGTCAAGACGCGAGTTGATAGCCTACGAAAACTTACACTGACCCTATTTACTCTGAAGACCACTAAATGATATGGGGACGGAGCCCAATTCTTTCTGAGCACACCAGGGGTCAGAGTCAGCATTGTTGTCATGTACGTAAAAAATGCTGACTCTGACCCTCGGTATTACTGACCCTCGGGGTTATTTCCCGAACTACGCCGCCAGCATCAGATGCCCCACTTTGGCTTTCGCCGGTCGCACGCTGATTTCAATGTCGTAACCCAGCCGCGTCAGGCAATCCATCAACTTGCGTTCGGAAAGGTTGGAGAGATCGCCGCGCATGATCCCCGACACTTTGGGCTGGGTAAGCCCCATGCGCTTGGCCGCCTCGTGCTGTGTCAGCCCCAGATGCCGTATGGCCTTGCGGATTTCGATCACCAGCCCGGTCTTGATCTTGAGTTCTTCGGCATCGGGCAGCCCCAGATCGGCATACACATTGCCGGATCCGCGCCGGACTTCAACGCCTTCAATTCGCCGTTTTTTCATTTCGCAACTCCTGCGCATAAGCCTCCGCCACCTTGAGCCTTGCGCGAATAATGTCGATGTCGTCTTTCGGGGTGGCGATGCCGCGCTTGCTCTTCTTCTGAAAACAGTGAAGCACAAACACGGCTTCCTCAAACTTTACGGTGTACACCGCACGATAGGTACCTGCGATGTCGTTTTCCACTACTTCCAGTACGCCCGCGCCGCTGAATCCCTTGAGCACTTTGGCGGCGTCATGCCGGTCGCCGGCCTGCGCCAACGACAAGGCAAACCCGAAAAACCGCCTCACGTCGGGCGGCAACGCCATGATGTCCTTGTAGCTGCTGCCTATCCATTGCAGCGGCCTTTCGGTGCCCGACTTTCGTGGATTATACATGAACAGGTATATTCGGTTCGGCTATGCGCGGGCAGCGTGTGGCAGGGTTGATTCGCCTGCGCGGATAGTTCATAACATGTTGTTTTTAAACGATTAAATGCCGTGGCGGGCCTTGCGTATTTTCTCTTGCCCGCCCGGTCTGGCCACCGCAGCGAGCTGCTTCATCGCCAATAAACGTTGGGGATTGCGCGCCGTTCACTTTGAAACGAATTATTGAGCTTTCCATATTTCATTACACCGTTCGGGCTGAGCTTATCGAAGCCTGGTCGCCCTTCGACAGGCTCAGGGCGAACGGAGTTGGTTTGTCACGGATTATGGAAAGATCAATAGTAAAAAAAGTCAGGTCTAGCTAAGTAGCGTACCCCCTGTGTAAGCCTTTGTGACCATCGCCTGGCCGATGCGCTCGCGCAGGCCATCGGAATGATATGGGGACGGAGCCCTATTGTTTGGCAGAAAAAGAAATTGGGCTCCGTCCCCATATCACCCTAGCAGGCACAGCACGGTACAGCGATGGGCAATCGAAAACTTTTTCACGGCGCGTT
>JAQBGW010000027.1:0-4048 GCA_032128415.1 Betaproteobacteria bacterium | reverse complement strand
GGCCAGCCGGTGCCGGAATCGAACTTCTCGCTGGTCCTGAACAGTTCAGTATCGCAGCAGATGCAGCGATAGACGCCTTTATCCGGGTTGTCCCAGTACTGGCCGGTAAAGGCGCGCTCGGTGCCTTTCATGCGGGCAACTTGAAACTGCTGCGCCGTCAATTGCGCTTTCCATTCGGCTTCGCTTTTGCTTACCTTGTCACTCATCATATCTCCATGGTCTGTGTCAGCAGTTTAATCAGAGATTTCAGTCGGTACTTTCAATCTGCTGAAAGATCTGAAATGCCGGCTGTCCGCACTCCTTGCTGGGGCCGCGTAATTCGGGCTGTTTGTCGTCGGCGCCTGACAGAGTCTGATAAAAGACTACAACACTTTTCCCGGATTCATCAGGCCCTGCGGATCCAGTGCACGTTTGACGGTGCGCATCAGCTCAAGTTCCACCGTACTCTTGTAATGTGCGAGTTCGGCAACTTTGGACAGACCGATACCGTGCTCGGCGCTGAAACTGCCGCCGTAGCGTTGCACGATGTCGTAAACGGTTTCGGTGACGTCGTGGGCTTCACGCGCTGCAGCGTCGGTGCGTAGCCGGTCGGGCAGGTAAGCGTTGTAATGCAGGTTGCCGTCACCGAGATGACCGAAGCAGATCAACCTCACATTCGGAAACCGCGCCTCCAGCGCCACCTGCGCTTCACGAATGAATTCAGGTATGCGTCCAACAGCTACGGCAATATCGTGCCGATAGACCATCACCGGTTCCTGGCGCGCGCCCTCCGGGATGGATTCGCGCATATGCCACAACGCCTGCGCCTGGGTGCGATTTTCGGCGATCACAGCATCAATTACCAGATTGTCTGTTAATGCCGCTTCCAGCGCGCGCTCGAGATCGGTACGCAGCACCTTTTCGTCGCCGGCATCAGCGAGTTCGGTCAGTACGTACCAGGGGCAGGGCGCATCCATCGGGTCGCGCGTGCCCGGTACATGCCGCCAGACCAGTTCCAGGCTGTGCCGAGAGATCAGCTCGAATGCAGTGATGCGGTCATTGCAATGTCGACGCATCAGCGCCAGCAGCTGCAATGCCGCTTCAGGGTCGCGTACCGCCATCCATGCTGTTGCGTTGGCGGTGGGGCGGGGAAATAATTTCAATGTTGCGGCCGTGATGATGCCCAGCGTGCCTTCGGCACCGATAAACAGATGCTTCAGGTCGTAGCCGGTATTGTCCTTGCGTAGACCGCGCAGGCCGTTCCAGATGCGGCCGTCGGGCAGCACCACTTCAAGTCCCAGCACCAGATCGCGCGTATTGCCGTAACGCAGCACATTGACCCCGCCGGCGTTGGTCGAGAGGTTGCCGCCGATCTGGCAACTGCCTTCGGCACCGAGACTCAACGGAAACAGCCGGTCGACATCCGTCGCTGCCTGCTGGATATTGGCCAGCACGCATCCCGCTTCTACGGTCAGCGTGTTGTTCAGTGGATCGACTTTGAGTATGCGGTTCATCCGCGCCAGCGACAGTACCACTTCATTGCCACTGGCATTCGGCACTGATGCGCCGCACATGCCGGTGTTACCACCTTGTGGTACCAGCGGTGTGCCGGTTTCAGCGCACAACATCATCACCGCAGCAACTTGCGCCGTATTTTCCGGACGCGCAACCGCGGCGGCGATACCGCGATATACACCGCGCCAGTCAACGACATAGGGTTCCAGGTCTGCTGCTGCGGTCAGCACACCCTGCGGTCCGAGTATGTTTTCGAGCGAGCCGATGATCGGTAATGTAGAGGTGGGCATTATTAAAATAGTTATTAAAATCAATAAGTTAAATGATATTCACGACAGCTGCTCGACAACCCGATTTGCCGCCCTGTTATGCAACGCATTGTTTAGTGTGTCGCCTCAGCGGTCAACAATAATTGCAATTCAACGCAAATGACTGCAGATGTCAGGGAGAAGAGTAACGGCATCAATGGGTGTGCAATCAGATAGTGGAATTCACTGATGCCTTAGCGGTTCGCACAGTGCAAGAGCGATTCCACGATCCAGCGAGTTCTGTCGATTTGATACACCACAGGCAATACGAAGTCGGTTAACATTTCGCGCTGACCAGCAAGGCTGATATTGACTGCTTTGCAGTTGCAGACATTCCGATAATCAGCGGCATGAACAGATTTCATGTTGACTGCCAGGGCGAGGGGAATAGCAATGACTGATCGCATCATTTTCGTCTGCACGCTGTTGCTTGCGGGCGTGTATTTCTGGGCAACCACGCAGATTCCCAGTCTGGAACTTGGTGATCCGCTGGGTCCCAAGGCTTTTCCGCGCATACTCGGCGTCGGGTTGCTGATCGCGGCATTCATGCTGCTGCTGGAGATCTTGCGGAACAGGAAAAAGGAGACATCCCCGGCACCGGTAGTCTCTACGCGCTGGGAAAGCCATGACTGGGTCGTTCCTGCAGTCGCCGGCTGCACCGCTCTGTATGTGCTGGTGTTTGAGCCGCTGGGCTATGTGCTTGCCACCAGTATCTATCTGCTGGTCCTGACCGCATACTTCAATCGTGGCCGCTGGGTGATGAATGTGCTGACCTCAGTGCTGTTCTCTGCGGGCAGCTATTTTGCTTTCACCGTATTACTGGGCGTCTCGCTGGCGCGCGGTATCCTTCCGTTCTGAGGCCGCCGTGGACACGCTGACACATATTCTCAACGGCTTCGCGGTTTGTCTGCAGCCGATCAACCTCTGGTACACCTTCGTCGGTGTGCTGTTGGGGACCATTATCGGTGTGCTACCGGGCATCGGACCGTCCGCCGGCATTGCACTGCTGATACCAATTACCTACGGCATGAACCCGACCTCGGCACTAATCATGCTGGCCGGCATCTATTACGGTGCCAAGTATGGCGGCTCGACGACCGCCATCCTGATCCGCACGCCGGGCGAGGCTGCTTCGGTGATGACCTCCATCGACGGATACGAGATGGCGAAGAAGGGTCGTGCTGGCGCCGCGCTGGCAGTATCCGCGATCGGTTCTTTCATCGCCGGCACCATTGGCGTCATCGGCCTGACGCTGTTTGCAATACCGCTGACTTCGATGGCCCTGAAATTCGGGCCGGCCGAATATTTCACGTTGATGCTGTTTGCAATGACTGCAGTATCAACACTCACCGGCGCGTCACCGGCCAAGGGTGTGATTTCGACCCTGCTCGGCCTGATGATTGCCACCATCGGCATCGACCTGCAGAGCGGCCAGGCGCGCTACACCATGGATATTCCAGAATTTCAGGACGGCGTCGGTTTCGTCGTGGTCGTCGTAGGACTGTTTGCGATGGCCGAAGTATTTCGCGGCCTCGAAGACATCTATAAAGGCACTGCACCGCAAGCGATGAAAATCACCGGCAAACTGTGGCTCACGCGCGAGGAATGGCAGCGCTCCATCGGGCCGATCTGGCGTGGTGGCATCATTGGTTTTGTCATCGGCGTGCTGCCGGGGGCGGGCGGTACGATTGCGGCGATCATGTCGTACACCACCGAAAAACGACTGTCTAAACACCCGGAGCAGTTCGGCAAAGGGGCGATTGAGGGCGTGGCCGGGCCGGAAGCTGCAAACAATTCCGATACCGCCGGTGCGATGGTGCCGCTACTGACCCTCGGCGTGCCTGGCGGCGGCGCGACTGCGGTGATGCTCGGCGCATTCATCATGTATGGCGTACAACCGGGGCCGCTGCTGTTCCAGACCCGACCTGATCTGGTGTGGGGATTGATTGACAGCATGTACATTGGCAACTTGATGCTGCTGATCCTCAACCTGCCGCTGGTCGGTCTGTTCGTGCGGCTGCTCTACATTCCCTCGGGCATCCTGTATCCGCTGATTGTGGCGATATCCGCAATCGGCGCTTACGCCATCAACGGCAGCGTCGTCGATCTGTGGCTGATTTTGATGTTCGGGGTGGTCGGTTACGTGTTTCAGAAAATCGATATACCGGTGGCGCCTCTGGTGCTGTCGTTGGTGCTGGGCGGCATCATGGAGCAGTCATTCCGCCAGGCAATGACCATTTCCAGCG
>JAQBGW010000026.1:0-57199 GCA_032128415.1 Betaproteobacteria bacterium | reverse complement strand
ACATGGAACGCTGGATGGGTGTGCCGGACGAACATGGCTAGCATCATCGCCATGACGAAACCGTGAAATCATTTTGCCCGAACCGATGACTTGGGCGGTGTTTTCACAAACCATGGAAATGCAGAGCGCGTTGCGCGGCTCGGACTTGCTGCGGGTTAATGGCTAGATCAATGTGCTCGAACATCAGGGTTGATGGTGGTGCAGGGCGTACAGCACCTGTTCCACCCGCCGGTCGAATTTGCGTCGTAGCCCTCTGCGTATCATTCGGCACAGAGATGCGCCGTATCTCTATAACTTGTTGTTTTAATTATTATTTTTATCTTCTACCCGTAGCCCGGCTATTCTTGGGCAGCAACTTTGCCCGTGGCTTTTCCACCACTTGTAGGTCCTTTACTAACCCTTTACCCAGCACTGACCTTGACAATCTATGTTGGACTGTCCAATAATTAATTGGACTGACTAATTCAACAGTCCAATTAAGGGGTCCAGCTTTGCTTAATAGCAAAGAAATACTAGAAAAAACAGGTATTTCAAGAGCAACTCTCAACAACTACATTAGTTGTGGGATCGTGCCCAAACCTGAAGTGTTGGCTCCTGACCCCAAAGACGGTTCAGCGCCTCGTATTGGCTATTTTCCCGATGATGTTGTGCAACGCATAACGCAAATACAAAATCTGAAAAAAGAGGGGTGGAGCATGGCAAGGGTAACCGAGCATTTCAGTACTGCGCAGCCGGTGGCGGCAGACGGCGCGAAAGCTGTGGCAGCCCGGTCAGCTCCCGGTGAATTGGGGCGCGGAGCAATGCCGCGGTTGACGGTGGAGGAGATCGCCCATCCGGCCTATATGGTCAATTACAATTTTGAATTGATCTGGTTCAATGCTGCAGCACGTAGCGGCGTACTGGGCAATTTTAACCAACTGCCTGCAGATACCGAATCGCGCAATATATTTCAATTCCTGCTCGCTTCAGCTTCTACACCGAGTCAGGAAGAGATCCTGCGTTTCCATTTTGGAATCGCCAAGCAGCGCGCGCCAAAATCCAGCTTCTTCAATTTGTGCAGTGAAATACCTCGCGAGAAGCTGGGCACGCTGGAGCGTTTGTACAACGAAGCCGAGTGCCCGGACTCGCGGCTGATTACGCAGACGTTTATAGAAGGTGACACTGCGGATAGCCCTCAGATCTGCCTGTATGCCGTGCAGTTTCGCGAGGGGATACTGTTTGTGCATGCGCCCGCGGATGGCGGCTCCGATGACCTGCTGACGCTGCTGGCGCGCCGTGACCTGGTAATTCGCGATCTATTGCGCAAGCGTCTGCCGGTGCTGACTCATGTTGCCGTACTAGTCACCGATTTGCAGCAATCCACCAAGATTTGCGCTGAGTTGCCGCCAGAGGAATATTTCGAGCTGATCAATCAGATATGGTCCACGGTCGATCCGATTTTTCGGCGCCATTACGGCACCTATGGCAAGCATGCCGGCGATGGCATGGTGTATTACTTTTTCCCGCAACCCGACTGCAACTATGTCTGGAATGCACTTTTGGCAGCCCACGAAATACGCGAAGTCATGCGCCGGTTGAGTAAGGATTGGCAGTTGCGCAAGGGCTGGACTAATGAGCTGTATCTCAATTCCGGGCTCAATGAAGGGCAGGAGTGGCTGGGCACTTTCCAGTCGGCAACTCATGTTGAATTTACCGTGCTGGGCGATACCATCAACCATGCGGCGCGGTTGTCGGATTTCGCCCGCTTCGGTGCAGTATGGGCAACCAAAAACCTGATCGGCAAGCTAACCGCTGATGAGCGCCGACAGGTGAAGTACGGCGTGCAGCGCAAATCGAATGAGGGCCAGGATATCTTTGTGGCTTCCACTTACTCGACCGTGGCTAACCTTACCGATCTGAACACGGGCAAAGGCGAGAAATTGAAGGATATCGCCGCCTTGCCGATTACCGAGATTACCGAGATCAAGGATTTTGCTGCTGACTAAATTCCTTGAACACAAAACGAAAGGCCCGCTCGTATGCGGGCCTTTTTTTATCTGGCTCCCCGACCTGGGCTCGAACCAGGGACAACCTGATTAACAGTCAGGTGCTCTACCAACTGAGCTATCGGGGAATAAATCGGTAAATCGCGGTAAAAGCGGGGTTTTACGAACGCGAGCAGGGGCGTATTCTATCTGCCACCAGATACCCGGTCAACGCAGGAAAGCACGCGAAATGAAGTGGTTAAAACGTCTGGCCGCAATGCTGGCGGTCCTGATAACAGCGCTGGCTGTCATCCCATTCTTTGTTTCCATAGATGATTACCGCCAGGAAATTGAGAAAAAGGCTTCGGCAGCGCTGAAGGCGCCGGTACGGCTGAAGAGTCTGAAGCTGGTTGGCTTGCCGCTGCCGCATATCACCGTGAACGGCATTGAAGTCGGCGAGGGCGGCGACATCAAGGTCGGCAGCGTATCGGTCACTCCGGATCTGTGGTCATTGCTGTCTGACATCAAGATCATCCGCAGCGTTGAAATTGATGGGCTGGTTATCAATCAGCAGGCTATCGACAAGATTCCGGAATGGATCGAAACCGATCCCAAGGCAAAACCCTCGGCATTCACTGTGCGCGTGGAATCCATTCGTCTGAAGAACGCGTTGCTGCAATTGCAGAAGGCGAACTTCGGACCATTCGACGCTCGCATCCAGCTGACGGATGCCGGCGCACCTGAGCGAGCAGACATCAGCACGCGCGACGGCAAGCTGAAAGTAGCACTCAAGCCTACAGGAAAAAATTTCAGTCTCGATGTGCAAGCCAATGGCTGGCGTCCGCCTGCCGGCCCGCCGATTCTTTTTGATGAATTGCTGATCAAGGGAACGGCTACGCTCAATGACGCCAATTTCACAGACATCAGGGCCAAAATGTACGGCGGCACCGTTACCGGGAAATTCGTCGTTGGCTGGCAAGATGGTTTGCAGGCAAAGGGGGCTTATACGGTCACAACTGTTGAACTGCGCGATCTCGTGCCGCTGTTTTCCCCGGAAACCAAACTGAGTGGGCGGTTAACGGCAAAGCCGGTGTTCTCAGCGAGTGCGCCCCAGGCGGATCAGTTGATGAAAGTGCTGAGGCTGGATACGCCATTCGACATTCGCGATGGCGTACTGCAGGGCATAGACATCCAGAAAGCCGCGACCAGCCTGCTTACCAAGGACAGTAGTGGCCAAACACGTTTCGAAACCCTGACCGGACATTTCGCGATGGATCGCGGCACTCAACGCATCACCAACCTGAAAGTGGCATCCGGTTCGCTGGCTGCAGACGGCAATGTAACTATTGCGCCAAACAAAGTCCTTTCGGGTCGTATCAACGCCCAGATCAATGCAGGATCGCTGGCTGCGGCTACGGTGCCGTTGAACATCAGTGGCACGGTCGATGCGCCGCGGGCCCTGCCCACCGGGGCATCGGTGGCGGGCGCAGTAGCGGGTACGGCAATTCTTGGCCCAGGCGTCGGCACAGCGGTGGGCGCCAAGGTCGGCAATTGGGTGGATAGCCTGTTCGGCGGCGGCACAGACAGCAACAAAGACAAAAAGAAATAGCCGGCCAAAGGCCGGCTATGGTCAGTGCCGGAGATACTCGTTTTTCAGCGTTGAACAAGCACCTTGGCAATGGCCCCGGCAACGTAGTCAATGTTTTTTGTATTCAGTGCTGCGACGCAAATGCGGCCGCTATCGAGCGCGTAGATCGAATATTCCTCGCGCAGCTTGCCCACCTGCTCTTTGGTCAGGCCGGAGTAGGAAAACATGCCTCGCTGCTCAACGATGAAGCCCATATCGAAATCCGCGCGTAGCGCGCGAATTTTATCGACGAGCAAGCGGCGCATGGCCTTGATGCGGTCGCGCATTTCGCCCAGCTCTTGTTCCCACAGCACCCGCAGTTCCGGCGTAGTCAATACCATCACGACCGCCTTGCCGCCATGGGTAGGCGGGTTGGAATAGTTGGTCCGGATCACGCGCTTGAGCTGGCTCAGCGTACGCGCCGCCTCTTCCTTGCTGGCGGTCACTATGCTCAGTGCGCCAACGCGCTCGCCATACAGCGACAGTGATTTGGAGAACGAGCTGGCAACGAACAGCGCGGGAAATTCTGCTGCAAACCGTCGTACAACAGCAGCGTCTTCTTCCAGCCCATCGGCAAAGCCCTGATAGGCAAGGTCGAGAAAGGGCACCAGTTCGCTCTGCTTGACCACGGTGATGACCTGTTCCCATTGAGTCGCAGTCAGGTCGATGCCAGTGGGGTTGTGGCAGCAGGCATGCAGCACGACCACACTGCCTTTGGCCATCGCCTTGAATGCTGCCAGCATCGCATCAAACCTGACGCCGTTGGTGGCAGCGTCATAGTAGGGATAGGTCTTTACCGTGAAGCCTGCATATTCAAAAACAGCACGATGGTTTTCCCAGCTCGGATCGCTGATATAGAGCTCGGCGCCGGGATTGAAACGGCGCAGGAAATCTCCGCCGACTTTGAGTCCGCCGGTGCCGCCCAGCGTTTGCACGGTCACAATTCGACTCGATTTGACGGGTTCAGAGTTTGCCCCGAACAGCCCGTCCTGCACGGCACGGTCATAGGCGGCAATGCCATCGATGGGCAGATAGCCACGCGGCAACGGCAGCTCGACCAATTTCTGTTCGGCGCGACGCACGCACTGCAGCACCGGCACCTTGCCGTCGTCATCAATATAAATACCGACGCCGAGGTTCACCTTTTTCGGATTCTGGTCGGCGTGATAGGCCTCGGTCACGCCCAGGATGGGATCCTTGGGCGCCATTTCAATTTTTTCGAGTATGGATGGGCTCATTTGCGGTGCGAAATCGTGCGTCGGTTGTGAAAAGGTTGCGGAAAACCGCCATTCTATCCGCGTTTTTGCAGTGCAACCAAACTCTCAGTCACGGTGCCACGGCAAGGCATGTCCCTTGAGGCAGGCGAAACCGGTAACATGGGCGTTTTTTCTCGATTTTCATGGAAATCATTACCTTCCCCGACAGCCCGTACCGGCTGCATCAGACGTTTGCGCCGGCCGGCGACCAGCCAGAGGCCATAGACAAGCTGACGGCAGGGGTGCGCGACGGGCTGATCCATCAGACGCTGCTCGGCGTCACCGGCTCGGGCAAGACCTACACCATGGCGCATGTCATTGCGCGCCTCGGCGTTCCGGCACTGATCATGGCGCCCAACAAGACGCTGGCCGCCCAACTGTACTCCGAAATGCGCGAATTCTTTCCGGAAAACGCCATCGAGTATTTTGTCTCGTATTACGACTATTACCAGCCTGAGGCCTACGTACCGTCGAAAGATATGTTCATCGAGAAGGACTCGAACATCAACGAGCATATCGAGCAGATGCGCCTGTCGGCGACCAAAGCGCTGCTGGAGCGGCGCGACACCATCATCGTCGCCACCGTCTCGGCCATTTACGGTATCGGCAATCCGGTTGACTACCACGGCATGATTTTGCACCTGCGCGACAACGAAAAGCTGTCGCAACGCGACGCCATTGAACGACTGGTCTCGATGCAATACGAGCGCAACGATATTGAATTCAAGCGCGGTGTGTTTCGTGTGCGCGGCGACATCCTCGATATTTTTCCTGCAGAAAATTCAGAGACAGCAGTGCGGCTATCGCTGTTTGATGACGAAGTCGAAAGCATCCAGATTTTCGATCCGCTGACCGGGCATATCCTGCAGCGTGTGTCGCGCTTCACGGTTTATCCGTCCAGCCACTATGTGACGCCACGCGCTACAACGGTGCGCGCAATTGAGGCGATCAAGCTGGAGTTGCGCGAGCGCATCGACTGGTTCCAGAAGGAACACAAGCTGGTCGAAGCGCAACGCATCGAGCAACGCACGCGCTTTGATCTGGAAATGCTCAATGAAATGGGCTTTTGCAAAGGCATCGAGAATTATTCACGGCACCTGTCCGGTCGCCAGCCCGGCGAACCACCGCCGACGCTGATCGATTATCTGCCGCGTGATGCGCTGATGATCATTGACGAAAGCCATGTCACCATCCCGCAAGTAGGCGGCATGTATCTTGGCGACCGTGCGCGCAAGGAAAACCTGGTCGGCTACGGTTTCCGATTGCCCTCGGCGCTGGACAACCGGCCGCTGCGTTTCGACGAATTTGAGAAATTCTTGCGCCGGGTGGTGTATGTATCCGCCACGCCGGCGGTCTATGAGCACGAACATCAGGCGCAGGTAGTCGAACAGCTGGTGCGACCAACGGGGCTGGTGGATCCGCAGCTCGAAGTGCGGCCTGCAACTACTCAAGTGGACGATCTGCTGTCGGAAATCAACGCACGGGTCGCTGCAGGGGAACGCGTGCTGGTCACCACCTTGACCAAGCGCATGTCCGAGGACCTGACCGACTACCTCGCCGAGCACGGCATCAAGGTGCGCTATCTGCATTCCGACATCGAAACGGTCGAGCGCGTTGAGATTCTCCGTGACCTGCGTCTGGGTGAGTTCGATGTGCTGGTCGGCATCAATCTGCTGCGCGAAGGGCTCGATTTGCCGGAAGTCTCACTGGTTGCCATCCTCGACGCGGACAAGGAGGGCTTCCTGCGTTCCGAACGCGCGCTGATCCAGACCATCGGCCGTGCAGCGCGCCACATCAACGGCAAAGCCATACTCTACGCCGACCGCATCACCGGCTCGATGGAACGCGCCATCGGTGAAACCGAGCGCCGCCGGGCCAAGCAGCTTGCGCACAACACCGCAGAAGGTATTACGCCGATCGGGGTGACCAAACGCATCAAGGACATCATCGACGGCGCCTACGACTATGACTCCGCGCGTCAGGAACTGAAAACGGCGCAGAATCAGGCGCGTTACGACCTGATGGGTAATAAGGAAATGACCCGCGAGATCAAACGCGTGGAGAAGGAAATGCTGGCTGCAGCACGCAATCTGGAATTTGAACGTGCAGCACAACTGCGCGACGAATTGAATATGTTGAAGAAGCGGTTTTTTATCGACGCGGCGTAGTCACAATGAAACGCGTTCTATTTGTCTGCATGGGCAACATCTGCCGCTCGCCCACTGCCGAAGGTGTATTCAAACACCTGGTCGCGCAACGCGGGCTGGATGGCGAAATCGCATCGGATTCGGCCGGCACGCACGATTTCCATATTGGCGCTGCGCCTGATTCCCGGACGCAGGCGGCTGCGGCGCATCGAGGCTACGACTTGAGTTCGTTGCGCGCGCGGCAAGTGGTCAGTGAAGATTTCATGCGCTTTGACTACGTGCTGGCCATGGATGAAGACAACCTGGCCATATTGCAACGACTATGTCCGGATACGCATCGCGACCGCGTACGCCTGTTTCTGGATTTTGCTGATGATCTACCGCTGCGTGCAGTGCCTGATCCGTATTACGGCGGCGAGCAGGGCTTTGAGAAAGTACTCGATCTGATAGAAAACGCAACGAACGGGTTGTTACGTCATATACAAAAACATGAATAAATACAATAGATTACGTTACTCTGCTGAGAGTAAACCCTGGGCGTAACAAGCAGCCGCCGGCGCCGAGACGTTTCTCGATAATGAACTGCTGATTGCAGATCCCGGTCAGTTCCTGCGCCAGTGCGCAATTGACACATGATATTGGCCGGCCCAGCGGTCAGTAGATCACCATGCGCAGTGATCTTGTTGGGAAATTTTGAGCGCTGGCCCATGATGCAGAGATTGTCAAAAGTGCTGACGCGCCGCATTGAAAGTTTTTTTACAGCGGCTGCTCCCGGATTTTCTGACAGTCACCAGCCAATCAAGCGTGAGTCAGGATTGACCGGCATCGCACCAGCCGCTATCGTGCCCGCACGCTTCTGTCTCTATGAGTCCAGTAAATGAACGATGCTGTACAGGCTTTGCTGCATCCTCAATCGATCGCAGTGATTGGCGCTTCTGCCGACTTCAACAAAATCAACGGCCGCACGCTTAAAGCGCTGGTCGACAAGCAATATGCCGGCCGCCTGTACCCGGTCAATCCCAAATACCAGACGTTGCTCGACCTGCCGTGCTATCCCGACGTGGCATCAATTCCCGGTAGCGTCGATCTCGCAGTCGTCGCGGTTCCGGCCAGACAGGTGCCGGATACCCTGCGCGAACTTGGCAAGAAAAAAGTCAAAGTAGCCGTCGTATTCAGTTCCGGATTCAGCGAAGTCGGCGGCGACGGCATTCGTCTCGAGGTCGAATTGAAACTAGCTATTCGGGAGAGCGGGGTGCGCATCCTCGGCCCGAACTGCCTGGGTCTGGTTAATGTGTTCGAGAACGTGATGGCGACGTTCAGCCAGTTCTCACTGGGGCCGACGCCGCAGGGCCCGGCAGCTTTTGTCACGCAATCCGGCGCGCTGGGCACTGCCACCGCCGGCACGGCACGCAAACGCGGACTCAACTTTGGTTACTTCGTCAACACCGGCAACGAAACGGACATCCAGTTCGTCGATATCATGCGCGCCATCATTGCCGAAGACACGATCAAAGTAGGGGCCGGTTATATCGAAGGCCTGAAAAACGGCGCCGGCCTGCTGGAAGTGGCCGAGGACGCGCTGCGACGTGCCAAGCCTTTGGTGCTGACCAAAGTCGGACGCACGCGCGCGGGCGCTCGCGCCATTGCATCGCACACCGGTTCGCTGGCCGGAGAAGATGCGGTGTTCGATGGCGTGATTCGCCAGCGCGGCATCATTCGTGCCCGCAGTGATGAGCAACTTATTGATTTTATTGATATATTTATGCAATGCGGATTGCCGAACGGTAAAGGCATCGGCTTTGTGACGCGCTCCGGCGGTGCTGGTGCGCTGATGGCTGATCGCGCAGAAGAACTGGGACTGAATGTCGCAACGCTAAGTGCAGACACCACTACGGCCTTGCGCAAAGTTGTGCCGGCATTTGGCTCCACCAACAATCCGGTGGATATTACCGCGCAGGGGCTGGTCAATCCGGCTTTAATGCGCGACAGCCTGAAAATTCTGTTGTCCGATCCGCAGGTCGACGTGGCCATCGTCTGGCTGTCGTTCACGGACAAATACGCCGAGATCACCGTGCAGAGTTTTGCCGAAGCCAAAGCACAGATCAGCAAGCCGTTTGTGGTGTGCTGGATGGGCATGCCCGACATCGCGGCGACTTTGATGCGCGCGGCGGGCATCCCTTTTCTGCGCAGCGCGGAACCCGCCGTCGATGCCGTTGCGGCGCTGGTGCGTTATGCCGAGGCACGGCGGCACTGGCTGAGTGATCAGCCTGCGCGCGAGGCGCTGATGCTGTCTATTGGTATTTCCCCAACCACATCATCCGTTCGCCCTGAGCCTGTCGAAGGGCGAGGGGGCTTCGACAAGCTCAGCCCGAACGGTGTCGTGAGCTATCGCAGTCTCAATAGGCTGGTATTACCCGCCGCCACCGGCGCAATAGGAAGTATTGAGGGGCAGGCGCTGCTGCAATCGTTTGGTGTGACGACTGCCGCAGCGCGACTGGCCAAAACAGCGGATGAAGCCGTAGCCGCAGCGCAAATACTGGGTTACCCGGTAGTACTTAAAATTGAATCGCCGGACATCCTGCACAAGACCGAGGCGCAAGGTGTGGCGCTGAACCTCGGTGATGCTGCTGCGGTGCGCAAAGCCTTCGACACGTTGATCGCCAATACCAAACGCTACAAAGCTGAGGCCCGCATTGCCGGTGTGCTGGTGCAGGCGATGGCGTCAGGTGATGTCGAACTGGTGATCGGCCTCAAGCGTGATCCGACCTTTGGTCCGGTGGTGATGGTGGGTCTGGGCGGAGTGCTGATCGAAGTGTTCAAGGATGTCGTGTTTCGCGCAGCGCCGGTGACTGAGAGCGAAGCGCTGCGCATGCTCGATGAACTCAAAAGCCGTGTCATGCTGGATGGCGTACGCGGCAAGCCGCCGGTGGACAAACAAGCCATCGCACGCATGATCAGCGCGGTGTCGTGTTTCGGCGCGGCGGCGGGCCCGCGTCTGGCGGAACTCGATCTCAATCCGGTGCTCGCCGGGCCGCAGGGTGCGATTGCCGTCGATTGGTTAATGGTACTCGAGTAACACTGGAGAATCCCCATGGATTTCACATTACCCGAAGAAGTGCGCATGTTGCGCGACACCGTTGCCCGTTTCGTGCGAGAAGAATTGCTGCCGCTGGAGCGCGACGTCATCAAACGCGAAGCCGAGCGCGGTCTGACTGACTCACCGCTGATCGATCCCGATGCTGAAAAAGAACTGGGGCGAAAAGCGAAGGCCATCGGATTGTTTGGCATCGATGTGCCGGAAGAATACGGCGGGCAGAATCTTGGCATGCTCGCCAAAGCGGTAGTGATTGAAGAACTGAAAACCAGCATCGTGCCCTTTGTGCTGCCGCCGGACAGTCCCAATCTGTGGATGCTGCGTGAGACCTGCAAGGGCGATCAAATTAAAAAATACCTGCTGCCTTATGCCAGTGGCGACAGCAAAAGCGCGATTGCCATTTCGGAGCCGGGTGCGGGCTCCGATCCTGCCGGCATGAAAACCCGCGCCGAGTACAAAAATGGCAAATGGGTACTCAATGGTCAGAAAATCTGGATCAGTAACGCACGCAAGGCGGACTTCATCATTGTCATGGCGGTCACTGATCCGGCCAAAGGCACGCGTGGCGGCATGACCGCCTTCCTCGTGGATAAAGGGGCCAAGGGCCTGTCGATCCCGTCGGTGTTCAACACCATGGGCGAACACTCACCGTACGCGGTGTTTTTAGACAACGTTGAGCTGTCCGACGATCAGGTGCTGGGCGAAGTCGGCAATGGTTTTGGGCCGATGCAGAACCGGCTGGGCGTACGGCGTATGGAAATTGCCTGTCGCGCGTTGGGCTACGCACGGCGTTGCATGGATCTGATGTTGACTCAGGCCAACCAGCGCAAAACTTTCGGCGCATTGCTCGCCGAGCGACAGCAAGTGCAATGGTGGCTCGCCGACAGCTGGCAGGAAATGGAAATGGTGCGCTGGATCACCTGGCGGCTGGCCTGGAAAATGGATCAGGGCGACAAGAACTGGCGGCGCGAAGCCGCCATGGTCAAGCTGCAGGGCAGCGAAATGATCGGGCGGGTCTCCGATCGGGCGATCCAGTTGCTCGGCGGTATGGGCGTATCCAAAGACTTGCCGCTGGAGTACATCGCGCGCGCCTGCCGCGTGTGGCGCATCTTCGAGGGGCCGAGCGAGGTTCATCGCTGGTTCATTGCGCGCGACCTGCTGCGCAACGGCATGCCGGAAAACTGATGCGCCGCACTGCCGGACAGTTCCGCAGTGCTGGCTGCATCGGTTAAAATGGCAGTCGATATTCAACAGACACATTGTGAACCTACGGGAACAACCATGAATCATCCAGGTACTGCGCAACAAACCATGACTGATCGCTTGCTGGCCGAAAAAAAGGACGGCATCGGTTGGATTACCTTCAATAACCCGGCCCGGCACAATGCGGTCTCATTTGAGATGTGGCAGGCATTGCCTATGGTGCTCGCGGATTTTGCCGCGGATCCGGAAGTGCGTGTCGTGGTACTCAAGGGCGCGGGCGAAAAAGCCTTCGTTGCCGGCGCCGACATTTCGCAATTCAAGGAAAAACGCAGCGGCGAAGAAGCGGTGCAGGCCTATAACGCGGCATCAGACAATGCAAGCAAGGCGCTGCAGGAGTGTCCCAAGCCGACCATGGCGATGATTCGTGGCTATTGCATCGGCGGCGGCACAGCCATCGCCGTCAATTGCGATATCCGCATTGCTGCTGATGACGCGAAATTCGGCGTGCCCGCCGGAAAACTCGGCCTGGGTTATCGCTTTACCGGCATCAAACGTCTGGCGGATGTGGTTGGTCCGGCCTTTACCGCAGAAATCTTTTTCACGGCACGCCAGTTCACTGCGCAGGAAGCGCTGCAGATGAACCTGGTCAATCGCGTGGTGCCGGTCGCCGATCTGGAAAAATACGTACTCGATTACGCTGCGACCATCGCCGGCAACGCGCCGTTGACCATCGCCTCGATCAAGCGTGCACTGATTGAATACCTGAAAGATCCCGCCAAGCGTGACATCGAGGCCGTGCAGAAAATGGTGGAGATTTGCTACAAGAGCGAGGACTACAAGGAAGGTCAGACCGCATTCATGGAAAAGCGCAAGCCGGTGTTCAAAGGCAGATGATCATAACTCATTGTTTTAATTCATATTTAAAGGTAATACACACACATGGCATTTGACGCCAACCGCGCTGATCTGTGCATCGGCGTAATCGGTACCGGCGCGATGGGGCGCGGCATCGTGCAAGTGTCCGCCGCCGGCGGCATTAACGTAATCATGATGGATACGCGCGCCGGCGCTGCCGACGAGGCGCGTGAGTTTGTCGCGAAAATGCTGGGCCGCGCTGCAGAGAAGGGCAGCATGAGCCAGGCTGATGCCGATGCCGCGATTGCCCGCATCCGCGTTGCAAGCGCGCTGACCGAATTCAAGGACTGTCACCTGGTGGTCGAGGCCATCATTGAAAATCTCGACGCCAAGCGGGCACTTTTTGGCGAGCTCGAGGGCATCGTCGGGCCGGAATGCATCCTGGCGACCAATACGTCGTCCATGTCGGTCACCACGATTGCCGCCAAACTGAAAACCCCGCAGCGATTCGCTGGCCTGCATTTTTTCAACCCGGTACCGCTGATGAAGCTGGTCGAAGTCATCGACGGCCTGCTGACCGAGAACTGGGTATCCGAAGCGTTGATGATCATCGGCAGGCGCATGACGCGCGAATCGGTGCGACTGACCGATGCGCCGGGCTTTCTGGTCAATCAGGTGGGGCGCGGTTTTACACTTGAAGCTTCACATCTGGTCTATGAAGGCGTCGCCTCGTTTGTGGATGTCGATCGCGTGATGCGCGATGTCGGCGGGTTCCGCATGGGACCGTTCGAACTGATGGAACTCACGGGATTGGACGTGACGCAGCCCGCATCGTCGCTGATCTACCATCAGTTTTTCCAGGAACCGCGCTATCGCCCCAACCTGATCATGCAGTCGCGTTACGAGGCAGGGGTGCTGGGCCGGAAATCAAAAAAAGGTTTTTATAATTACGATGCGGAAATGAAACCCGTCGTTGCTGCGGAGCCGCCAGCGCCGACTGCGCGCCCGGCCAGCGTCTGGGTCAGCAAGTCCGAGCCGCAGGGTCATGAAGTGCTGATTACGTTGCTGACAAAATTGGGTGCGACGATAGAAAGCGGTGCGCAGCCTTCAGCAAAAGCGCTGATCCTGGTCACGCCAGTCGGCCAGGACGCCACGACTTGCGTGGTGGAGCAGGGGCTGGATCCGCAACGCACCGTCGCCGTCGATACCCTGTTCCCCATGGTCAAGCGGCGCACCCTCATGGGCACACCGCTGACTACACCGGCAATGCGCGATGCGGCACATGGCCTGCTGGCTTCCGATGGCGTACCGGTGACGGTATGCCGCGACAGCCCCGGCTTCATTGCCCAGCGCATAGTCGCGATGATCGTCAATATCGGCTGCTCGATTGCGCAAAGCCGCACTGCGCAACCTGCGGACATCGACAAAGCCGTCACATTGGGCTTGAATTACCCGAACGGGCCGTTGAAATTTGGCGACGTTATCGGCGTAGAACGCATCCATCGTGTGTTATCCAATATGAATGCGATTTATGCCGATCCGCGTTATCGCTCCAATATCTGGCTGAGACGTCGCGCCCAGCTCGGCGTCTCACTGCTGACTCCCGACCCTTAATCCCTGAATCGCCTGATCCGAGAGGAAACATCATGCTTGACGCCTACCTGTACGAAGGACTGCGCACCCCGTTTGGCCGACATGGCGGCTCGCTGGCGAAAGTCCGCCCTGACGACCTGCTGGCCGAGGTCATGAAAAATGTCATGGCCAGATCAAAATTCAAGGTGGAGCAGATTGAAGACATCGTCGTCGGCTGTGCCAACCAGGGCGGGGAAGACAGCCGCTGTGTGGCCCGACACGCCGGACTCTCAGCGGGATTTCCAATTGAAATCCCGGGTACCGTTCTGCAGCGCAACTGTGCCAGCGGTCTCGGCGCGCTGGCGCATGCCGCACATTCCATCACGGCCGGCGAGGGCGATGTATTCATCGTCGGCGGCGTTGAAAGCATGAGCCGTTCGCCGCTGGTAATGAGTCGTGGCGAGAGTGCTTACGCGCGCGACATCAAACTCTACGACAGCACCATCGGCCCGCGTTTTTCCAATCCCAAACTGGTCAAGCAGTTTGGTGACCCGCAAATGCCGCAAACTGCAGATAATCTTGCCAGGGAATACGATATTTCCCGCGAACAAGCCGATACGTTTGCTGTGGCGTCACAGCAGAAATTCTCGATCGCCAAGGGTGAAGGTTTTTTTGCCGGAGAGCTGGTTCCGGTAGAAATGCCGGCCGGCCGCAAAGGTCCCGTACCGCCGGTGGTCGAAGACGAACATCCGCGGCCAGGCACTGATATGGCGGCACTCGCCAAAATGAAAGTGCTCTATGAGGGTGGCGTCACCACGGCCGGAAATGCATCCGGGGTCAACGATGGTGCTGTAGCACTGGTCGTTGGTTCACGTGCAGCCGGTGAAAAAGCCGGGGCGAAACCCATCGCACGGATAATCGCCAGCGCTGCCATGGGTGTGCCGCCGCACATCATGGGCATCGGCCCAGTGGCCGCATCGAAAAAAGCCCTGGCCCGTGTTGGTCTCGACATCAAGGACATGGACGTCATTGAAATCAACGAAGCCTTTGCTGCACAGGTGCTTGCCTGTCTGAAAGGACTAGGCGTTGCGTTGGACGACAAGCGCGTTAATCCGAACGGCGGTGCAATTGCACTGGGCCATCCGCTCGGCGCCTCGGGCGCACGCCTTGCGCTAACAGCCGCACGCCAGCTGCAGCGTAGTGGGGGGCGTTATGCCTTGGTATCGTTGTGCATCGGTGGCGGGCAAGGCATGGCAGTAGTGCTGGAAAGAATTTAAAGAATATTGTAATGCGATACTAATTATTGCATTGTAGGATATTGATTATAAATTAATCAAAAAAGGAAAGAAGTCACAAGCCCCAGAGGTTTAAATCTACCAAAATGTCAGTTTTGCGTATGCTGCAGCTGGTAGACATACTGTAAAGATACTAATCAGTGAAGACAGCTTCCAAACCAACAATGAGCGACATGGAAACGATTACGGCTTTGAAGTCTGGGGCACCGCTACCACCGCAGATGCTGATAGAGCTGCGTTCAAAGGGCATGCATACCGTGCGCTTCGAATTCATAGTTCGACTGCTGCGTCTGGATACGCAAATCATCACCTTGTCGATCTACTGGGAAGATGGACGGGAGTTTATGCAGGTCCCGGTAGTCCAGAACACCCAACGCAAGCTGGTGTATGCCAGTGTTCCGCGTATCAGCGGATATTTTGATGATTTGGCATTGCTGTGTTATCCGTACGATCCTGATACAAAGATGATCGTCGAAGCGGAGCTTGACCGGATGGTAAGCATGATTGGTCAAACGACCGCTAGGGCGTAGTCGTCCGATCTGCGTGTCTGCTGCATGGCTCAGACTTGAGCTGAGTGTAATTTTACATAATACACATTATACGCAATTAACTGTACCGGATCATGCCGTTGCTCCCTCTGTAACCCGGTATGCAACCCTTATCGGAAAGCCGGTTTAACGGTTCGTCAGTAAGCACCAGGAACCGTCAAAACATGGGGCCTCGAAAACACCCGCTTACTAATTCCGTCTGAACGCATGCGCAGGTAGGTCTATTAGGGGAAAGTTGCCATGCCCAACCCCACCGATCTAATCGAAGGCACTCTCGCTTTTGCAACTTGGTTGCTGAACTGCGCCCTGCTGCCTATTGCGACGCCCGACTGCAAACCTTTCTGGCTGGGCATCGTCTACCTCTGCGCCACAATCGGAACCGCGGTGATCGGCTGGCTTATCTGGAAACAGATCGACTTCCAGATGAAGTACAAAGCCGCAATACGCGCCCAAGCCGAAAGAGAACGAATTGCAGACCCGGAAACCATGAAACAGCACCTTTACTTGGAAGCGGGCGACGTGGCGGCAGATGTGACGGATCCGCATCTGGCCGAAAAAATCAGAAAAGAACTCGAAAGGCAGCGCCTCGAGAGAATTAGAAACGCTCAGTCATAAAATACCCTGAACAATGGGTGCCATCCTCTTGAGATTTTGCGTTCGCCTGAACATGATTTTCAGAATATACTGTAGATAGTTAATGTATCTATTTGTTTATATTGAATAATTTAAAAAAGTTTTGAGTGGTTTTGGTAGCAAGTTCAGCCGCACTGCAACCCTGCAGCCGCGCGACTTCTTCCGCCACGTGTTTGACCCATCCTGGCTGATTGGTTTTCCCCCGAAACGGCACCGGTGCCAGATAGGGTGCATCGGTCTCCACCAACAGCCGATCCAGCGGCACGCGGCGGGCTACCTCTTTGATGACCAGCGCATTCTTGAAGGTCACGATACCGGAAAAGGAAATGTAAAAACCCAGATCGAGCGCCGCCTCGGCCACTTCCCAGCTTTCAGTAAAGCAGTGCATCACGCCACCTGCCCCGGCCGCTCCTTCTTCGCGCATCAACCGCAGCGTGTCTTCAGCCGCCGACCGGGTATGAATGATCAGCGGTTTGCGTGCCGCAAGCGCTGCCCGGATGTGTGTGCGAAACCGCTCGCGCTGCCATTCCAGATCGCCGGTCAGGCGGTAGTAGTCGAGCCCGGTTTCGCCGATCGCAACCACTTTGGGATGCTGCGATAACGCGACCAGTTCATCGACCGTCGGTTCGCGCAAATCGGGATAGTCGGGATGTACGCCGACCGAGGCATACAGCATCTCATTCTGCTCGGCCAGAGCGCGCACTTTAGGAAAATCTTCCAGTGTTACGCTGACGCACAACGCCGCCCCGACATCATTTTCACGCATGGTCGCGAGCACAGCGGGCAGACTGTCAGCGAGTTCAGGGAAATCCAGATGGCAGTGCGAATCGACCAGCATCACGTCATGCTGCCTTGCGCGTCGCTGGATTGATGAGCGCTGCGTAAGCGATCAGCACACTCTCGACATACAATCGCGCGTTCAATGGATGGTGAATATACCGTTGCTCGTGCACCAGTTTCCGGTGCAGGCGCAATGCAGAGATGGGGTCTATGTGTGGCGCCAGCGCCGCCAGCTCCCGCGTGAAGTCAGGGTTATAACGTATTCGACCGAGCATGTGTTGTTCGACCAGATCATAAGTCCATTTTTGCATCCAGCTGATGAATCGCTCCAGCGGAAGGTCGCGCAGCATCTCGGCCACGGCCAGCGCATCAAAATCCGCAGGAGCGATATGCGAGAAAAACTCGCGACGCCCTGCCAGTTCACCGCCTTCGACGGCAGCCAGCGCAGACAGCGGCGCACCGGAACTTTGCGCCAACGCCGCCTCGCCTTCGGCCACGCCGTGCGCTTTCAGCCAGGCCAGCGCGACATCACGTGACGGCGCGTGCAATCCGAGTTGCCGGCAACGGCTGACGATGGTTCGCGGCAAACGGTGCGGACGGTGACTGATCAGGATGAAGTGGGTCAACGGCGGGGGCTCTTCCAGATTTTTCAGCAGCGCATTGGCTGCGCTGACATTGAGCGCTTCGGCAGGTGCAACCAGTATTACTTTGCGGCCGCCGCGGTGACTGGTGATATGGATAAAGTCGTGCAACTCACGAATCTGTTCGATGCTGATCCACACGCTGCTTTTGCTCTTTTTACCGCTATCCCCGCCTTCGGCATCATCCTCAGTAATCGGTTCTACGCTACGAAAGTCGGGATGTGAACCGCTGCCGAACCAGACGCAACCGCTGCATGTGCCGCAGGCCGCGCCATCTGCTGCCGGTGTTTCACACAACAACGCCTGCGCCAGGGTCGTACCGAATTGCTGCTTGCCGATGCCGCGCACGCCGGTAATCAGCAGCGCGTGAGGCAGCGTGCTCTTGTCGGCGAGCAAAGAGTGCAGCTGCCCTTTAAACCAATTAGTCATTAATAATCAATAGGTTGAGATTATTTTTTCAAGCGATTCCTGAATTTCTGGAATGCTGCGTGCCGCATCGATCACTTTAATCCGCTGCGGGTGCTCCGCCGCTCGCCGCCGGTATGCTGCTCTTACCCGTTCATAAAATGCCAGTTGCTCCCGCTCAAACCGGTCCGGTGCCCTCACCTTCTGCGTTCGTTCCCGGCCTACCACCGGTTCAAGATCAAAATACAGTGTCAGATCCGGCTGCAGATCGCCTTGCACCCAGCTTTCCAACGCCGCCACGCGATCCCAGTCCATGCCGCTGCCGCCGGCTTGATAAGCATAAGTGGCATCGGTGAAGCGGTCGCACAATACCCAGCGCCCCGCAGTCAGTGCCGGCACAATGACCTGTGCGATGTGCTCGCGCCGCGCTGCAAACATCAGCAAGGCCTCGGTTTCAGGGTCACGAGTATCCGCAACATCCAACAGTAGTCTACGCAACGCCTCGCCCAGCACAGTTCCGCCTGGTTCGCGAGTGACAGTCAACGCCACACCCTTGGCCGTCAGCCGCTGGCGCAACCATTCCAGGTGGGTCGTCTTGCCGGCGCCGTCCATGCCTTCCAGCGTAATGAATCGTCCACGATTCATCGCCGTCCCCGTCGCTGATACTGTGTAACCGCCCGTTCGTGCTCGGCCAGCGTGCGCGAAAACTTCGATGTACCGTCGCCGCGTGACACAAAATACATGGCGTTGCTGGAGTCTGGATTAAGGGTGGCGCGCAGAGAATCGAGTCCGGGCATGGCAATCGGCGTGGGCGGCAGGCCCGCGCGGGTATAGGTATTGTAGGGCGTATCCGTGGTCAGATCGCGCTTGCGGATATTGCCTGCAAAGGCCTCGCCCATGCCGTAAATCACCGTCGGATCGCTTTGCAGACGCATGCCGATGCGTAAACGGTTGATAAATACCGACGCCACCATACTGCGCTCCTCGGCGCGTCCCGTCTCTTTCTCGACTATCGAGGCGAGTATCAAGGCTTCGACGGGTGATTTCAACGGTAAGTCGGGGGCACGGCGTCCCCATTCCTGATCGAGATGTCTGACCATCAACTGATGCGCGCGGCGGAGTATCGTCAAATCGCTGGTGCCTTCGCCGAAATGATAGGTGTCGGGGAAAAGCCAGCCCTCTGCAAGCGGCTGCGCAATGCCAAGCTTTTGCAACAGTTCGGCTTCAGTCAGATCAGCTGTCTCCTGCCGTACCTTGGGATGTTCACGCAGCACTTTGCGCATTTGTCTGAACGTCCATCCCTCGACAAAGGTGATCGCGACCTGAGTGACGTCGCCGCGAGTCATGCGTTGCAGCAGATTTAGCGGCGTCAGCGGGCGCGCCAGCTCGTAGTTTCCCGCCTTGAGCTTTCCCGCATCACCGTGCAGCCGTGCAAAAAGTACGAACAGTTCCGCTTGTTGCAGCACACCGGCGGCAGCAAGTTGCGCGGCGGCTGTTTTCAGACTGCTGCCGGCGCGCAATTCCAGCGTGACGGGTGAACGCTCCATCGGCAATTCGCTCTCGGCGTAGTAATACAATCCGGCCGCAGCGCCGAGCATCACCAGAAAACACAGCAACAGCAGGTATTTAACGATCCGCAGCATCCAGCCATTTTCCCACGAGTGTCGCCACCGTGTAGCGGCTCCAAGTTTGGCCTTCGGCTGCCGCAACAGGCCATACCCCGATCAGACTGTTGACCAGGAATACTTCATCGGCGGACTCCATTCTCAGACGATCCACAGGCTGTACTTGACAAGACATGCCGTGTCGCTGCGCGGCTTCCATCACCAGATCGCGGGTGACGCCAGCGACGCCACAACGCGAAAGATCGGGCGTGATCAGTGTCTTGCCTTCGACGATGAACAGGTTGCTGCGAGTACCTTCGATGACGTGGCCGTCAGCATCCTGCAACAAACCTTCAGCTACGGCAGGGTCGCTCCATTCCGCACGGGCAAGTACGTTTTCCAGGCGGTTTAAATGTTTGACGCCGGCCAGACGCGGCTGCACAGCAAGGCGCAGATCGCAATAACGCACCCGCACACCATGCGTCCGGTAGCTTTGAGGGTAATCAGGCAGCGGGCTGGCCGCTACCACGCGTCGCGACTGTACCGTTGGCTCGACTGCGTAGCCCCGCCCACCGCTGCCGCGCGTTACCGTGATGCGTATCGCGCAATCCGGCAATTGTGCTGCCACAGTATGTAAATCAACTGTCAGCAATTCTGCCGTTGGGGGCGCAATCGCCAGTGCCGCGCAATCGGCGGCAAGCCGGGCGTAATGCCGTGCCCAGAATTCGGGGCATCCATGGCGCATGGCCAGCGTGCGAAATACGCCGTCGCCGTAGGCAAATCCACGATCATCGACAGGAATCGCCGAGTTGATCAGGCCATCAATCAATATCATGGTGATGCCGCTGCGACCCGCGTTAACAGGTCACAGGCACTCAGATCTTGCGGAACACCAAACTGCCGTTGGTGCCGCCAAATCCGAAGGAGTTGGAAAGTGCGACATCGATTTTCATCGGCCGCGCTGTGTTGGGCACATAGTCCAGATCACACTGCGGATCCTGATTCAGCAGATTGATCGTCGGCGGCGCGACTTGATCGCGTATGGCCAGCACTGAAAATACCGCCTCGATGCCACCTGCCGCGCCCAGCAGATGACCGGTCATCGATTTAGTCGAGCTGACGGCAAGTTTTTTGGCGTGTACGCCGAAAGAACTCCTCACAGCCACTGTTTCAGCTATATCACCCAAAGGCGTCGAAGTGCCGTGGGCGTTGATGTAATCCACTTGATCATGGTTGAGGCTGGCGTTGCGCAGCGTGTTGTTCATGCAGCGCATGGCACCGGCGCCGTCTTCACAGGGCGCCGTAATGTGATGTGCGTCGGCGCTCATACCGTAACCGGCCAGTTCGCAGTAAATCCGCGCACCGCGCCGCTTGGCATGTTCATACTCCTCAAGCACCAGCACACCGGCGCCCTCACCCAATACAAAACCGTCGCGATCCTTGTCCCAGGGACGGCTCGCCGCCGCCGGATCATCGTTGCGGGTGGATAGCGCACGTGCCGCGCAGAATCCACCGATGCCTAGCGGGGATACAGTCGATTCTGCGCCGCCGGCAATCATGACGTCGGCGTCGCCGTATTCAATCAGGCGCCCTGCTTCGCCGATGCTGTGATTGGCCGTGGTGCATGCCGTGACCACTGCAAGATTCGGCCCCTGCAGGCCATGCATGATCGACAATTGCCCGGAAATCAGATTGATAATGGTGCCGGGCACGAAAAACGGGGATATTTTCCGCGGCCCACCTGCCAGTACTGCGTTGTGTGTTTCTTCGATCAGCGGCAAACCGCCGATACCGGAGCCGATGCAAACGCCGATCATTTCCCGATTGAGGCGATCAGGCTCCAGCCCGGCATCCTTCATGGCATCAAGGCCGGCTGCCAGTCCGTAATGAATGAACGTATCGAAACGCCGCACTTCCTTGGCCGGGATATAGCGACTGGCGTCAAACCCTTTCACTTCGCCGGCGATCTGCGACGAGTACGCCGACGGATCAAAGCGCGTAATTCTGCCGATGCCGGATTTACCGGCAGTGATGTTTGACCAGGATTCAGCGAGA
Organism: Betaproteobacteria bacterium; assembly: GCA_032128415.1. GTDB lineage: Bacteria > Pseudomonadota > Gammaproteobacteria > Burkholderiales > SG8-41. The sequence continues at coordinate 35,520 of JAQBGW010000026.1, read as the reverse complement.
TTGATGCCAACTGGAGAAATAATCCCCAATCCGGTCACAACGACTCTGCGGGTGGTGGGACGCGGCATATTTTGATAGGGGGAGCGCTATGGCGCCCCGTGGATCACGGCGGGACGATGCCAATACAGGGACGGGAAAACACCCCGATCTCGATCTGCTGGCATCAACAGCCTGGTGTCAGGCTTTCAGATTCGATTTGATGAAATCCGTAGCTTGTTGCACGGTGGTGATTTTTTCAGCTTCTTCGTCAGGAATTTCGGTCTCGAATTCCTCTTCCAGAGCCATCACCAACTCGACGGTATCCAGCGAATCGGCACCGAGATCATTGACGAAAGACGACTCGTTCTTGACATCCGCCTCATTGACGCCCAACTGCTCGGCAACAATTTTTTTAACGCGTTGCTCGATATTTTCCATCTACAGTCCCCTTTTCATTGCTTGCTGATGTTAGGGCCGGTACGCTGTATTGCGACCACCCGTAAAAACGTGAATTCTACCACCAAACCAGATTTATAAAATCTATAAAAAACAAACAGTTATACATAAATATCCGGTGACGGAATGTCCCCTGCTCAATTCATGTGCATACCGCCATTCACATGCAACGTGCAGCCCGTGACATAGGCCGCAGCATCCGAGGCCAGATAAACCACGGCTCCGGCCACATCGGCTACGCCGCCCAGACGCCTTAGCGGAATCTGCCCCACCAGCGCCGCACGTTGCGCATCGTCAAGACCGCGGGTCATGTCGGTATCGATAAAACCCGGCGCGATGCAATTGACCGTGATGTTGCGGCTGCCAACCTCGCGTGCCAGCGCGCGGGAGAAACCCTCGACTCCGGCTTTTGCTGCAGCATAGTTGGTCTGTCCTGCGTTGCCCAGCGAACCGATCACTGAAGTAATGTTGATGATCCGTCCGGCACGCGCCTTCATCATGCCGCGCATGACCGCCTTGGACAGACGAAAGACTGATTTGAGATTGGTGGCCATGATGGCGTCCCATTCCTCGTCCTTCATGCGTATCAGCAGGTTATCGCGGGTGATGCCGGCGTTGTTGACCAGAATGCCGGGATCGCCCCATTGCTGCTGGATCGCTGCCAGAGTGGCATCAACCTGCGCAGCATCGTTGACGTCTAGCGCATATCCCTTGCCGCTCACACCAGCAGCAGCAAACACTGCGGTAATCGCTGCCGCTCCCGTCGCAGTGGTCGCCGTACCGGCGACCGTGGCGCCCGCAGCGCCGAGCGCCAGCGCAATGCCCTGGCCTATGCCGCGGGAGGCTCCGGTCACCAGAGCAATTTTGCCTTGCAGTGTGCTCATCGCAACGCCTCCAGTGTCTGCTGCAGCGATGCTGGATCGGTCACCGCGTATCCCTGCAGATTGCTCTCAATCCGCCGGGTCAGCCCGGCCAATACCTTGCCCGGACCGCATTCCACAACATGTGTTACACCCTGTCCGGCAAAAGCACGCACCGTCTCGACCCAGCGCACTGGGTTGCAGGCCTGACGTGCCAGTGCATCCTTGATCTGCGCCGGATCGTTCACCACAGCGACATCGACGTTATTGATCACGGCGATGCGCGGTGCGTTGAACTTCATCTGCTGCATATGCGCTTTCAACCGTTCGGCAGCGGGCCTCAGCAGCGATGAATGAAATGGCGCGCTCACCGGCAACAGCATGGCACGTTTCGCCCCGCGTGCTTTTGCCGCAGCCGCACCACGTTCAACCGCAGCCCTGTGCCCCGCAATCACCACTTGACTGGGCGCATTGAAATTAACCGGTTCCACCACTTCGCCCTGAGCTGCCTCGGCACAAGCAGTACGCACAGCCTCGTCGTCCAGGCCCAGTATCGCAGCCATCGCCCCGGTGCCCACCGGCACTGCTTCCTGCATGGCCTGCGCACGAAATCGTACCAACGGCACAGCATCAGAGAATGCCAGCACGCCCGCCGCAACCAGTGCGGTGTATTCACCCAGGCTGTGACCGGCGACGATAGTCGGCGGCGGACCGCCGGCTTCCAGCCAGGCGCGGAACATTGCATAAGCTGCGGTCAGCATCACCGGTTGGGTATTCACTGTGGCATTGAGATCTTCCGCAGGACCTGTCGCCACCAGTTGCCATAAATCCTGGCCCAGCGCGGCTGAAGCCTCCGCAAATGTGTCACGCACGACCTTCGTGTCGGCAAAGCCCTGCATCATGCCTACCGCCTGCGAGCCTTGCCCCGGAAATACCAGCGCCAGTTTCATAGTCTCCATCTCACCATTTCAGCAACACCGCGCCCCAGGTGATGCCACCACCCACGCCTTCGAGCATTACATGGTGTCCCGGTTGGATGCGCCCGTCACGAACGGCTTCGTCCAGCGCCAGCGGCACCGATGCTGCCGAGGTATTCGCATGACGATCCACTGTTGCAATGACACGCTCCATGGACAAGCCCAGTTTCTTTGCGGTGGCCTGGATAATGCGGATATTGGCCTGATGCGGAATCAACCAATCAACATCCGATTTCTGCAGCCCTGCGGCATCCAGTGTCTCAAGCGCGACCTCCTCCAGAACCTTCACCGCAAACTTGAATACCGCCCCCCCATCCATTTGCAGCAACGGCCGGCCGCTGATTTTGCCGCCATTGACCGTGCCCGGCACCGACAGAATGCCGGCATGACTGCCGTCGGCATGAAGCCGTGCTGTCAGAATGCCGGGCTCTTTGCTGCGCTTGAGGACGACTGCACCGGCGCCATCGCCGAACAGCACACAGGTGCCGCGATCCTGCCAGTCGAGTATGCGCGAATAGACCTCGGCACCGACTACCAGCACATGTTCATATTGCCCCGACTTCATGAACTGGTCCGCTGTCGCCAGCGCATAGACGAAGCCGCTGCAGACGGCCTGTACGTCGAATGCCGGCATGCCACGCACGCCCAATTTCGATTGCAAAATGCACGCCGTTCCCGGAAACACCATGTCCGGCGTGGTGGTCGCCACAATAATCAGATCCAGTTTTTCCGGCCCGATCCGCGCCATTTCCAGTGCGCGACGCGATGCGTGCAGTGCCAGATCACTCGATGATTCATGGTCAGCAGCGATGTGCCGCTGGCGGATGCCGGTGCGCTGCTGTATCCATTCGTCAGAGGTATCGACTGTGGCAGACAATTCCTGGTTGGTCAGTATTTTTTCAGGAAGATAACTGCCGGTGCCGATAATGCGTGAATAAATGCCAGTCATGCAGTTTCAACTTTCCGTTCCAGTGCTGCCATCCGTTCCGTAATGTGTGCCAATACGCCAGTGCGCACTTCGTTAATGGCGTGTTCAATGGCAAAACTGAATGCATAGACATCGGCGGAACCGTGACTCTTGATGACCACGCCGCGTAGTCCCAGCAGGCTGGCACCATTGTAGCGGCGATGATCGACGCGCTTCTTGAAAGACTTGAGCACGGGTATTGCCAGCAACCCGGCCAGTTTCGTCAACAGACTGCGACTGAATTCCTCGCGCAGATAGGTAGCGAGCATTTGTATCAGGCCTTCGGATGCCTTCAACGCAACATTGCCGACAAATCCGTCGCACACCACCACGTCGGTAGTGCCTTTATAGATGTCATCGCCCTCGATGTTGCCGTAAAAATTAAGTCCGCTCGCCCGCAACAGCACCGCGGCACCCTTCACGACCTCATTGCCCTTGATATCTTCTTCGCCGATATTGAGCAGGCCGACCGAAGGCCGCTCCTTGTGCTCCACGGACGCCACCAGTTCCGCGCCCATGATGCCGAACTGCAGCAGGTGCTCAGCCGTGCAATCGACATTCGCGCCGAGGTCCAGCACATGTGTATGCCCTTTCACCGTGGGCAGCATGCCGGCGATGGCCGGGCGATCGATGCCGGGCAGTGTCTTCAGCACGAAACGCGAAACCGCCATCAGCGCGCCGGTGTTGCCGGCGCTGACGCAGGCCTGCGCCTCGCCGCTTTTAACGAGGTCGATGGCAATCCGCATGGAGGAATCTTTTTTGCCGCGCAGCGCGTTTGCCGGCGGCTCGTCCATCGTCACCGTTTCAGAAGCATGCTGCACACGGAGTTGCGCGCTGGCAGACACGCCGGCGCGCTGCAGCTCCGCATGGATGGAATCCTGCAGTCCAACCAGCACGAAGTTGCAATGCGGATCGCGCCGCGACCACTCGACAGCCGCAGCCACAGTGACGCGCACGCCATGATCTCCGCCCATGCAATCGATGGCTACGGTCACATCCATGGTGAACGAACCTCCTCGTCAGGAACCGGCGCTTTCAGGCGCGCCGGATTTCCCGATCGCTCAACTGCACTACTCGCCCTTGGCCTTAATGACCTTCTTGCCGCGATAGTAGCCGTTGGGGCTGATGTGATGACGCAAATGAATTTCACCGGAAGTCGGCTCAACGGCCAGCGTGGGCTGGACGAGCGCGTCGTGCGAGCGGTGCATACCCCGTTTTGAAGGGGACTTCTTGTTTTGCTGAACAGCCATTTCAATCTCCTGATAAACAAATTACTTTAATTTCCTGCGGCCGGGCTCCAACAGGTCAGAAAGTTTGGAGAACGGCGAAACCGCCGCCCCCGTCCGCTTCGATTCTGTTGCTTCATCGCTGCATTTTCCCTGCACATGCCTGACCGACAACGGCAAGCCCAGCACTATTTCATCTTCAACCAGCTCCTGCACATCCAGATCATGTCCTGCTTCCACCCACTCCGGCGCTTCCGGATCATCATCACTTTCGGGCATCCCGCCGGGATGCGCCAACAGCACGCGCGTCCTGATTGTCAGAGGAAACTCAAACTCTGCCAGGCAGCGCTCGCACGGCAAGCGTAAGCTGCCGGCGATCTCCAGTTCCAGTAAAGGCCGATCCTGCTCGTCGCAACCACCACGCACCACGAAGGTCACAGTGCCGGCATTACCGGCCAGACGATCTTGCACACGGGCCAGTGCTGCAACCGGGATCCGGCCTTCGTGCCGACCCGCTGATCGCGCGAATGCAAACGGATCCTCAATACGGTGAACTACAGCGGGTCCGGGCATAACCGGCGCATGATAGTATTTTCGGCTTCTACTGTCAAAAACAATGATGCCAAAATCCCTGTTCATCCAAGCACTTAGCGAAGCTCATTTGCCCGGCTTGCCACGCCCCGTCCGCTATGCCAGAACCCGAAAACCCGAAGTTTCAGATACTTAGAGCGCCTGCAGAATGAAATCTCATCCACCCATCGTGCTCGCTTCATCGTCTGAATACCGCCAAGCCCTGTTGTCACGCTTGAATATCCGCTTTACAGCGATTTCCCCGGATATTGCCGAACAGCCGCTACCCGGCGAAGCGCCGCCGGCCACCGCGCAGCGACTGGCACAGGCCAAGGCTCAAAAAGTGATGAAACACGAATCGGTAGCGCTGATCATCGGCTCTGATCAGGTCGCCGTCATGGATGGTGTTGCGCTGGGCAAGCCCGGTCATCACCTCGCCGCCGCAGCGCAACTGCAGGCAATGAGCGGCCGCACAGTAGTATTTCATACGGCGCTGTGCCTGCTCAATGCCGTGAGTGGCCGCCTGCAAATTGCAAATGTCCCGACTACCGTCAGGTTTCGCAAGCTTGATGAACAGCAGATCGAGCGCTATCTGCGCCACGACCAGCCATACAATTGCGCGGGTAGCGCGAAAATCGAAGCGCTCGGTATTACTCTGGTTGAGCACGTTGCCAGCGACGATCCGACAGCGTTGATCGGATTGCCGTTGATCGCGCTGGTAACGCAATTACGCAACGAAGGGGTGTTAATTCCTTAGAGCGCTTTGGAAACCGCTTTGGAAACGTTAACGAATATTAAAATTTCCGAATCCACTCAGTCTCACCAATGTCTCTGCGGAGGCCGCACCCAATCGACGTGCGAAACGTTCTGCGATGTTTTCCTGTTGCGTGAAGTCAACGATGTTTTCCGCCTTGATGACGTCACGGGCAACGGAGTCCAGACTGCCCAGTGCGTCGGCAAGCCCCAAGTCGATGCTTTTCTGGCCGACCCACAACAACCCTGAAAACATGTCCGGCGTTTCCTTCAAGCGCTTACCTCGCCCCTGCCGCACGACCGTAATAAACTGCTGGTGTATGTCGCCAAGCATGGTTTTAGCATGGTCTTTCTGCTGATCTTGTATCGGCGAAAACGGATCGAGAAAGCCCTTGTTCTCACCGGCTGCCAGCAGACGACGCTCTACGCCCAGCTTCTCCATCGTCCCGGTAAAACCGAACCCATCCATCAGCACACCGATTGAACCGATGATGCTCGCCTTATCGACAAAAATCCGGTCTGCAGCAGCCGCAATGTAATAGCCGCCCGAAGCGCAGATGTCTTCGACAACGGCATACAGCGGAATTGCCGGAAATTTGGCGCGCAATCGCCTGATTTCATCGTTGATATAGCCTGCTTGCACCGGACTGCCGCCGGGACTGTTGATACGGATCACCACGCCCCGGGTGTTCTTATCTTTGAACGCCGCCTGCAAGCCACTCACGATCCTGTCTGCACTGGCTTGACTGCCGGCACTGATAATGCCGTTGATTTCCACCAGAGCCGTATGATTGCCGGGCAATGCATCATGTTTGCTGTACCAGCCCATACCGATGAACAGCAGCGCAATCAGGTAGAGCAGAAAAGCTGACTTGAAAAAAACGCCCCAGCGCCGTGCGCTGCGTTGTTCCTGTATTGCGGAGAGCGCGACTTTTTCCAACACTGTGCGTTCCCACTGGGGATCATTGGATTGTGGATCTGCCATAAAAACTCCTTATAAAACAATATATTATCAAATAGCGTGTAGCGCAACCTCAAGCATGCTGCGCCAGCCAGGCCCGTAATGCCGGCGGGGTGTCCATGATGGCCAGCGGTTGCTTCTGCAACAATGCCTCACGATCGTGCGCGCCATAGGTCACAGCCAGCGCGGCGACGCCAGCGGCCTGCGCCATTTCCAGATCGTGCGTAGTATCGCCGATCATCAATGTGCAGGCGGGCGTTGCGGTGAGACTTTCAATCACCGCTTGCAGCATACCGGGATGGGGTTTGCAAAATCCCTCGTCGGCGCAGCGCGTCACGTGAAAGTATTCACCGACACCGGTTGCCGCAAGCGCGCGATCGAGGCCGCGTCGGCTCTTGCCCGTCGCCACTGCAAGCAAAAACCCCGCATCATGCAATTCACTGATCATGGCCGCCGCATCGGGAAATAGTGTTGTACCGCCGTCACGACGCAGGAAATGCACGCGGTAACGGTCCACGACTTTTGCGTAATCCTCCCTTGGCAGATCAGGCAAAATATATTTCATCGCATCCGTTAAACCCAGACCGATGACATATCGCGCCTGCGTCATTGATGGCACCGGGAGATCAAGTTCTGAGCACGCCGCCTGCAGTGATTCCGCAATAGCTGCCGCAGAATCCATCAGCGTGCCGTCCCAGTCAAAAACCAGCAATTTAAATTTTTTGGGCATGATGCTCCGGTCGAATTGCAGTTTCCATGAATGCCAGCAGTTCCGGCGGCAATGCCGCTTCGAAGATCAGTTTCTCGCGACTCAACGGGTGTCGGATCACCGCGCGATGCGCATGCAAAAACATCCGCTTCAAACCCTTTTTGGCCAACGCCTTGTTCAACGGAAAGTCCCCATATTTGTCGTCGCCCAGTATTGGAAAACCCAGATGCGTGAGATGCACGCGTATCTGGTGTGTGCGTCCCGTTTTCAGTTCAGCATCGAGCAGGCTGTACGGACCGACTCGCCGCTCCAGACGGAATACCGTCACTGCCCGGTCGCCGCTGGCTTTGACATTGACCCGCCGCTCGCCGCTGGCAACGACAAATTTCTCCAGCGCCAGATCAACAATACGCTTGCGATCTGTCCACAGGCCTTTCACCAGCGCAAAATAGTGTTTGCCGACCTCCCCCTCCTGCAACTGCCGGTGCAATTCGACCAGCGCCGCACGCTTCTTGGCGAGCATCAGCACGCCGGAAGTTTCACGGTCGAGCCGGTGTACCAGCTCCAGAAAGCGCGCCTGCGGACGGGCATTGCGCAGGCCTTCGATGACGCCAAGGCTGATGCCGCTGCCGCCATGGACTGCCATACCAGCCGGCTTATTGATGACCAGCAACGCATCGTCTTCGAAAATAACGACTGGCGTATAGGGTGCCCGTGATGCCGCAGACCCTTCAGGCCGCTGGGCGGTGCGCACTGGAGGCACCCGCACCCGGTCCCCCATCTGTAATCGGTAATCCTGCTTGATCCGGCGGCTGTTCACCCGCACCTCGCCGCTGCGCAAGATGCGGTAGATATGGCTTTTCGGCACCCCTTTCAGCCGCCGCATCAGGTAGTTGTCGATGCGCTGGCCGGCGGATTCTTCGCCGATCGTCGCCAGGACAGCCTCCGGAACTGTGAATTCTTTACTTAACTTGTTCATTTACATATACTTCTTGTCAGCGCCCTCCATTGGACGCCGCGAACGCCGAAACCGGCCCTGCAGGCACGAGCCTGACGCGACGAGATTCCGATAACTGGTGCGCTTTGCAATGTATGCCGGACTGACGCAAATGCGGCGACGGCACTGTTGCAGATTCCGCGGCGGTCAGACGCGCAGGCTGTAATAACAGGGTTAAGGTCGCTCACCAAGAGAAGTAGCGATGTTAGACGAATTACGCGCTCAAGGCACTGTTTGAATTCCCGGATTTGCGCTGATTAGCGCGAGTCCCTGCTAGCACAACATATAACCAGGACAATGAAATCGATTCACTTTGCCGTCAATCGACTGAAATGATGTAGGTCCACCCGCCTGCGGGCGGTCGTTGTCATGTTGTGCCCATCCCGTGCAAATCCTTGAGCGCGGGAGAAGAAAATGAAACGCATGTTATTCAATGCGACGCAGGCCGAAGAGCTGCGCGTCGCCATCGTCGATGGTCAGAAACTCGTCGACCTCGATATCGAATCCGCAGGCAAAGAGCAGCGCAAAAGCAATATCTACAAGGGCGTCATTACCCGCATTGAGCCCAGCCTCGAGGCGGCGTTTGTGGAATACGGCCACGACCGGCACGGCTTCCTGCCTTTCAAGGAAGTCGCCCGTGCCTACTTCAAGTCTGGCATCGATGTGGGCAAAGCCCGCATCCAGGATGCCCTGCGTGAACGCCAGGAAATCATCGTCCAGGTCGACAAGGACGAGCGCGGCAACAAAGGCGCCGCGCTGACGACCTACATCAGCCTCGCCGGCCGCTACCTCGTGCTGATGCCCAATAATCCACGCGGCGGCGGCGTTTCGCGCCGCATCGAAGGCGAAGACCGGGCTGAACTCAAAGAAACCGTCGGCCAGCTCGACGTGCCCGACGGCATGAGCGTCATTGCCCGTACTGCCGGCATCGGCCGCAGCGCCGAAGAACTCAACTGGGATCTGAAATACCTGCTGCAACTGTGGACCGCCATTGAATCGGCCGCCCACCAGCAGGATGGCGCCTTCCTGATTTTTCAGGAATCGAGCCTGGTCATCCGCGCGATCCGTGACTATTTCCATGAAGAAATCGGCGAGATACTGATCGACACTGAGTCGATCCATGAACAAGCCGTGCAGTTCATGAGCCACGTCATGCCCAATTACGTCGATCGCGCGAAACTCTACCGCGACGACGTGCCGCTGTTCTCGCGCTTCCAAATCGAGCATCAGATCGAATCCGCGTTTTCACGTGCGGTCAATCTGCCCTCAGGCGGTGCCATTGTCATCGACCATACCGAGGCACTGGTTTCCATTGACGTCAACTCCGCACGTTCGACCCGCGGTTCTGATATAGAAGAAACCGCTTTTCGCACCAACCTGGAAGCCGCCGATGAGGCTGCACGCCAGTTGCGGCTGCGTGACCTGGGTGGTCTGGTGGTCATCGACTTCATCGACATGGAATCACAGCGTAACCAGCGTGAAGTTGAAAACCGTCTGCGCGATGCGCTGAAATATGACCGCGCCCGCGTACAGACCGGAAAGATTTCCCGTTTCGGCCTGATGGAATTGTCGCGCCAGCGGTTGCGCCCCTCACTCGGCGAGTCGAACCACAGCGCCTGCCCCCGCTGCCACGGCACCGGACATATCCGTGGTACTGAATCAACCGCGCTGCATATTCTGCGCATCATTCAGGAAGAGTCGATGAAGGACAACACTGCTGCCGTGCATGCACAGGTGCCGGTGGATGTTTCGACTTTCCTGCTCAACGAAAAACGCGTCGATCTGCAATTACTGGAAGCGCGGCATCGCGTCAATGTGATGTTAATCCCCAATATTCATCTGCAGACGCCAAACTACACCATCACCCGGTTACGCCACGACGATCTGAATCAGGGCGAACCGCTGCTACCCAGCTACGAAATGGTGCAGTTGCCCAGCGAGGCGGAAAAAGACGACGAGGAAGCCGAAACGGCCGCTCCCCGACTGGAAGCAGTCGTCAAAGGAATTACAGGCATTACGCCGATGCAACCGGCGCCCATGCCTGCGGCTCCCGCTTCGACTGCGACGACACCGGCACCAGCATCAGCACCAGCTGCGGACAGCGGCATCATCAGCAAGATCATGGGCTGGTTCAATCGCAAACCGGCTGCTGAATCGGTCGTCGCAAGTGCAGCGGCAGAAACCACGCGAAATACCCAGCGTCCAACCGGGCGCGGCGGCAACAACACACGCAGCGGCAATCGTCCGCAACGTGGTGAAGGTGCCAATCGCGGCGAGCGCAGCGGCGGTGAGCGCCATGGCCGTGGTGGTCGTGGCGGTCGCGGTGAGCGCGACGGCAGCCCGCGCAGCGGTGAGGATAAGCAACGTGGCGGCCGTCAAGGCCGTGGACCACGCGAGGATCGCCCGCAGGAAGCGCGCGATCTGCAACACCCTGTTGCTGCGGCAGCAGCGCAGCCTGCTGTAGAAATCGGTGCCTTGGCGGTTCCGCCAAATCTAGCAGCTGAACTCCAAGGAGAAGAACGCGGTGGCAGCCGCCGCCGCCGTGGCCGACGTGGCGGCGCCGAACGCGGTGAGCGCAATGAACAACAATCGCTGGAACCGCGTCAGAGTCAGCAACGCAGCGAGCGTGCCGATCGTGGCGATCGCGTCTGGTATCCACGCACTCCCTTCGTGCCGCAACCAAACGATCGCAACGCCATGCCCGGCCCGAATGCTGAAGTTCAAACTGAAGAGGTCGCGCAAGAAGTGGTCAATGAGTCTGTGCAATTCGCCGCCCCAATGACACCGTCGACACCGCACGTGCCCTCGCCAGAGCAGGTAATCGCTACTACTAAGCCTATGGTGGAAGCGGCATCGCCTGAGACTGAGCCGGTAATCAATGCACCGGAACCGGTTTACACCCCGGCGGTGGAACCCGAACCCGTGGTCATCGCCATTGCACCGCCGATTTTGATTGAACCGACACCCGTCATAGACATACCGCCCCCTGTGCCCGTGCAGCCCGTTGTTGCGCCCGCACCGTTGAAACTCGACTGGCCTTCAGATCTGCAACAAGTTGAAACCAGCAGCAATGCAAGCGCTGCTGCCGCGCAGACGGCGGATGATGGAGCGCCCAAGCGGGTGAAGCGCGCACGCCCGCAGGTTGAATCCATCGCCGATGAGCCGTTGCAACAAGTGGAGACGCGGAACTAAGTCGTAAACTAAGTCGAGAACTAAGTTACAGGGTGTATATTGCCTGGATGAAAGTTATGTAACATTTTGTTTTTATTGATCTTTATAAGAATCGGCGCAGAATATCTGCGCCGTTTTCTTTGAAGCTGCAGTAACGCAGCACTCTTCAACCCACCGCGAGCGACTGGTTAGAAAATGGAACGGCCGGTCATCGACGTCAGCATTTCCAGCGCGACGTATCCCGCATAGGAGTTCCCGCTGACCTCCAGCGCGGGGCTCCATACACAAATGCCGCATTCGCCGGGTATCACCGCGACGATACCGCCACCCACCCCGCTTTTTGCCGGCAGGCCCACGCGGTACGCAAAATCACCTGCTGCATCGTAGGTACCGCAAGTCAGCATCAGTGCATTAATGCGTTTGGCAGCAGCTGCGTCCAGTTTTTTTTCACCTGTTTTCGGGACGACCCCGTGATTGGCAAGGAATGTCACAGCGCGCGCCAGGTCCACGCAGCTCATGGCAAGTGCGCAGTGCCGGCAATAGGCAGAGATCACGTCATTGACGTCATTGTTGAGATTGCCGAAGCTTTTCATGAAATGCGCCATTGCCTCGTTGCGGTGCGCCGTTAGTCGTTCGGAATCAGCGACGGCGCGGTCAATGCCGATATTTGCGTCGTTGCTCAGGGTGCGGATGAATTTGATCAGTGCGCTTTCTGCGTCACCCCGGGCCGCATGGTGCGTCAGCAGCACATCAGTGATCACCAGTGCACCGGCATTGATAAATGGATTGCGCGGCTTGCCCCGTTCCTGCTCAAGCTGCACCAGCGAATTGAATGGCGATCCCGAAGGCTCCCGCCCGACGCGCGACCATATTGAATCACCTTCCAGATGAAACGCCAGAGTCAGAGCGAATAATTTCGAAATTGATTGAATCGAGAACGGCATATCGGCATCCCCCACCCGATACACCTGGCCTTCAAGATCGACAATCGCCATCCCGAATTGAGTCGGCGAAACTTTAGCAAGTTCCGGTATGTAGCTCGCCACCTTGCCGGTGCCGATAATGGGTTTAACCGCGGCGTGGACGCGGTCGAGAATGGTTTGGTAATCCATGCGGCCGTTTCAGTTTACTTGACTTTGAAGGCTTGAAATTTTAAAACCTGAAGCTGAACTGCTCCGCTACTTTGACCTCAAATCAACTTACCCAGAACATATCCGATCACAATGCCAACGAGGAGCGCAATGGTCAGACCACGATAGGTCAGCACGTCCTTGGAGTACCCACGGCGGATTGCAATAAACGACATCAGATTACCCAATACATTGAGCAACCATATAAAACCCACCGACAGGATTTTGACAATCAGCGGCCCGATGATCGGCACCAGAGCGATGATCCCCAGCAACCACGCAAATGCATTCGACAGCAATCCGACCACGAATACGCTGCCCGCAATCACTCGTGTATCCACGTTCAAGTGCAATCCCAGCCAGATCAGCGCACCGATCAGCAGCCATAACGGCAGCATCACCTTCCAGTTCTGCCACCACGGGCGCTTGTTGAGCGCCGGATTCAAGTCTTGTTGATTTTCGGGCATGTCCCGATCACTCGCGGGAGGGGATGGATCGGCCCGATTATTTTTCCACCGCTCTGCCGCCTTGTGATCGGTCACCCGCGCATCCACCCAGCGACCGCCCTGCGGTGTAATTTCTTTTTTCCAGAACGGCGCCTGGGTTTTCAGGAAATCCATGATGAATTCGCAAGCGGCGAAAGCGTCGCCGCGGTGCGTACTGGCGACTATAACCAGAACGATCTGGTCTGTAGGTGCCAAGGTGCCGACGCGGTGGATCACCAGCGCATCAAGAACTTCCCAACGACCACGCGCCTGGTCGATGATGGCGGCAATCGATTTCTCGGTCATGCCGGGGTAATGCTCCAGCATCATGGTCGCCACGCTATCACCATTATTGACATCGCGCACCACACCGACAAAACTGGCGATGGCGCCGATTTTCGGATTGCCACGGCGCATCGCGGCAATCTCGGCACTAATGTCGAAATCTTCCTGCTGCACTCTGACGCTCATCGCCGCCCTCCTATCCGCCGGTGACCGGCGGAAAGAACGCCACTTCATCGCCGTCGGCAATCAGTGCTTCTGCTGTAGCCACGGTTTGATTGACCGCGGCACGCAGGTTGCGACCCTCGGCCATTTCCTTTTCCCAGGTGCCGCCGCGCTGCGCCAGATGTAGACGCAATGCGCTTAATGTTCTGACCGTCGGCGGTAACGCCAGTTGTTCGCTGCCGGCACCCAGTGCTTCGCGCAAGCGGGCGAAATAGAGCAAGGTGATCATGGTGTGTCTTGTTGCATCATTCAGTTCAACCCTATATGTTTCAACACGAATGTGGCGATCTGCTCCGGCGCGTTCAGATCGAACTGCGGCAGTTGGGTATCTACTTTCGCATCGCTGGCTACTGCGACTATGTTGTCGTCATGCGGGTGGATCAGCGATTCGCCAGTTACCGCCCGATAGACTTCCAGTTTGGCAATGCGTTCGTGCTTGAAACCCTCGACCAGCAGCAGGTCACACGGCAGCAACCGCTCGATCTGTTCAGTCAGGCTCGGTTCCGGCGCACCGCGCAGTTCGTGCATGAGCGCCCAGCGCCGCGACGAGGTGACTAATACTTCGGTGCAACCAGCGTGACGATGACGGTACGAATCCTTGCCTGGCTGGTCGATGTCAAAGGTATGGTGCGCGTGCTTGATCAGCGACACCTTCAGGTTTCGCTGTACGAACAGCGGAATCAGCTTTTCGATCAGCGTGGTCTTGCCGCTGCCGGAATAGCCGGCAAAGCCGAAAATTTTCATTTGTATTCAAACCTATGGATCAAGGGCCAATATTACCAGCGCACAGCACCAGTCCGGCACCCTATCCGATTTTGACTCGCGTGCGCGTTTGGTCTACTGGCATCAGGTGTATCCCCTCACTCAGCAGGGATACCCCGATATCTACACCCTGCGCAATGCCGTTACGGCGTGCCGTGTGTGCAGGTATGGTCAAAAATAGCGGTGGTCGATCCGGCCCGCTGACAGCCACTGTCAATGCCACGTTTTCACCCAACGGCAAATACTCCATCACTTTGCCCAAAACCGGGTTTTCCCGTTCGCCATGCGATGGCCGGTCACGCCGGTGCAACACGATATGTCCTTGCGGGATCACCCAGGTCACCTGCGCCCCCACCGCAAAATCCGTCTGCAGCCGTGCTTCCAGCTGATGCCGGCGCCATTCTATGATTGTCACACCGCGTTCGGTGTCGTGCGCCACTACACCGGCGCGAAACACATTGCGTAAACCGACGAGTTGCGCGACCTCGACCGTCTCCGGTTGCGTCATCACTGCTACAGGCACGCCGGATTGCAGAGTCCGTCCCTGATGCAATACACATAGCCGGTCGGACAGCATCTGCGCCTCATCCAGATCATGGGTGACCAGTATCACCGGCATCGCCAGTTCGCGGCGTAATTCAGCCAATTCGCGGTACAAACGCTGGCGTGTTGCGCGATCTACCGCAGAGAACGGTTCGTCAAGCAGCAGCACTTGTGGTTCGCGTGCCAGCGCACGTGCCACCGCAACGCGTTGCTGCTGGCCACCCGACAACATCGCGGGCACCCGATCCTCCAGCCCGGAGAGCCGCACCCGCGCCAGCACATCACGCGCACGGCGTTCACGTTCGGCTACCGGCAAATCGAGCATGGCTTCCATGACGTTATGCACCGCACTCAGATGGGGAAACAGCGCATAGCTCTGGAACACATAACCCACGCGACGGCGGCGGGCTTCAACAAACAATTTTCGTTTTGCATCAAACCAGCAATCACCATTGCAGTGAATCGCGCCATCACCCACTCGCAGCAACCCGGCAATCGCACGCAGGATCGTCGTTTTACCGCTGCCAGAGGGCCCGACCAGTGCCAGCACTTCGCCCGGCGCACATTCAAGCGTCGCATCCAGCGGAATTGGCCCGCTCTGCTGCAACCGGACGCGGATGCCGTTCTCAGCCATGACGCTGTGTCCGCGAACGTGATGTTGTGAAATAGGCAAAGCCGATGGCAATCAGCGAAATCAGCAGCAGCGCTGCCGACATGATGCCGGCGCCGGCGGTGTCAAAGGCCTGCACACGATCATAAATCGCGATCGCCACGGTTTTGGTTTCACCTGGAATGCTGCCGCCCACCATCAGTACCACACCGAATTCACCCAGCGTGTGCGCGAAGGTCAGCACCACTGCCGACAGGATGCCCGGCCACGCCAGCGGCAACTCGATGCGCCATAACGTGCGCCACTTGGTCAGGCCACAGCAGGCTGCTGCATCACGCACTTCCGGTGCAATGGCTTCGAAGCCGCGTTGCATCGGCTGGATCGCAAACGGAATATTGAATATCACCGACGCCACCAGCAGACCTTCAAAACTGAATACCAGCGGACGCCCGAGCAGTGATTCATAAAGCTGACCCATCGGTGACGAACCACCCATCGCCACCAACAGGTAGTAACCCAGTACCGTCGGCGGCAACACCAGCGGCAAGGCCAGCAGTGCTTCGACCCAAGCCTTACCCCGAAAGCGGTTCGCGGCCAGCGCATGTCCAACCCAGATGCCCAGCGGCAGCAAGATCAATACCGTCCACGTGGCGAGCTTCAGTGACAGGCTGAGTGCGGACCAGTCCATGATTACTTTGTCGCCTCGGTGGGCATCGCGAAACCATATTGTTCAAATATTTTTCGCGCGGCGGGTTGCTGTAAATAAGCATAGAACGCGCGCGCAGTCTCGCCCGCCCCCTTGACCAACACCATACGCTGACGCAGCGGTTGATGCAGAGCTTCGGGCAGCAACACATAGCGCCCCTGTTGCACCACGGCAGGCGATAGTGCCAGCGAATACGCAAAAATACCGCCCTGCGTCGAGCCGCTGGCTGCAAACTGAGCCGCCTGCGACACGTTTTCACCCAGCACCAGCTTACCCTGCAGCGCACCCCACAAGCCCAGCTTACGCAACGCCTGCTCGGCAGCACGTCCATACGGCGCATGTTCAGGATTGGCGATGGCGAAGCGGTGGATCTGATTGTTGGCGATGGCGGTTTTCAGACCCGCCATTTGTGCATCAATGTTCAGCGATGATCCCCTGGGGGCAAACAGCACGATACGTCCGGTTGCATACAACACGCCACGGTCTTCGGTCTTGCCGATCTGATTCAATCGCAATACAAAATCTTCATCGGCTGACATGAACAACTGGAACGGTGCGCCCTGCCCGATCTGACGAAAATAATTACCTGATGAACCGAACGACAGACGCACATCCTTTTTCGTATCCGCACGAAACTGAGCGCCCGCTTTTTCCAGCGCAAATTGCAGATCAGATGCCGCAGCAATGGCAGGATGGTCTGTGGTCGCGGCAATGCCTGCCAGCGCATAAAATAAATATATTAATAAAAACAACGGGTTATAGTATCTCATCAGAGTGTGCCCAGCGGCAGGCAAACGTTGCGTTTGCGCGCATCAGCCAGCGTCAGTGCCGTTACGGCAACCTCGATGCCATACAACTGCTTCAGGCGCTGCCCGGTGATTTCGACTTCCGGTTCACCGCAGGCCACCAACTCGCCCTGATGCAGCATGGCCACACGATCCGCACACAGAAATACATGATCGGGATTATGTGTCGATAGCAGCACGCCGATACCTTCGCCGGCCAATGCGCGGATGCGCTCCAGCACCCGCACCTGATTGCCGAAATCGAGATTGGCGGTTGGCTCGTCCATAATGACGATACGCGCGTCCTGCGCCAGCGCACGTGCAATCAAGGCGAGCTGGCGTTCGCCACCGGAGATTTGCGTGTAGTTCGCGTCAGCCAAATGCGCGATACCCATGCGCTGGATCGCGGTGAATGCAGCCGCATAATCGCGGACGGACGGCGCCGCGAACAAACCGAGATGCGCGGTACGACCCATCAGCACGACTTCGCGTACGGTGTACGGAAAAAATGCACTATGCGCCTGTGGCACATAACTGATTTGCCGAGCAATCGCATCGCGTGCCAGTGCACGCATATCACGGCCGTCGATCAGTACCGCGCCTTCCTGCGGCAGCAGTAGTCCGAGTAATGTTTTGAACAACGTAGTCTTGCCGCTGCCGTTGGGTCCGAGCAGGCACAGCACTTCCCCTGCGTTCAGCTCCAGCGTAACGCCGCTGCCGATCCTGCGCTGGCCGTAGCCGAAGGCCAGGTTGTTTGCGGCGAGTTTCATTGCCATCCCCGTCGCGCCGTAGCCAGTTGCCACAGAAACAGCGGCGTGCCGATAAAAGCGGTCAGCACGCCCAGCGGAATTTCAATATCGGCCATTGTGCGCGCCAACGTGTCAACCGCCACCAGGAAACCTGCGCCGAGCAGCACCGACACCGGCAACAGTCGTGAAAAATCCGGCCCGGTCAGCAATCGCGCGAAATGCGGAATCACCAACCCGATCCAGCCGATGACACCGGAAATCGCCACTGCCGCGGAAGTCATCAATGTCGCACCGACAATGACCGCGAGCCGAACGCGCCCGGTCGACACGCCCAGCGCCCGCGCCTCTTCGTCATCCAGTGACAGCACGTTGATGCGCCAGCGCAGCAGCCACAGCGGCAACAGGCCTGTCAGCATCAGTGGTGCCGCGATCCACAGGTCACGAGCATCCGTCGAGGCCAGGCTACCCAACAGCCAGAAAGTAATCGCCGGCAACTGATTGTAGGGATCGGCGAGATACTTCATCAGCGCCACGCAGGCGCCCAGCAGCGAACCCAGCACCACGCCGGCCAACACCAGCACCAGCAATGGGTCATGGCCGCGCACCGCTTTTGCGACCAGATACACCATGCCGACCGCAGCCAGCCCCCCGGCAAACGCCATGGACTGCATGGCGACTACACCCAGCGACAGAAAAATACCCAGCACCGCCCCTACCGCAGCACCCGCCGATACGCCGAGGATATCGGGCGATACCAGCGGGTTGCGGAACAGGCTTTGATACGCCGCTCCTGCGGCAGCGAGCGCCGCACCAACCAGCACCGCAGCAATCACCCGCGGTCCGCGTATCTGCAGTACGACGGTCTCGATGGTCGTATCCAGTCCGTGCGGCGCACCGCCTGCCCACGCCCACACGATGCGCAGCAAGTCGCCAAACGCCACCGGATAACGCCCCATCGAAAATGCCAGCGCCACGATCGCAATCAAACCGAGCAGTGCCGCAACAAGAAACAGGATTGCCCTGCGGTTTTTTGAAATTTTCTGCATGCTCAACTGAAAAATTCCTGCGCCAGGAACGCGACAGCATAGCGCATCAATCTAGCGTTTCGCATTGGGAAAAAACAGCTGCTCGCCGTTGATCTTGTAGTCAGCAATGACCTTCTGACCATCAGCAGAGATGAGCCAGTCGATGAATTCCTGCCCGAGCTCCTTTTTCACGTGCGCGTGATTAGCCGGATTGACCAGCATGACGCCATACTGGTTGAACAGGCGTTTGTCGCCCTCGACCGAGATAGTCAGGTCCGCCTTGTTCTTGAACGACAACCAGGTGCCGCGATCGGTCAGCGCATAGGCATTCATGCCGGCCGCGGTGTTGAGCGTGGCGCCCATGCCCGAGCCGGTTTCACGATACCAGCCGCCCTTGCCGCCGGCGACATCAATACCGGCTGCTTTCCACAGACGCAGTTCAGCAGCGTGCGTGCCGCTCTTGTCGCCGCGCGAGGCAAAAGGCACCTTGGCTGCGGAAATCTTCTTCAGAGACGCCACCACGTCTTTGGTAGCGCCGACCTTGGCCGGATCTGCTTTCGGGCCGACCACGACAAAGTCGTTGTACATCACATCATGACGGTTGACGAAAGCCCCTTCCTTGACCATGGCCAACTCCTTGACCTTGTCATGGACGAACACCACATCGGCGTCACCGCGCTTGCCGGTGTTGAGCGCCTGGCCGGTGCCCTGCGCCACCACACGCACGTCGATCCCGGTCCTGGCCTTGAAAATCGGCAGGATATGCTTGAACAGTCCGGAATTTTCGGTGGATGTCGTTGATGCAACGGTAATGAATTTTTGTTGTGCTGTGACGGTTGGAATCTGCAGCACTCCCGTCAAAACCAGCGCCAGCACGGCTCCTCGGACTAATCCCACGGCATTTCTCCTTTGATAAATGCGGCCGCCTCGGATGAAGCGGGTTCTCTGAAAAACCGGTCGACAGGGGTGTGTTCCATCAGCCGGCCTTTGCTCAAAAACAGGATTTCATCGCCGAGGCGGCGTGCCTGGCCGAGATTGTGCGTGCTCATGATGATTTTCGTGCCCGCGGCATGGATCGCGTTGATGATGCGCTCGATATCCTGCGTCGCTGACGGATCGAGATTCGCGGTCGGCTCGTCGAGAAACAGCACGTCCGGTCCGAGTGCCCATGCTCGGGCCAGCGCCAGGCGTTGCTGTTCCCCGCCCGACAGCACCCGTGCCGGCCGGCCGGCATGTGAAGCCAGTCCGACCACCTCCAGCACGTCCATGGCCCGCAATACACATTCGCGCGATGACACCCCGGCGAGCTTCAAGCCATACACCACATTGCCCAGCGCCGAACGCCGCAGCATCACCGGCCGCTGGAACACCATCGCCTGCCGTCGCCGCTCACCGTTGCGTGTGCCGTGCCAGATAATCCGACCGCTGGTCGGCAACAACAGCCCGTGACACAGGCGCATCAATACGCTCTTACCCGCACCATTGGGACCGAGAATGATCGAGCGCGGCCCAGCCTCGATCCGCGCCGAAAAGTCACGAATGATCGCAGTATCACCGGCGGCAAACGACAGCGAATCGAGTATGAGCGGCAGCATGGTTCAGCCGTAGCGGCGCATCGCGATTTCGCGGGTCACGGCAGCCAGGGTATTGAGCAGGATGACCAGACTGATCAGCACGATGCCCAGGCCCAGGGCCAGCGGCAGATCGCCCTTGCTGGTCTCCAGCGCGATGGCTGTGGTCATCACCCGCGTCACGCCGTCGATATTGCCGCCGACGATCATTACTGCACCAACCTCCGCGGCGGCACGTCCAAATCCGGCGAGCACGATGGTCAGCAGGGAAAATCGCGTATCCCAGATCAGGGTCATTGCTGCAGACAGGCGCTTTGCGCCCAGGGACTGTAACTGCTCTTCATATTCACGCCAGGCATCCTCTATGGTCTGTCGTGACAGGGCCGCAATAATGGGGGTGATCAGCACGGCCTGCGCAATGATCATCGCCTGGGGCGTAAACAGGATGCCTAGACTACCCAGTGGTCCGGCTCGCGACAGCAGCAGGTAGACCAGCAGGCCCACGACCACCGGCGGGAGTCCCATCAGCGCATTGAGCAGGACAATCAGCGCCTGCCGGCCGGCAAAACGCTCAACGGCGATCACAGCACCAAGGGGCAGGCCGATCAGCGTAGCAATCACCACGGCGGTCAGGCTGACTTGCAGGCTCAGCCCGACGATTTGCGCCAGCTCCGCGTCGAAGCCGGCGATCAGGTGCCAGGCCGAACTGAACGCTTCCAATAAACTATTCATGCAAAACCTTGCATTACATTAATGTCTTTGATTTTATTGGTATATAAATGTCATGCAATATGCAAAAATAAGCATAATATGAGGTTTATATGAAAATCACTGGTGAAATACGCTGGACCGTTGAGGGACTCACTCTGGATCAGCGTCTGGTGCTGCTGCTGGAGTCCATCGCCCGTTTTGGCAATCTACAAGGGGCTGCCAAGGCCACAGGCTTGTCATACCGCCATGCCTGGGGCTTGCTGGATTCAGCTGCTCAGGAATTAGGCGGGACCCTGGTGCTACCCCAACAGGGTCGCGGCACCCGCTTGTCTCCCCTCGCCGAACAGCTGCTGACCGGATTGGTGGACGCCAACGGTCCATTGGCAGCCGCGATCGGCGAAGGCGAGCAACGTCTGCGCAGCGCTCTCACCACGGGACTGCCTTCCGGACTTGCGCGGCCCGTTATTGTTCATGCCAGTCATGACATGGCGCTGTCCCGGCTGCGTGACGGGATGCATGACGAGGCCGATGAAACCCTGCAACTCCACTTTCAGGGCAGTCTGGACTGCCTGGCAGCGTTGCGCCGCAAACAGTGTGATCTCGCCGGATTTCACCTGCCGATCATGCCGGAGGCCAGCACGCTGGTGGCACAGTTGCGGCCATGGCTGCGTCTGAAGTCGCTGCGGGTGTCGCGCTTATTCGATCGTACCCAGGGTCTGATGGTTGCACCAGGCAATCCAAAGGCACTCTCTGCGATCACCGATCTCGCACGCAAGGGCGTGCGTTTCGTCAATCGTCAGCCGGGTTCGGGTACCCGCCTGTGCTTCGATTTCCTGCTGGCGCAACAGGGACTGCGACCCGCAGCCATCCACGGTTACGCACATGAGGAATTCACCCATGCTGCGGTCGCCGCCACCATCGCCAGCGGCATGGCTGATGCGGGATTTGGCATTGAAGCCGCGGCGCACGAACAGAACCTCGCTTTCGTACCCGTGGTGCGGGAGCATTACTATCTGGCAGCCCGCAGCACGGTATTGGGTCAACCACGGTTGCGCACACTGATGAACCGAATCAACAGCCCGACATTTCAGAACATGGTCAACGGGCTCGCCGGTTACAGTGCGTGTGGTGCACTGGTCTGGCAACCGGCGATGGAAATACTCGAATAGAGCCATAGCCTGCCTGATAAAATCAGGCCATCCTGCATTCTGTAGTCGAGGTTATTCGCATGAATACTGCCAAGCCGACATCGCATGAGGCGTCGTTGCGCGATTTGTCCTGTGCCGATGATTACGACCCCAATTCCATGCCCGTACCCAAAGCCCGGGAAGTCATTGCGCAGTTCCTCGCCCCCATCACCACCGTCGAACGCGTCGCCGTGCGCGCAGCACTAGGCCGAGTGCTGGCTGCGGATGTGATCTCCCCTGTCGATGTGCCGTCACACGACAATTCGGCAATGGACGGCTATGCCGTGCGCCATGCTGATCTGAAAAGCACTGGCAAGGTCACGCTGAAACTCGTCGGCAGTTCGTTTGCCGGGGTACCGTTCAAAGGTACTGTCGGCAACGGCCAGTGCGTGCGCATCATGACCGGCGGCGTGATGCCGCAGGGGGCAGATACCATCGTCATGCAGGAGCATGTCGAAGCCCAAGACCCCGTTATCACCATCGGCGCGGGCCATCGCCTGGGTCAGAATCTTCGTCACGCCGGTGAAGACCTGCAGCGCGGCCAGCTCGCCTTGCGTCGCGGCCAGCCGCTGCGGCCCGCAGAAATCGGCTTGATAGCCTCTCTGGGCATTGCCGAAGTCTCGGTGTACCGCAAGCTCCGCGTGGCATTTTTCTCCACCGGCGACGAGCTGGTATCCGTCGGCTCACCGTTGGCTGAAGGCCAGATTTACGACAGCAATCGCTACACCATTTACGGCATGCTGGTGCGGCTGGGCTGCGAAGTCATCGACATGGGTGTGATTCGCGATGATCCGCAACTGCTGGAAGCGGCTTTCCGTGAAGCCGCGAGTGTCGCCGATGTGGTCATCACCAGCGGCGGCGTCTCAGTGGGCGAAGCCGATTTTGTAAAAGTGCTGCTGAACAAACTGGGCGAAGTGCTGTTCTGGAAAATCGCCATGAAGCCTGGACGTCCCCTCGCCTACGGCAAAATCGGCAATGCGCATTTTTTTGGACTGCCCGGCAACCCGGTATCAGTCATGGTGACGTTCTATCAGTTTGTGCGCGATGCATTACTGAAACTGTCGGGACGCGATCCCATTGATCCATTACCCGCATTCAAAGTGCCTTGCACATCAACGCTGAAAAAGGCACCTGGCCGCACCGAATTTCAACGCGGCATCCTGTCACGCGACAATGCCGGGAATCTGAGCGTGCGCGTCACCGGAGAACAAGGCTCCGGCATACTGCGCTCAATGTCGGAGGCCAATTGCTTCATCATCCTGCCCATCGATCAAGGCAGCGTCACGCCGGGCACGCTGGTCGAGGTACAGGTCATGGAAGGCGTCATTTAGACGTCTCCGGTGCAGTAAGCACCGTCCGCAATGGGAACAGCACAGTGAGTAGAAAACAGGCGCCATTGCGCTGGGGCGTAGTCGGCCTTGGCTGGGCCGCTACTGATTTTGTCGCACCGGGTATAGGCAAAAGTTCCGGCTCGCGGCTGGTCGCCTGTCTCGGCAGCACACCAGAAAAAAGCCGTGCCTTCGCTGACAAATTCAATGTAGCGCGCACTCACAAGGATCTCAACAGTCTGGTCAATGATCCCGACGTTGACGCAGTGTACATCGCGTTGCCCAATACCATGCATTACGATGCCGTACTGAAAGCCGCAAGTGCCGGCAAGCACATACTTTGCGAAAAACCATTTGCGATGAGCGTGGAACACGCGCTGGAAATGGCCAAAGTCTGTCGCGATGCCGGGATTGTGTTACGCGTTGCCCATCAGATCCGACTCGATGCCGCCATCGTCAGGGCGCGTGAGATCGTGCAATCGGGTCGCCTTGGACGACTGGTCGAAATTTCGCTGGAGCGTGCATCCGCATTGGGTACACGTGTGTCCTGGCGTCAGGATTTCTCGCAAAGCGGCGTCCTGTTTGATGTTGGCGTGCATTTGCTCGACCTGATCCAGTATGTCAGCGGCCAGCGCTTTGTCGAAGTGGCCGCATTCACCCATCCTGATCGTCGGGAAAACCTGCCGGATGACACCGTGACCGTACTCGGCCGCCTTGAAGGCGATTGCCATGCCCTGGCAAAAGCGACCCGTGAAGTCGCCAGCGCAGAAAACAATCTGATCATTGAAGGTGACAAGGGCACGTTGATTACCTCGGCGCTGCGCTTCGCCAAGGAACATGTCATTACCGTACGCGATGCCGCGGGTGCCAGCGAGGAACGTTTCCCGGTCATTCCCGCGTATGACCTGCAGGTGTTGGCGTTCGAAGCGGACGTTCGTGGGGAAAGAAGCCTGTTGCCGGATGGCGAGGACAGTGCGTATATCGTGGCCGTGACGCAGGCCATACTGCAATCCATTCAGGAACGCAGAATCATCAGGGTTGCACCATAATCCTAGGCGTCATGCATTGCACGCGACAAAATCCATAATCAAAAACCTGCTCAACGGAGAAAATCAATGAAACGCTCAATACTCATTGCTGTTGCGACACTGATGACATGCACCACGACCGTCTGGGCACAAAGCAGTGCCTACCCAAACAGGGCCATTCGCATCATCAACCCCTTCTCGGCCGGCGGCAATGTGGACATTGTGGCCCGCGGCGTTGCCGAACAAATGGGCAAACTGCTGGGGCAGCAGGTGCTGGTGGAAAATCGTCCCGGTGCCAGTGCCACCATCGGCACACGATTTGTCAAAGGACAGCCGGCGGACGGTTATACCCTGCTGGCGATAGCCAATACCTTTGCACGAGTGCCGGCCATCATTAGTACCGCCGGTTACGACCCGATAAAAGACTTCACCGGCGTTTCACAGACCTGTGATATCCCGATGGTGTTGGTGGTCAATCCGTCACTGCCGGTCAAGACTGTCGAGGAGTTCATCGCGCTGGCAAAAAAACGCCCCGGGGAACTGACTTATGGGTCGTCCGGCATTGGCGCCACAGGGCACGTCGCGGCTGAAATGCTGAGCCAACGGGTCGGCATCAAATTGATGCACATTCCTTACAAGGGCAACGCACCAGCGACCACAGACCTGGTCGGCGGGCAAATCATGTTCATGTTTGATCAGGTCAGCACATCCGTCGCTTACGTAAAAGCCGGCCGTCTCCGCGCACTGGGCGTTACCAGTAAAACACGTTCCCCTGTATTTCCGGATCTGCCGACCATGGATCAATCCGGCATCAAGGGCTTCGAAGACACTACTTTCAATGGCCTGATGGCTCCCGCTGGTACACCGCGAGATGTGCTCGAAAAACTGCGCGGCGTAGTGGCCAAGGCAGTCACAGTACCTGCACTGCTAGGCCGCTTCAACAATCTCGGGATTCCACTTGTCGCCAGCACGTCACTGGATGAGTACAACGGATTCATCCGCCGTCACGTGGAAGACTTCGCCAAATTGGCAAAGACGGCCGACATCAAGGTGAATTGATTGTGTTGATACAGCTGATTAAAAAAGCCCGGTTTTAGCGGGCTTTTTTAATTTCCATGCCACAACACTCAGGGCGTCATTACTGATGATCCCTGTGTGCGTCCGGCTTCAAGGTCTGTGTGTGCTTTCACGGCATCCGCGAGTTTGTAGCGTTGTCCGATGTGAACCTTGACCGCACCTTGGCGCACCATGTCAAAAACCGCATTCGCTGACATCACCAGATCATCACGTTTGGCAACATAGTTTGCGAGTGTCGGTCGGGTGAAATACAGCGAACCCATTTTTTGTAACATTGCCGCCTCCACCGGAGGCGGTGCGCCCGTGGTGGTACCAAACGACACAAAATAGCCCCGGGGCGCGAGTGATTTCATCGATGCCTCAAACGAGTCCTTGCCCACGGAGTCATAAACGACTGAAACACCAACACCGCCGGTGATTTCCTTGACCCGCGCGGCGATATCCTCAGACTTGCGGTCAATCACATGCGCATAGCCGTGCGCTTTAGCCAACGCGCACTTGTCAGGTCCGCCAGCGATGCCAATCATCGTTGCCCCCAATGCCTTGCCCCACTGCCCTGCCAACAGCCCGACACCGCCGGCCGCCGCATGAAACAATACAAATTCACCTCGCTTGACGGGATAGCAGCGCTGCAGCATGTATTCGACGGTCATCCCTTTCATCAGGATCGCAGCGGCCTGCTCATCGGTAATATCGTCCGGCAATTTAACCAGCCGATCGGCCGGCATCAACCGAAGGTCGGCATAACTGCCTGGCGCGCTCGGGCCATAACCCACGCGATCTCCTGCCTTCAGTCCGCTGACATTTGCACCAATCGCTTCGACCATACCGACTGCCTCAACGCCAATTCCGCTGGGCACAGGCAGTGCATATTGCCCGCCGCGTTGGTAAACATCCATAAAGTTAAGTCCGATGACGGTCTGCCGAACCAAGGCCTCACCCGCAGCAGGTGCCGAAATGTCCACCGTTTGCAGGTGCATGACTTCGGGCGCGCCCTGCTTATCCAATCTGATGACATTCGCTTTCATATGATGATTTTCCTCTAGTAAACCGCGCAGCCGGGACTCCGGCAACGTCAAGAACCGGGGACATTACCAACAGCACGCTGTAACATCAAGACGTACCGCACCGCGCGGTTGACAGCACCGTGTGCTTTACCGATCATGCAGACTCTGCACCATCCCAGCGGCAATGCAACAATAGCCGCGATGACCGGCAGGATCATTCACATTGGAGGGAAATTCATGAAACTCGTTCGCCAAAGCACCATCGTTGCGTCCGCAATTGCACTGATCGGCGCTCTTACAGCGCCCGTAACGCAAGCCGAAACCATCAAACTGCGCATCGCTTCAGGACATCCACCTGGCGTGGTCTACGCAGGCCTGATGAAGGACTTCTTTCAAGTGGAGTTGAAGAAGCAGGTTGAAGCCAAGACCAAACACAAAATCGAATGGACTGAAGGCTACAGCGGCTCCATCGTCAAGGTAACTGAAGTCTTCGAAGGTGTGCAAAACGGCATCGTTGATATTGGCGGATTCTGTTTCTGTTTTGAAGCATCCAAACTGCCGTTGCATGCATTCCAGGTGATGCTGCCTTTCGGCACCATGGATCCAACGGTCAGCTTGAAAGTCGCTCAAGACGTCTACAAGGCTGTCCCGTACCTGACTGAAGTGTTCGAAAAGAAATACAACCAGATACTGCTGTCGCGCATCGCCGATGGTGGCTACAACCTGGGCACATCATTCGAATGGAACAAAGTTTCTGACTTGAAGGGTGTAAAGATTGCGGGTGCTGGACTCAACCTCAACTGGCTGCGTTATGCGGGTGTCACGCCGGTGCAAGGCTCGTTGCCCGAGGCCTACACAGGCATGAAGACCCACGTCTACGAAGGCTGGATCATGTTCCCGAGTGCTTGGGTCAACCTCAAGCTCTACGAGCCCGGCCCGCACTACACGACGATCGGCTTCGGATCGATCACCTGGCATGGTTTGACCATCAACAAGAAAAAATATAACAGCTTGCCCAAAGACGTCAAACCGATCCTTCTGGAGGTCGCTCGCGCTTACGAAGAGTTGACCGGCAGCAACAATAAGGAGCGCTATAGCTCGGATATGGCGAAGCTCAAAGGCGGCCTGGCCAAAGTAAAAGAACTGGACCCCAGCGTGCGTAAGGAGTGGGCAATGTCACTCAAAGACTGGCCACAATCTCACGCGAACACTCTGAAGAAGGATAAATTGCCCGTGGTCAAAGCGCTCAATACCGCTCTGGAGTCAGCCGAGAAGCATGGCTACACCTGGCCAGTGCGCTACAGCGTCAAATAAACGCATTAACTCAAATCAATCTCATCCGCCGGCGCAAAACCTGCCGGCGGATTCTAGATTGTGTGTGTGCGTTTTTTTGATGAGCTGCAAATCGTGAATCTCAGGACCATCACTCATTCTTTGTTCTTAACTCGACTTCGCCGAAGCATATACGCGTCTGGCGGTGGTGAACTATGTCATTGCGTGTAATCAGCGACAAAGTCTCCAAATTCATGATGGTGATGGCTGCAATCTGGGCCTTCATCCTCACCTTCATCATCATGGCGGACATTATCGGGCGCGGCGCGTTCAACGACCCGGTTAACGGTGTGCGCGAGATCGTCGCCAATTCCATTGTAATCATCGTATTCCTGCAGGCTGGCTACGCTATCCGCAGTCGTTCCATGCTGTCTGCCGATTTCGTCGTCAACCGCTTCCCGCTCTGGGCGCAACGCGCTGCACTGGCGTTCGGATATCTGCTAGGCGCGACTTTTTTTGCGTTAATCATCTGGGGCGGCTGGCAGCTGGCCATCGACTCCTGGGTCGGTGGCGAATTCGAGGGCGAAGGCGCGCTGCGTGTTCCCGCCTGGCCGACTCGCTTCATCATTCTGTTCGGCAGTGCCCTTGCCATCGCCAACTATCTCATCATGGCGTATCTCGATGTAATGCGGCCTGGCGTTGCAAACGGAACTGCGGACGATAATAAAGACTTCCTGGCTGCGCCTAAGCATTAGCGCCCGCCAGGCGCTTCATAAATAGAACGCGGGCATCAGGCCAAAGACCAACCATCATGTTCGACCACACTACCGCCATTGCGCTGATCGCAAGCCTGTTGATACTGGTCGCACTCGGCGTACACATCGCGATCGCGTTGGGTATGACCAGCGTGCTTGGCATCTATCTGGTCACCGGTGACATGCAGGTGGTCGCGAGCATGCTCGGCAGCACAGCTTACGAAGCCCTGCGTGACTATGTTTTCGCAGTCATCCCGTTATTCATGTTGATGGGTGAATTCATTGCTAAATCAGGCGCGGTCACTGACGTCTACCGCGGCATCAACCGTGGTCTGAAACGTCTGCCCGGGCGCCTGGGCATTGCAACCGTACTCGGAAACGCAATGTTCTCATTTGTCACCGGCGTATCGATTGCCTCGGCGGCGGCATTCTCCCGCATTGCCTATCCCGAGATGCGCCGCCACGGCTACCATAAAGGGTTCGCACTCGGCGCAGTGGCGGGCTCCAGTTGTCTGGGCATGCTGATCCCGCCCAGCGTGCTGATGATCGTATGGGGCATCCTGACCGAACAGTCGATAGGTCAAATATTTCTGGCCGGTGTGCTGCCAGGTTTGCTGCTGACCGTCCTTTTCGTTGCCTATATTTTCATGACTGCGCTGTTGCGGCCAGCCATGGTCGGTGGCGGCATCGATCGCCAGGCACAAGAAGACGCCGAAGCGCTGCCACTATCTGCAATTCTCATCAGTTTCCTGGGTATTCTCGTCGTCATTTTCGCCGTCTTGGGAGGAATCTGGTTTGGCGTGTTCACGCCTACCGAGGCCGCCGGCGCGGGCGCATTCATCGGACTCGTACTGGGTGTGATAAAAGGCATGCGTTACAAGGACGTCATCGATTCCATTCTTTCGGTCGGACGCACCTCGGCCCCTATCCTCTTGCTGCTGGTAGCCGCATCGTTATACTCGCGCACCCTGGCCATGACTGGTGTGACCAACGCAATTCAGGACCTGTTCACGAGCACCGGACTCACGCCCTTTCTCATCATTGTCATGATGGTTGTTGTCTGGTTCCTGTTGGGGATGGTAATCGACTCGATTTCCATCATGCTGCTGACAGTCCCGATTTTCGCGCCCATCGCCCAGCAGCTGGGCTACGATCCAATCGCCTTTGCCATCGTCGGCATTCTCGCTATTGAAGCTGGCCTACTGACACCGCCGTTCGGGTTGTTGGTCTACACCGTCAAGGCTGCAGTGCAGGATGAGGATCCCGACATTTCCATTGTCGACATCTTCAAGGGATCGATGCCTTACTGGATGATTATGCTCATTGCAATGACGTTGATCATTCAGTTTCCACAGATTGCGACCATCTTGCCCAGCCTGATGTTCTAGGCTCCACGGTGCGGCTCATAACGACTAACGCATAATAAGGACATCCCATGCCTGCTTATTGGCTCGCCCGCTGCAAAATCAACAATCCCGTTGAATACAAAAAGTACACTGATCTGGTACCCGGCATTATCAAAAAATTTGACGGCAAGGCGCTTGCCCGCGGCGGCAAATATCAAATCATGGAAGGCAGCGATCGCTTCCATCGTTTTGTGGTCATCGAGTTCCCGACACTGGAGCACGCGGTGAAATGCCATCAGTCGCCGGAATATCAGGCCGCGGCCGCTTTCCGACGCGCCCCCGGTGTCAGCGAGGTCGAGCAAGTGATTGTTGAGTCCGGTGACGCCACGCCCGTATGAGATTCAAGAGATTTTATGGACGTACGGTAATTAACGCCGGATCATGGAAAGCATTAATTGGTTTCATCATTTCATAATTATTGAGTTCCCAACACTGGCGCATGCTGTAAAATGCCGCCCGCCGTCAGAATATTAAGCGGCGGCCCTCCGGCGCGCCATCGGTGTCAGCGTGGTCGAGCAAATTATTGTCAAGTCTGGCGACCCCACACCCGTATAAAATTTATGTGAGATATTGCATGCCCCTCAGCCATCTAGAGCATTTTTTGATTCAGACCGACGATATCAACGCAACGCGAGACTGGTATGTCAACGTATTGGGTTTCCGTGTAGGACCCAGCCCGGATTTCAAATTCCCAGTCGTCTGGTTGTACCTGGGTGGGCATGACATCGTGCATCTGACTCAGGGCGGAAAAAATGTCAGCGAGAATCGCAAGCGCTACCTGGGACAGCATTCGGATGCGATCAGCGGCACCGGTGTCGTAGATCACATAGCATTTCGATGCACAGGTTTGCGCGACATGATGGATCATCTGGAACAGAAAAAAATAGAATTCAGCAGCCGGATGGTCAGTGATCAGGGGCTTTTCCAACTGTTCCTGATCGATCCCAACGGTGTAAAAGTCGAGCTGAATTACTCCAACACTGAGGCGCAAGGCATTACGCCCGAGTTGATGGCATCGGCGCTCCCCGCGTGAATACCCCGCAATGGCAGGGGCGGCAGTATCACTACATGTCGCAGGACAGCCATGTTCACCCATTCCTTGTTGATCTATGGCAGGAAGTTCGCGAGGGAACCGGAGGCCGTCTGTCCATCACGGTGCATGCCAAGAATGAGGGATTACCGGCATCGCATCTGGCCATTGTTGATCTGCTGATCAAAGGTGAAATCCAGTTCTATACGCTCATGGGCGGCATCTTGGGCCCAGTGATACCTGCCATGGAAATCCAGGGTCTGCCTTTCGCATTCAAGGATCACGCTCAGGTTCATTCAACGTTGGACGGCCCCTTGGGTGATTATCTGCGCAAGGAATTGAGCACTAAAGGCATTCACGCCCTGCCCTATGGCCTGTTGGAAAACGGCTTTCGTCATATCTCGACCGTAGAACACCCCATTACCAAGGCCGCAGATCTGGAAGGTTTACGTATTCGTATCCCGGAAGGAAAAATGTTCGCCGATGCCTTCACGAGCCTCGGCGCCAAACCAGTCGAAATTAATGTTTTAAAGCTTTATGCAGCATTGCAAAATCACGAAATTGATGCCCAGGAAAATCCGTTATCAATCACCGAAGCCTTGCGCCTGCACGAAGTGACGCGCCATATCAGCCTCACGTCTCACATGTGGTCCGGTTTTAATCTGATTGCCAGTCACCACTTCTGGAGTTCATTGCCTGTCGACATGCAGCAGATCGTCGAGCGGGCTGTGCGCAAGCATGTCGCCCGGCAACGCGCTCACACCGACGCACTGAACCGTACCCTGGAATCAAAAATTGGTGACTGGGGTATGACTGCTATAGCCGTGGATCAAACAGATTTTCGCAATCGTCTTCGCGATTCCGGTTTTTATCAACGCTGGCGAGAGGCCGTAGGCAAGACGGCCTGGAAATTACTTGAGGAAAGCATCGGAAAAATCATATAACCACTTGATTTTATTATGTTTTATTCTGAGACGATCCGCGTTAATGCAATCATATTGCAGCAATAAAAAAGCCCGGTAAACCGGGTTTTTTATTGACTAAACTGGTGCCGCTACATATTACTTCTTGGCCATGGCGCCGCCCATCACACCCTTCTGATTCTTGAAGTTCGCAACCGCCCGGTCCTCGGCCTTGGCTTGGGCCTCAGCAGCCTTGGCTTTGGCTTTCATCTTGGCATCTGCGGCCTTGGCTGCGCCAGCCGGTGCCGGTTGTGCTGCTGTAGCCAGTCCGATCACACTGCACGCCAGCATGACCGGTATCAGCTTCCACATTATCTTCGCCATCATGTTTTCCATCCCTCCTTAAGTGCAGAAGCAGAAGCAGCAGCAGGACGGGCCGTCCCGCCTCCCTTGTTGCCGGCAACAGCATCCTGATACCAGTATTCGTGATGCTCCTTCGCCCAGGCTTCATCGACATAGCCGGTGCGCATTGATTCATACGCTCCTTCGACACCGACAGTACCCAGATAGATATGACTCATTCCCATAATCACGAACAGGACAGCGGCAATGCTATGAATTACGTTAGCCTGCTGCATCAGCAATCGGCCCTGCTCGAAGTTCGGGAAATTCAGTATGAATCCGGTAACGCTGATAACGATCCCAAGCAGCGTCACGCCAAGCCAGAACCAGACCTTTTCCCCGGCATTGAAGCGTCCTGACGGCACATGTTCACCCGACAACATCCCCCCCGCCTTGGTAAGCCACTTGATGTCCTCGGCCTTGGGGAAGTTGTCTTTCACAAAGGTCACGAACAGCAGAATCGTGCAGAATGCAAACACCGGTCCGACGAAATTGTGTACGTTTTTCGACAAGATCGCGAGCCATGAAAACAGCGTGTAGCCAATGATCGGCAGCAGGATGTGCTTGCCGAACAGGGTGATGATGCCGGTTACCGCAAGCAGTATGAAGCTGATTGCTGAACCCCAATGCACCATGCGATCCCAGGGACCGAAGCGCAGCAGGCGACGCCCGGTCGGTTGTTCATGCAGTTTGATCGGGCCTTTCAGTTTGTAGAAGATCCCAATCGCCACCATCACCAGCACAATCAGCCAGCCACCATAATTGGTGATTGGGCCATTGCGCAGTTGCCGCCAGGTTTCACCTCCCGACTGCACCAGTACGCTCGACTCGATGCCACGTACCTGGGTGGTTTGGTTTTGATTACCGCCACCACGGACATCGCTCCAAAACGGCGCATTGTTGCCGGGTTGCGTGCCCTGACGTTCCACCTGCTGCTGCTGTGCGCTGGCGGCATCGGCTGCTATGACCATCTGGGGTGCCACTGCGCACATCCCGGCGACCAGCAGCGCTGCGAACCACTGTTTCATGTTCACGCGCATTACCTCCTCCTGTGTTCTATTGAGAGACGGTACGGCTGTACTCGTTCTGGCCGTTATTACGTACTTTAATTGCCGCCTCCCAGGCCAACTTGTCGTTCTTGAACTGGGCGTTCTCCCAGGGACGGCTGTCAGGTTTACCCTGATACTGTCCCTGCTTGTACACGGTTACCGATTTCTCGCCGCATCCGGCAAGCGCGAGCAAAGCCATTGCGGCGACTGATGCAATCAGCGCCTGCCTCATGACTTGGCCCCTGCCGGAGGCGTTGCTCCTTTTTCCGGCTTGCCGTAGGCCGTGCCCCAGCCCCAGACTTCGGAGCCCTTGCCGCGCTTGAGCACGCGGTTGCGGTAGACATCGGCGATGACGTCGGAATCACCACCCAGCAATGCTTTGGTCGAGCACATTTCTGCGCAAGCCGGCAGTTTCCCTTCGGCGAGACGGTTACGGCCATATTTCTTGAATTCAGCAGCAGAGTTATCTGCCTCAGGTCCACCGGCACAGAACGTGCACTTGTCCATCTTGCCGCGCAGACCGAAAGCACCATCCTGCGGGAACTGCGGCGCGCCGAACGGGCAGGCATAGAAGCAGTAACCGCAGCCTATGCACAGATCCTTGTCGTGGAGCACCACGCCTTCGGAAGTCTTGTAGAAGCAATCCACCGGGCACACCGCCATGCACGGCGCATCTGAACAATGCATGCAGGCGACCGAAATCGACTTCTCGCCCGGCAGACCATCGTTAAGAGTCACCACCCGCCGGCGATTCACGCCCCAGGGCACTTCGTGCTCTTGTTTGCACGCAGTTACGCAACCGTTGCACTCGATGCAGCGCTCGGCATCACACAGGAATTTCATTCTGGCCATATTGATCTCCTTGGGAGTCTCTGCTCGTTATGCTTTGGACACTTGGCAAAGTGTGGTCTTGGTTTCCTGCATATTGGTTACGATGTCGTAGCCATATGTAGTTGCCGTGTTTACCGCTTCGCCGCGCACTATCGGGGCAGCACCTTCCGGATAATATTTTTTCATGTCCTCACCCATCCACCAGCCAGCAAAGTGGAACGGCAGGAACACGGTGCCTGAAGCTACACGTTCGGTGACCTGCGTCTTGACCTTGAGTTTGGCCTTCGTCGGCGATTCGACCCAGACGTATTCATTGTTGCGCACGCCGCGGTCGTTCGCATCCTTCGGATTGATCTCCACGAACATCTCCTGCTGCAACTCTGCCAGCCATGGATTCGACCGGGTTTCGTCGCCACCACCCTCGTATTCCGTCAGTCGGCCGCTGGTCATGATCAGCGGATAGGACTTGACGGCATCCCTGTTGGCATCTTGCACGGTCTTGAACAGCAGCGGGATCCGCCACTTCATCTTCTGGTCGGCATGCGTCGGGTATTTATCGATCAGATCCGGGCGCGGGGAGTACAACGGCTCCCGATGCTGCGGTATCGGATCCGGGAAATTCCACACCAGCGCACGGGCTCTCGCGTTGCCAAATGGCACGCAGCCATGCTTGATCGCTACTCGCTGGATCCCGCCTGAAAGGTCGGTTTTCCAGTTCTTGCCTTCAGCGGCCGTTTTTTCGGCAGCCGTCAGGTCATCCCACCAGCCCAGCTTCTTCAGGAGCACATGATCAAATTCCGGATAGCCTGTGGTGATCTCCGAATTGACCGACGAAATTCCGTCTGCGGCCAATAGATTGGCACCGTTATGCTCCACGCCATAACGTGCGCGGAACGTACCGCCACCCTCCCGCACGTCGCGGGTGTGGTCGTACAGGTTAGGCGAACCCGGATGTTTCATCTCCGCAGTTCCCCAGCACGGCCACGGCAAACCGAAATAGTCGCCATCGAGGACATAGCCGGTCTTGGCATCCTTG
>JAQBGW010000025.1:0-2648 GCA_032128415.1 Betaproteobacteria bacterium | reverse complement strand
ATGAACCGCGAGGCCGGCAGCGCGGCCGAACGCGAAATCCGCGAAGCTGGCGGCGAGGCGTTGTTTGTTGAAACCGACGTGACGGATGACGACAGCGTGCGCCGCGCAGTCGAAGCCACTGTGAAACAGTTCGGACGGCTCGATATCATTTTCAACTGCGCCGGTGGTTCGCTGCAGGAAGATTTGCCCGTGCATGAAATGGATCTCAAGGTCTGGCACCACACCATCAACCTCAACCTGCTGCATCCGTTCCTCACCTGCCGTCACGGCATTCCGCACATGCTGAAAGCCGGCAGCGGTGTAATCGTCAATGTCACTTCGCATCTCGGCTTGATGGGTTCGATCAAACCCGCCTACGCCGCCACCAAGGGCGGTATCATTTCGTTCACCAAGACGCTGGCCGCGCAATATGCGCAGCATAACATCCGCGCCAACGCGATTGCGCCTGGCTCGGTGCTCACCGAACGCCAGATCAAACGCTATACCGCGATGATGACCACGGAAAATCCGCTGCCCGCGGCGCGCGCCCGCATCGCCGCGCAGAAACTGTATCCGTATTCGGTGGGCGACCCCGGGGATATCGCCGCCATTGCGGTGTTTCTCGCCGCCGATGACTCGCGCATGATCACCGGCACCACCATCGCCGCCGATGGCGGCCGTTCGTCCTATTTGAAGGTCTATGTTGAAGAGAGCTGATTCGGGAGCATTTTAGGCCGCGCAGCACCCATTCCATTGGAGAGCTCATGATCGATCGCATTGAAATATTTGTAACAAAACTGCCGGTGCGCCTGAAGCGCATATTCTCCAGCGGCGTTTACGACACCGGCCCCGCGGACAGCCTGCTGGGCAAGCCCGTGCTCGTCAAAATTTATGCCGACGGCGTGGTCGGCATGGCGCAGATCCGGCCGATCAGCCCCGGCCACTTCGTCGCCGACACCACGCAGAGCGTGGTTGCCGCGATCAAGGAAATCTACGGCCCGTCGCTGCTCGGCAAATCGATATTCGACATCGAGTCGATCAACGAAATGTTCGACAACCGCCTGGCTGGCAATCCGGCAGCGCGCGCGGTGCTCGATATTGCCGTGCGCGACGCGATGGGCAAGGCGCTGCAGACGCCCATCTACAACCTGATCGGCGGTTGCTGCCAGCCGCGCATCCCGCTCGAATGGTCGGTGAGCATGGATGACGACGTGCAGGTCATCATCGCTGAGTGCCAGCGCGCCGTTGAAGAATTCGGCATCAAGGTGCTGTGCCTCAAAATGGCCGACCGTCGCGGCTGGCGTCAGGACGTCGCCAACTTCGCTGCGGTGCGCGCCGCGCTGGGCGAGGGCATCATGATCGGCATCGATCCCAACACCGGCTGGACGCTGGGCGATTCGCTGCTCGCCATCAAAGAGATCATCCCGATGGGCCTGGGCTACATCGAACAACCAGTTGCCCGCCGCGACCTGCACGGCATGGCCGAGATTCGTCGCGCCGCCGGTGGTGTGCCGGTGATGGCTGACGAGGGCATATTCACGCTGCAGGATGCTCACGCGCATGTCGCAGCCAACGCTGTCGATGCGTTCTGCATCAAACTCTACAAAATCGGCGGCATTACGCCCGCCAAAAAAATTGCCGCCGTTGCCGAGGCCGCAAATATTCAACTCAATTGTGGCGGACTCGCCGAGCAATCCCAGCTCGAAGCCGCAGCCGGTGCGCATTTCTATTGCAGCGTGCCGGTGTCGCGCATGATGGGCGCTGCCGAATTCGTGAAGGGTCTTAACGCCACCGCCAAAGATCCGCTGTGTCCTGAGAGTGATTTTAAAATCATCGACGGCCATGTCAACGTGCCCACCGGTCCCGGCCTCGGCGTCACCATCGACGAAAAGGCGCTGAAGGCGCATACCTTGTTGCATGAGAAGGTGGGCTAGGCACCCGGCGGGATGCTTCGCTCACTGCTTCACCGCCAGCAGTCCATCCCCATTCACCGCCACGGTAAACCCGGCACGCTGCAAACGTTTCGTCACTTCAACCGGCACATCGCGCCCCGAAGTCAGCTTGTTCGGTGACCCGGTGTAATGGAACAGCCTGCCGCGGCGCTTGAGTACGCGGGCGAGCTGCTCATAAAACACCTGTGAGTAGAGTTCGCCGGCGATGCCGAAGCGCGGCGGGTCGTGCAGGATCGCATCACAGGTAGCAGCGGGCAGCAACGTGATCTCCTCTGTAATGTCACCCTGCGTCAATGTCAGGCGCGGGTCTGCCTGCGGTGACCACGGATTCAGGCTGCGCAGCCACAACACATCGGGATTTTTTTCATACGACCGCACCTGCTGCGCGCCGCCCTGCAGACACCACCCCGCGAAGTAGCCCAGACCGCCGCAGGTATCGAGGATCACTTTGCCGCGCGGCGCGATCAGCCCCACCTTGCGTTCGGCATCCGCATGCGGCGAGACCTGCGCCGTGGGCAGCATCTTGATGCCATCGATCTCGAATGTCGGCGGCCCCCACTGCGTGGGCACCAGCTTGATCAGCGACGTGATGAAACGCGCCACCGGCTGGAAGGACTCATCAATCCAGTGGTAGATGGTTCGGTCCTTGCAGCTTTCCAGCCAGGGGAAACGCCGGCCTTGCCAGATCCATCCTGTTACGTCCACCGTAACTGTCGT
>JAQBGW010000024.1:0-4584 GCA_032128415.1 Betaproteobacteria bacterium | reverse complement strand
ACGAAAAAAAGCCCGCGCGGCGCGGGCTTTTTTCGATTGAGTGCATCTGATCAGAACAGCGTCGATGCGCCGCAGTTGGCGTTCGGCGTGGCCGACTGCCATGCGCCAGTGCCGGTATTGAAACATTCCTGGGCAGCATTGGTGGCACCGCCCAACACCGAAAAGCGCAACTGCCCGCCGGTGGCCAGACCATCATCTACCTTGCGGTCCACTTCGGCCATGATGTCCGAAGGGATGTTGTTGCCGGTCTTCAGGTTGTGCCGGATAGGGCCTGTGGCAGCGGCGCCATCCTGATACGTGGTGTCATAAATTAGCTGTACCAGCACACCGTAAGGATTGACCGGG
Organism: Betaproteobacteria bacterium; assembly: GCA_032128415.1. Taxonomy (GTDB): domain Bacteria; phylum Pseudomonadota; class Gammaproteobacteria; order Burkholderiales; family SG8-41. Next base: position 4,239 of record JAQBGW010000024.1, on the reverse strand, counting down.
GTGTTGGTGGCAGCCGCCGTTGCGTTATAAATATAACTACCGGTGATGAACCCGGCCTTGGACAAATGTTCCCAGGCGGAAATGGATTCCAGGATGGCGCCGTTCAACAGGATTTGACCGTTGTTGTCGCCGTTCTGGCAGGTGGCACAGTTGGGAATGTTGGCAATGGCGCCGCTGTAATCACCAGGCAGCGCACGATAGCGATCGAGGAAGCCGAAATAGGCGGCCTTGACCCCATCCTGATTGGAGATGATGTTGCGCACACGGGCGCTGGTGATCAGCTCTTGACCTTTGAGCACGCCGCCCAGCAGCAGGCCGATAATGACCAGCACGATGGCGATCTCGATCAGGGTAAAACCTTGTTGACGTTTCATTTGCTGTGCTCCTTAACCGTCATGGACGGTGATTGAACTGATCTTTTATCCGCAAATTACGTGCCAGGTTCTGCTCCGGCGCCGTGAATTTTCGAATCAAAGGCGCGGCTGGCAGGAATTTATTTAACTCGTTGATTTTATTGATATTATTTAATAATTTGTGGGAAGGATGTCGATCGCAGGGCGCGAGGCTATCCGTAACTTATTGATAGTAAAACATTTTTTTGATGGACCGTTGACGAATTCTCGGCGTTACTGACTATTTCCCGGCATTTTCCAGTGCCTGCAGGCGCTCGGACAGGAAATGCAATTCACTGCGATCCGTGACCTCGCCGGTGGCGAGCAGGCCGCCCAGCAGCACCTTGGCGCTGGCGGTTTCGCCCATGTCCTCGAGTATGAATATGCGCATCTGTCGCGCCCAGCCCGAGGCGCCACCGGCATGTGTGGTGATGTCCGTTGCATAGCGCAGGGCCAGCGCCGGGTCTTTGAGCCGGTGTTTGGCCATGATCGCGCAGTGCGCCAACCAGCGCCATCGGCTGTTGGGCGAGTCGAGGAATTGCGCATGCACGAAGTCGCACATCGCGCGCTGCTTGCCGGCATCGGGCACCTGACCATACAGCTGGGAGGCCATCATCAGCGGATAGCCGCTGTGCGGATCAAGCTGCAATGCGGCGCTTAACCAGCCGGTCACCCGTGGATAATCCAGATCGAGAAACGGGATGCTGATCCCGGGCTGATTGTCGAATGCCTGCAAATACAACAACAGCAGTTGCGCCGTGGCGACAGGCTCGCCGAAGCTGGCGGCGCGCAGGCTAGGGGCGTCGGGTGCAGGAGGCAGCGCCTCTGCGCGGGCGTGCGGTGGTGGTTGCAAGCCGTGCCAGAACAATTGCAGAGCCAGCGCGACGATCAGCAGCACATTTACAGCAGGCGGCACCGATTGCAGCGTGCGCTCGTCAGTCAGGCCTGCGGTTTTCAGGTTCAGGAAACCAAGTTGATTCCGCTCATGGTTCGACAAGCTCACCACGAACGGAATCAACAACTTGCCGTTCGTCCTGAGCCTGTCGAAGGACTTGTTCAGCGCTTTCTTCAGCAATTACAGGCTCCGCCGATAAAAATCGAACAAGGTCGCCGCGGTCAGCAGCACCATGTAAATGCCGCCCTGACCGGCAATGGCCGGCAGAATTGAAGCATCGGGCATCGCGTTGACCAGCCAGGCAGTCTCGGTCCAGCGATCCAGAGCAGGTATCAGGTAGCCTAGTCCTTCCACCAGCGCCCCGGTAATTTGATGCGAGTATGTGTCTTGCCCGGATATCGGATGGGCGCTCATCAGGCGCATGGCCGTTACGCTGCGGGCCAGCAGGTAAAACGCCGCGACAAAACCCGCGGCCGGCAACAAGTGGTTAAAAGTGACGATGCAGAACAGCGACAGCACGACAATCAGTCCAAGTTCGATCGCCAGCGATGCGGTCCACAACGCGGCGGCAGGGGCTGGCGCGAGTATCCACAGCGGCAGCGCCAGGATGGCCGCCATTACCGCGGCAGCAGTCATGAATCCGGCGAGCTTGCCGAAGATATAATGCGAGCGGGGCAGATCAAGCGCGAGTGCAACTTCCAGGCCCTTGTCGTTGAATTCGCGCGAAATACTGGCCAGGACATACAGGCTTGCCATGAACACCGCACACAGGCGCGCGGCGCTGGCGTAAAAGCCGATCTGAAACCGGAGACTTTCAGTGACGGCAAGTTCGCGGACGAAAAGACTGGTGCACAACAGCAGCGCGAGGGTCAGCAGAGCGAGCAGCGGCATCCGTGTGCGCGTCGCTTCCAGCGCGGTGTATTTGCCGATGGTGAAGATATGGTTGTTTTGGTATAGGGTAATCATGTGGATGTCCCGCGCACTACAGTATAGCCAAACCGGTATAGCCAAACCGCATGCTCCATGATCCTTCGATGATCGTGCCGCAGACTGCCGGCGCGGGCGCAGCTACAGGCAAGCCAACACGGCCTCTGAATGTGCTGTTGGCGCTGATGCTGTTGGCGTTGCATTTCGCCATTGCCTGGGGTGCCGACGACTGGTGGCAGCGCGGGCTGATGTTGACGCACCTGGGCCTGTTCCTGATCTGGCAACCGGTATGGAGCGGCGAGCGGCAGGTGCCTGCTGCGCTGGCGATTGTCATGCTGGGTCTGGGGGCGGTCTTTGCGTTCGTCAGCAACTGGTGGATTATCGGCACCTGGATGGCCTTGCTGTTCGGCCTGATCGGCGGCAGCGTGCCCGGCCGGGCCGGACGCCGCGACCGCCTGGTATCCATCCTGGCGGCGGTTTATCTGATCTCCATGGTGCTGATGTGGGTGGTGCCGCAGGTATTCACCAACTACCAGTCGGTATCGGGCGCAACCGAATTCGTGCGCTACGGACTGCTGCTGTTGCCGCTGGCAATACTGGTTATTCCCGGCGGCACGCACGTGCGTGGCGAACCCGTAGTGGTCGATCTGTTCTACAGCGTCATGCTGTTCCTGCTGGTGGTCGTGCTGGTTCTAGGCAGCTTCGTGGTCTATGAGCTGACTCGCGGCGCGTACCTGCTGGGTCTTGCACAGACGCTGATGGTGATTGCCGTGGTGCTGGTGGCGTTGTCATGGCTGTGGAATCCGCGCGCGGGCTTCAGCGGCATCGGTACTCTGGTGTCACAGTACCTGCTGGGGCTCGGCCTGCCGTTCGAACAGCGCATGCGACGGCTGGCAGAAATGGCGCAGGCTGAAACCCGGCCCGAGCAGTTCCTGCACAACGCGCTGACCTACCTGCTGGAATTGCAATGGGTGACCGGTTTTGGGTGGATAACTCCCTTGTCTGTCGGGAAAGTGGGTGCGCAGGATACACATGCCGAACAGTATGAGTCCGGCGCGCTGCAGGTGACGTTGTACGCGCCGCGGCCGTTTTCACCGGCGGTGCTGCTGCACCTGAGGTTGCTGATGCAGATGGTCGGGCATTTCCACGAAGCGTTGCGCCGGGAGCAGCAGCGCCAGCAATCGGCGTACACCCAGGCGATTTACGAAACCGGCGCCCGCCTGACACATGATGTCAAGAATATGCTGCAATCCCTGCACTCGATCTGCGCTGCGGCTGAAATGCGCGGCGTGGAGGACGATACGGCGTTCCGGTCTTTGGTACGGCGGCAACTGCCGCAGATCACGCAGCGGCTGGGGGCGACGCTGGAGAAACTGAAGTCGCCGGAGATCATCAACAGCAATGAGGTGGATGCGGCGATCTGGTGGCAGGCGCTGCAGGCGCGCTATGCGGGGCGCCCGGTTATTTTTCAGGATACCGGCGCACCCAACGGCACAAAACTGCCTGCCGAACTGTTCGACAGCATTGTCGATACGTTGATTGATAACGCGTTGTACAAGCACACACAGGATACCGCGCTGCAGGTGATCGTCATGCTGGACTCAGGGCCGCGGCTGATCGTCACCGATAACGGGCCGCTGATTCCCCCGGCCCTGGCCGATAAAATTTTTAATGCGCCGGTAGCGTCCGCCAGCGGCCTGGGAGTCGGGCTGTTCCAGGCGGCGCGTTTCGCCGGGCAGTCCGGATATCGACTGGACTTGAAAGAGAATCGCGACGGCGCGGTCAGCTTTGAACTGGGACCGGCGGGTTAGGGTAGTTTGCCAGCGGCGACCATGCGGTTGAACAGCGTGTTTTTGGAGAGCCAGATGACAATATCATCGAACTCTCCAGCCGCTGAGTCTACGGTAGTTATTGTGCGGCTTGCAAAAAAGGACGGACCCCCCACATTCTCGATTTCGTCCGCGCTGGTCGGTGCCGGATTGGTGCTTCCAGTGACGTTAATCGCGCCGAGGCCGTTCTTGCCCA
>JAQBGW010000023.1:0-11910 GCA_032128415.1 Betaproteobacteria bacterium | reverse complement strand
TACAACGGCTTGAAAATGATGCTCGCCGGCGACACACTGGCCGGCGACGCCATCCAGGCACTGCTGCAGCGTATTCTAGCCAACGATTTGCGCAGCGGCACCGGCAAATACCGCACCCATGACATCCGCGCCGCTTACCTCTCGCGCATCACCAGCTCGATCAAGCTCGCACGCCCCATGACGATTGCCATCGATTGCGGCAACGGCGTCGCCGGCGCCACTGCGCCGACGCTGTACCGCGCGCTGGGTTGCGACGTGCAGGAACTGTACTGTGAAGTCGATGGTTCCTTCCCCAATCATCATCCCGATCCGTCGCGACCGGAAAACCTGAACGACCTCATTGCCGTGCTGCGCAATGGCCCCGCCGAGCTGGGGCTCGCTTTCGACGGCGACGGCGACCGACTGGGCGTCGTCACCAAGTCGGGCAGGATCATCTACCCCGATCGCCAGTTGATGCTCTTCGCCGCCGACGTGCTGTCGCGTAATCCTGGTGCGGAAATCATTTTCGACGTCAAATGTACACGTCATCTGTTCGGCTGGATTACAAAACACGGCGGCAAGCCGGTGATGTGGAAAACCGGGCATTCCTTCATCAAACAAAAGCTCAAGGAAAGCGGCGCACCGCTCGCCGGCGAGATGAGTGGCCATGTTTTTTTCAAGGAGCGCTGGTACGGCTTCGACGACGGCATGTATGCCGGCGCGCGTCTGCTGGAAATCCTCAGCCGCAGCCCCAATCCCGGGGCCGTTCTGGAGTCTCTGCCTGACTCGATCAGCACCCCGGAACTGCAACTGCCGCTGGCCGAAGGCGAAAATTACACGCTGATGAATACACTGCAGAAAAGCGCGCGCTTCGAAGGTGCGCGCGAGATCATCACCATCGACGGTCTGCGCGTCGAATACGCCGACGGCTTTGGCCTGGCACGGCCCTCAAACACTACACCGATCATTGTTTTGCGTTTTGAAGCCGACAGTGAAGCGGCGCTCAAGCGTATCCAGGAAGATTTCCGGCGGGTCATTCTTGCCGCCAAACCCACCGCAAAACTGCCGTTTTGATAACACTGCCCCGCTGACAACCCCTACAGGTTGGGCTTCTGTTTCTTGATGGCGTCGAGCCGGACAAACTCGCTCACGCCATCCACCCGGTAGCGGCGCATGCCGTGGCGGGGATAATCGCAGGTATCGATGGGGCAACGATTGCCTCCAACCAGATATACGCAATCTTCTTCATTCGAATTGGTCAGCGTATGCGGCGCTGACCCTGCGACAAAACCCATGAAATCACCGGGACCAACCGGGAATTTTTCGCCGTCGATTTCAGCGACGCCGCGGCCCGACAGGATGTATATCCACTCTTCGTCCTGATGGTGAAAGTGGTAAACGGTGCTCTGGCGGCCGGACTCCAGCCGCACCATGTGCACACCCAAAGATTTCAATCCAGCTGCGTCACCCAGCGAACGCGTCAGGCGCTGCGCTTCCGGATCGAGCACATGGCGATGTCGCGTTTCCGCAATCTGTTCAATATCGGCTTTGCGCAGCAACGAACGATTGCGGGACATGGCTGTTCCTTATAAACGCTGCTCGACCCAAGCACGCACGGATTGCAGCGCTTCCGGCAACTTTGACGGATCAGTCCCGCCGGCCTGCGCCATGTCTGCACGCCCGCCGCCTTTGCCACCGACCTGAAGCGCGACATGATTGACCAGTTCGCCGGCCTTGACCTTGCCGGTGAGATCGGCAGTAACGCCGGCGATCAGCGTCACTTTGTTGCCCTCGACAGCGGCGAGCACGATGGCCGCGCTTTTCAGCTTGTCTTTCAGTTTGTCCATGCTCTCACGCAGCGCCTTGGAATCCGCACCATCCATCGCGGCAGCCAGGACTCGAATCACAGTCCCATCCCTGCCTTTGACCTCAACCGCCTGCGTCGCCAGATCGTCACCCTGACTGGATGCGAGCTTCGACTTCAACCGCGCCAGTTCTTTTTCCAGACTGCGCACGTTGTCGAGGATCTGGGTGATCTTCTGCCCGACTTCCTGCGGTGAGGTGCGCAGCGCAGCAGCCGCACCGGCAAGTTTTTGCTCCTGCGCCTGCACATAAGCCAGCGCACGGTCTCCGCTGGTCGCCTCGATGCGGCGTACGCCGGCAGCAACGCCGCCTTCGGAAATCACTTTGAAAAATCCGATATCGCCGGTGCGCTTGACATGGGTGCCGCCACACAGCTCGCGTGAACTGCCGATGTCGAGCACGCGCACCTCATCGCCGTATTTCTCGCCGAACAGCGCCATCGCGCCATGCTTCACCGCGTCATCAAATTTCATGACACGCGCAGCGGTCGCGGCATTGGCAAGAATCTCGGCATTGACCATGGCTTCAACGCGGCGCAATTCATCTTCGCTCATCGGTGAGTGGTGCGAAAAGTCGAAGCGTGTTTTGTCGGCATCGACCAGCGATCCCTTCTGCTGCACATGCGCCCCCAGCACTACACGCAACGCCTTGTGCATCAGGTGGGTAGCAGAATGATTGCGCACGGTGCGCGCACGGCGCACGGCATCGACCCGCGCCGCAACTTTGTCGCCGACATTCAGCGTGCCGGTTTCAAGCTTGCCGTGGTGACCGAACACGTCGGACTGGATTTTCAGCGTGTCGACTGCGGCGAACGTGCCGTGCTCGCCTGCCAGCTCGCCGGTATCACCGACCTGTCCACCGGATTCGGCGTAGAACGGCGTGCGATCCAGCACGATGACCGCAGATTCATCGGCATGCACGGAGCTTACCGCGCTGCCGTCGCGATAAATCGCGATAACCTGCGCCTCATCCACCGCCAGTGTGTCGTAGCCGTGGAATTCTGTCTTGGCACCCTTGTATTCAACGGAAGCGCCCATCTGAAACTTGGATGCGGAGCGCGCGCGTTCGCGCTGGCGCTCCATCGCCGCCTCGAAACCGGCGTAGTCCATGCGGACATTGCGTTCGCGGGCGATGTCCGCCGTCAGATCGACCGGAAAACCATAAGTGTCATACAACTGGAATACCGTTTCGCCGTCGAGCATCTTGTCTTCGCGAGTCAGCGCGACTTCGAGCACTTTCATGCCGTTTTCCAGGGTCTCGGCGAAGCGCTCCTCTTCCTGCTTCAACACCTGCATCACGCGATCCTGCGCTTTGGTCAGTTCGGGATAGGCAGCGCCCATGGCTTTGGACAGGTCCGGCACCACCTTATGGAAAAACGGTTTGGTCCGGCCCAGCTTGTAGCCGTGGCGGATTGCGCGGCGGATGATCCGGCGCAGCACATAGCCGCGACCTTCGTTACCGGGAATTACGCCATCGACGATCAGGAAAGCGCAGGCGCGAATATGGTCGGCAATGACGTTAAGTGAATTGTTGACGAGATCTTTGGCACCGGTTTCGCGCGCTGCTGCCTTGATCAATGCCTGAAACAAGTCGATTTCGTAATTGGAATGCACCCCCTGCAGCACTGCGGCGATACGCTCCAGGCCCATGCCGGTATCGACTGAAGGCTTGGGTAGCGGATTGAGCACACCCTTGTCATCGCGGTTGAACTGCATGAACACCAAATTCCAGATTTCGATGTAGCGGTCGCCGTCGGCGTCCTTCGATCCCGGCGGACCGCCCGGAATGCCCTCGCCGTGATCATAAAAAATTTCGCTGCACGGCCCGCAGGGACCGGTGTCGGCCATTTGCCAGAAATTGTCGGATCCGCCGCCGGGTTTGTCGCCGATGCGCACGATGCGAGCAGCGGGGACACCGATGTCCTTTGCCCAGATCGCGTGAGCCTCGTCGTCGGTGTGATACACCGTCACCCACAATTTATCCTTGGGCAGCTTATAAACCGAAGTCAGCAGTTCCCACGCATAGTGAATGGCGTCTTGCTTGAAATAATCGCCGAAAGAAAAATTGCCGAGCATCTCGAAAAAAGTGTGGTGGCGCGCGGTGTAACCAACGTTCTCGAGATCGTTATGCTTGCCGCCGGCGCGCAGGCTGCGCTGGGAGGTGGTGGCGCGTTTGTACGGTCGGTTTTCCTGACCGAGGAACACTTCCTTGAACTGCACCATGCCGGAGTTGGTGAACAACAAGGTCGGGTCATTGCCCGGCACCAACGGGCTGGAGGCCACAATGGTGTGACCCTTGGATTCAAAATATTTCAGGAATTTATCGCGGATTTCTGCGGATTTCATGCTGATGCGCCAAGGAGATTGCGTAAGGCGCAGATTTTAAACCAGTTTCCGGAAATCCCCGCATAAGCTGCTGCATAGCCACCCACCAGAGGCAGCACCTCAAAACCGCTTGCTCTCCTCCACCCGCAGACCCAGCGACTGACCACCGATGATGGCCGCGCTCTTGACCAGGCCGCGTAGACCGACGGCATCATTGACTGCGGGCAGCGCGCCTTGCGTAGTGATCGTGATCTCGCCGGTGTCGTCACGCAGCGTATAGGCCTGCAGATCCAGCAGCGGCACCCTGGTGACGCTCGCCACTTTGCCCTTCAGCTTCACTTCCTTGCCCTCGAAATTGGCTGGCGCTGCAGTGATGTCCTTGATCGTCGTCACGCCGAAGGGCAGCGCATCACAACCCGCGAGCAGCAGTACTGCCACAGCGATACTGGCAGTGTAGGAAATATGTAACCGTTTGATTTTACTTATTATTTATTCTTCTCCAGTTTCGCCACGACTCAGTCCGCGCAACAGGCGCGTAATGATCTCGCCGCTAAAACCGCGATTCTGCAGGAAGCGCGCCTGTTTGGCGCGTTCCGTAGCATTTGCCGGCAGCGTACGGAACTTGCGGCGCCATACCGTGCGCGCTGCATCCAGCTCACCTTCCCTCAATCCGGCCAGGGTCGTTCCGACCACTTCCGCTGACACGCCTTTGCTTTGCAGGTCGTGGCGGATGCGCGCCATGCCATAGCGGCTGCGCCGTACTCGAGCCATTTGCTCGGCGGCGCGCTGCTCCGACAGCCAACCTTGTTTGGTGAAATCGTCCAGCACCTGCGCCAGTTCGGCTTCCGACTCAGCGTGCGGCGCGAGCTTTTGCGTCAACTCGTGACGGGTATACTCGCGCCGCGCCAAGTGCCTAAGTGCACGGGCCCTCAGTGAAGGTTCTTGTTTCACCGGCACGCGGCGGGCCTGCGGCTGCCGGGTTGAAATGCTTACTGCCCGACCGCCTTTTTCTTGGACGGGTCGGACTCAACGACTTCCAGCGCCTGCTTCTTGATCTCGGGGGCGCTCACCGGACCACCGGAGACGCCGACCGCGGCACGAATCCGCGCCTCAATCTCGTTCGCCATTTTCGGATTTTCCCGCAGGTATTCGCGGGTGTTGTCCTTACCCTGGCCGATACGATCCTTGCCGTAGGAATACCAGGCGCCAGACTTTTCGATGATGTTGTGGACCACGCCCAACTCGATGATCTCGCCTTCACGCGAAATTCCTTCGCCGTAAAGAATATCGAATTCGGCCATGCGGAACGGCGGCGCCACCTTGTTCTTGACGATCTTGGCGCGGGTCTCGGAGCCGATGACTTCATCGCCCTTTTTGATTGAGCCGATGCGGCGGATATCGATACGTACCGAGGCATAGAATTTCAGCGCATTGCCGCCGGAGGTGGTTTCGGGGTTGCCGAACATCACGCCGATCTTCATGCGGATCTGGTTGATGAAAATCACCAGCGTGTTCGAACGCTTGATATTGGCGGTGAGCTTGCGCAGCGCCTGCGACATCAGCCGCGCCTGCAGACCCATCTGCGGTTCACCCATCTCGCCCTCGATCTCGGCCTTGGGCACCAGTGCCGCCACCGAGTCGATCACCACCACATCCACCGAACCCGAACGCACCAGCATGTCGGCAATTTCCAGCGCCTGCTCGCCGTTGTCCGGCTGCGAGATGATCAGTTCATCGACTTTGACCCCGAGCTTGACGGCGTATTGCGGATCGAGCGCGTGTTCGGCATCGATGAAGGCCGCCGTTCCGCCGAGTTTTTGCATTTGCGCGATCACCGACAGCGTCAGTGTGGTCTTGCCCGAGGATTCCGGACCGTAGATTTCGACCACGCGGCCGCGCGGCAGGCCGCCGATGCCGAGGCCGATGTCGAGGCCCAGCGAGCCGGTCGATACCACCTCAATGTCCTTGGCAATATCGGCCTCGCCCATACGCATGACCGAGCCTTTGCCGAATTGTTTTTCGATTTGCGACAGTGCCGCCGCGAGTGCCTTGCTTTTATTTTCGTCCATGATGTCCTCTCGTTGCCGTGTGTTCAGTGACAGGTTCAATACCGATTTGGTGCCGCGTGTTGGAACGCATTATGGCACAGTCCGGCAAAAAAAGTGTGTTTTTATACAGTAGTGGTTAAATCCCCACACCCTATACACCCGCCATCACAGATTAATTAATGGAATCAATTATTTATTTCGTTTATCCCGCACTGCAGGCAATAGTTCCAGCACCCCTTCCAGCGCTGCCCGGACCGCTGCACGGCGGATGCCTTCACGGTCGCCGGATAGTCGCAGCGTGGTGCTTTTGGGTTCGCCGTTTTTCACCGCCCAGGCCAGACACACCGTGCCCACAGGCTTGTCCGGCGTACCGCCGTCAGGGCCTGCGGTGCCGCTGATCGCCACCGCGATCTGCGCATGACTGCTGGCCAGCGCGCCAATCACCATTTCATGCACCGTCGGCTCCGACACGGCACCATGCGCCGCCAGCGTGTCCTGACTGACGCCCAGCATCTCGCGTTTGGAAATGTAGGTATAAGTCACGAAGCCGCGTTCGAACCACTGGGAGCTGCCGGGCACCGCCGTCACCGCCTGCGCCACCCAGCCGCCCGTGCAGGATTCCGCCGTCGCCAGCATCAACCCCTGCGCCTGCAACGCCTCACCCACTTTAGCCGCCAGTCCGTACAACGCCTTATCCGGCATGATGCATCCTCAAGATTGCGTCTTCAGCCCAGTGTCTCAACTCAATAGCACCTGCGCCCCGGCCAGCACCAGCAACGTGTATCCAGCGGCGATCAGATCATCAAGCATCACGCCAAAGCCGTTCTTCAGCGTGCGGTCATAATACCGAATCGGTGGTGGCTTCCATATGTCAAAGCCGCGAAACAGCAAAAACGCAAAGGCCAGCCAGTAAGCGTCATCCGGCACAAAAAACAGCACCAGCAGAAACGCCACTACTTCGTCCCACACCATGCCGCCATGATCGGCGGCGCCCAGCGCGCCCCCCGTCACCGCGCAAGCCCACACCCCCAGCCCGAACAGTACAACGACCACCGCGAGATATATCCACGGCGGTTGCGATGCCAGAAAATAATGGATGGGCAGCGCCAGCAGCGTGCCAACCGTGCCCGGCGCCTGCGGCGACAGCCCCGCGCCGCCGCCGAAGGCGATGCAATGCGCGGGATGGCTGTAGACGAAGCGCAGCGTCGGTCGGGCGGGCGGTTCAGCCAAAGCGGTCATGGTTTTTTTGCAACGGCGGCAACGGCAGACCGTGGCAATCGACCACCGCCACGCTGCACAGTCAGTGGTCGCGCTGGGGAGGGTAAATCCGCCAACATCACGGCCGATGACTAATCTTGATTTCCTGTCCGTGCAAAATCACGTCGTAAGTTCCCTGCTCATTGATGAGTATCTGTTCCGAGCGCTTGCGCACGGCAAGGCCGCGCGCGGTATAGCCGCGCGCGTACTGCCATAAGTGATCAACCATCCAGCCGGTCCAACGATCCTGCGCCAGCGGGATGCTGGACACACCGACAATCGCGAGTGGAAACACTTTCTGGTAGCCGAGAAGCGCATGGTTGATCTGCAGGTACTCGAATCCGAGCTGCCCGCCCGCTGGCGCAATCGTCCGGCCGCTGACCTGGGTAACCTGCCCCTGCACGATGATGCGCGCGAGCAGCGTCTCCGGCACCGGCCGCGCCGCGGACGCCAATACCATCAAGGCGGACAACACGGCAGCGCTTGCCAGCGCATAAATCGCATCGCGCAGCCTCGCGAACGGACCAACAGCGCCAAGGTTGAGCACCCCCGCAACCAGCCCGGCGAGTCCGGCCCAGGCGATCAAGGCCAGTCCCACGAGCAACATTTCGACATTGGTCTGCGGGTTCCATGCACCACTCATGGTCAGTGCACCCACTGTCATGATCGTGAATGCCGCAATGCCCACTATGCTCCAGGCCCAACTCACGCCGTGCCACCAGCGAAAGCCCACTCGCGGGCCAAAGAATCTGCGCAAGTGCATGTGCCACGGAATCGACAGTCGCACGCGGCAGTGCGTGCATCGCGCATCGACAATCTCCGTGTCGTGCTTGCAGGCCGGGCACTGCGTGATCCATTGCAGGGAAAATCCGGCACGCGCGGTGCCGATGTCGATGGCGATCCGCGCGATCGGCGCGGCGACCATATAGGCAGCTACTGCAATGCCACCCCAGAAAACAATGACCGCAGCAAGGCCCAGCGACGGTCCGAGTGCGTTTTCTACAGTCTGCAGCAGGAGTGCAAGCATGGCTGTAATCCAAAAAGGGATTCGGTTCACAGCATAACATGCGATGCAATCACGGTCGGCGCTACTCGCCACTGGGGCAACACGCTCATCTACCAGTCTGAGCGGCCCTTGCTGCCGCGGTCCTGATGATACGGCAGCGCATCATGTCGTGGTTCCAAAGTGATCAAAGCCCTTCCGCTCGAGCACCTGCGGCAGTCCATCGCGATCCACCACCACCACGCCGCATGCGCCTGAGGGTGCACGCAGGATGCGGCCGATACGCGTCACGCGGGTGCGGGCACGCGCTGCAGCGCGCTCCACCGCTGCGCGTTTCGCCGGCGCTGCGGTGAAACACAATTCGTAATCATCGCCGCCACCGGTCACCGCAGCCTGCGCCACGGCGGCTGCAAGATGACGCCGCAGCAGCGGCGACACTGGCAGGCGCTCGAACGCCACCACTGCGGCAACCCGCGAGCGCTCGCAGATATGACCAAGATCCGCGATCAGACCATCGGACACATCAATCGCGCTGCGCGCTACACCGCGCAAGGCGAGGCCCAGCGCAATACGCGGCGCGGGCCAGTCGAGACGACGCATCGCCAGCGCGCGTTCCGCAGGTTTTAGTTTGATGCGTTTGTTTTTTGCGGCTACCGCCAGCGCCGCATCGCCCAGCGTGCCCGACACCCAGATATCGTCACCGGCTTTCGCACCATCACGGCGCAGCGCCTGTCGCGCCGGCACTTCGCCGATGATCTGCACGCAGATATTCAGCGGCCCGCGCGTGGTGTCGCCGCCGATCAGATCCACGCCGTGCTTGCGCGCCAGCGCCATGAATCCCTGGGTAAACGCCGCCACCCACCGTGCATCCGCTCGTGGCAGCGCGATGCCCAGCGTTGCCCAGCGCGGCGTGGCCCCCATCGCCGCCATGTCCGACAAGTTGACCGCCAGTGCCTTGTGCCCGACGGACTGCGGATCCGCGTCTTTGAGAAAATGCCGCCCGGCGACCAGCATGTCGGCGGCCACGGCCAGTAGTTTGCCGCTACCCACGCGGATCAGCGCAGCATCGTCGCCAACGCCCAGCACCGTGCGCGGCGCGGCGTGGGTAAAGTAACGGCGGATCAGGTCGAATTCGGTGGGCATTGGCGGCATCAAGTGTAGCCCGGATGAAACCAGGTGTCCCCCAAGGGGACGCTGCGCATCTTCCGTGCTACGAACATCGCCTTTATTCAGGCCCCACAAACCCGATGTACGCACCGCCGGCGAGTTCGGGCGGGGCCAGCATCGCGTGCTCACCCGTATTGCGCACGCCGCGCGCCAGCGGCGGCATACCGTGCTTTTCCATCCAGCGCGCTGCCGCGCCCATGCTGTTGGTGCGGTACAGCGCCTGAAACGGACCGGGGCCGCGGCGCGCCAGCGCTTCAGCGGCCGGCCCCGGGGCGTAGGGCGTGACTACACCGAGTCCGGTGGGGCCGATCTCGAAGATCGCCATGTGCGACATCACCACCGTACCTTTATGCAATGCCGGCTTGGGCATACCCAGCACATTGGCGTAGATCGCAGCAGCCGCTTCGGCGTCAGGCGTAACGATATAAGCGCGCTCCAGTTTAAAGACGCCGTTGGGATGACTGCCGGCGTCCGGCACCTGTTTGCGGCGCTCGGCCATCGGCGTCAGCTGCTGTATGAAAAACATCGGCAACGGATTTTTCGGGCCGAGCACGGCGTATTTCCAGCGCAGCTCCTGCCCCGCCGGCGTGCGACGGCCGGCTGCCGTGGCATCGCCCACATCCACACCGCGGCCGCGCATGGCGGCCACGTCCGCTGCGAGATCGTCACTTTGTATAATCACGTAGCGCAGGCCGCCGCCCGCCTTGATGTAATCGGCAAGGCCGATATGGGTGGAGCCGGGTTTGGCTGCCGCCGCATGTTCCGCCGGATCGCGCACCGCCAGCAGCTCAAGATAGTCTTCAGTGTTGAGCGCGATGGCATTGTGCGTGCCCTTGCCAGGATGGATACCTCCGGCATGGATGTTGAAACCCATTTTGCTGTACTGCGTGATGCCTTGCTGCAGGTCAGGCACGCAAATCATGACGTGGTCAATTTGGGTAAACATGGGAACTCCGCAGCATTGGGAAAAATGAATAAATCAGAACACTGCAAGCCGATTGCACCATGGCCGACAGCCCAACTGAGCCTGAAACCAGTCAGCTCTGTGGCGGCTTCTGATCCGACAGCATCGATGTCGGTTGCTGCGCCTTTGCCTGCGCCATCTGCGCCTGATGTTCCAGAAATTTTTTCTTCAGATGCACTGGAAACCAGAAATCCAGCGCTGCAAATCCAAAGAAAAACAGCAGCATGACGAGGCGGGTCGAAGGTGCGACACCACCACCATAGAGCAGCACGTAGCAACCCAGGAACAGGTTGAGGACACCAGCAAAATAAAATGCGTAAATGCGTTTTTTCAGTTTCTCTTCGTCCATCACCCGCTCCATCAGGTTGTTTGCCGTCCCGCCGGCATTTCAGCCGCGCGCAGTTGCGCAGCCATCTTGTCGAGCACGCCGTTCACATATTTATGGCCATCGGTACCGCCGAACGACTTGGCCAGCTCGATCGCTTCATTGATCACCACCCGGTACGGCACTTCCAGGCACGCGCGAAACTCAAAACCCGCAAGCAGCAGGATGCCGCGTTCCACCGGTGACAGACTTTTATAGGAACGATCGAGCAGCGGCGTAATCAGTTGCTCCATCTCCGCCGCATGCGCTACAGACCCATTCAACAACACATTGAAATAATCGATATCAATTTTGCCGAAACCTTCAGCCTCGCCCAACTGCTGGGCAATGAGCTGTGGATCGGTACCCGCGAGCTGCCATTGGTATAGACCCTGCAGGGCGAACTCACGCGAACGGCGACGGCTGGATTTCATGTTGCTCCGGAATCGTGACCGCATCCCGCGCGGTACACAAATAATTGTTTAAAAACAATAGCTTATGTTTATTTGATGCGCTTAAGCAAGCGCGCCATCTCGATTGCCGCGAGCGCGCAGTCGCTGCCCTTCTGTGCCATGCGCACTGCGGCCTGATCGTCGTTTTCGGTGGTGAGTATGCCGTTGGCTATCGGCAGGCCGGTTGCGAGCTGCACGTTGGTGATGCCACGCGCGGATTCGTTGGACACGATTTCAAAATGCCAGGTCTCGCCGCGTATTACCGCGCCCAGCGCAATCAGCGCGTCGTATTTTCCGCTCTGCGCCATTTTCATCAGCGTCAGCGGGATTTCCAGCGCGCCAGGCACAGTGACGATAACCATTTTTTTTTTCGCCACGCCGTGTTTTGCCAGCGCCGCGGTGCAACTCGACAACAGACCGTCGCCGATATTGATGTTGAATCGCGCCATGACAATGCCGATGCGCAGCCCTGCGCCGTTGAACTCCGGC
>JAQBGW010000022.1:0-27822 GCA_032128415.1 Betaproteobacteria bacterium | reverse complement strand
CGCGATGCGCTCGCCGCGCTCGTTGCGGGAAACCGGATGCGGCATCTCGAAATGCCGGCGCGGCGCGACCTGCTGGACCTGTTCACGAAAAGCGCCGGGCAGATGCTCGATGCATGGTTTGAATCCGATGCATTGAAAGCCGCGTTCGGTTTCGACGCCATCGTCGGCAACTTTGCCAGCCCTTATGCGCCGGGCACGGCTTATGTGTTGTTGCATCACGTGTTCGGCGAAGTCAACGGCAAACGCGGCGTCTGGGGCCATGCCGTCGGCGGCATGGGGGCCATCACTCAGGCGATGGCCGCCGAGGCACGTGCGCGCGGCGTGTATATCGACACCGGTGCCGAGGTGGTCAATGTATGCGTGGATTCCCGCGGCGCACAGGGCGTGCAGTTGAAGGACGGGCGGGTGATTGAGGCGCGTTGCGTGGTGGCCAACGTCAATCCCAAACTGCTGTACCTGAATCTGATTGACGCGCCCGTGCTTGATCCCGAATTCCTGCGGCGTATCCGCGGCTGGAAGTGTGCCTCGGCGACTTTTCGCATGAATGTCGCGTTGCGCGAACTGCCGGATTTCAAATGCCTGCCGGGAACCGAAGCAGCACAACACCATCAGTCGGGCATCATCATGGCGCCATCGCTGGCGTACATGGAGCAGGCCTACTTTGATGCGCGCACTTATGGTTGTTCGCGTGCGCCGGTGGTGGAGATGTTGATTCCATCGACGGTCGATAATTCACTGGCGCCGCCGGGGCGGCATGTGGCGAGCCTGTTTTGCCAGCATTTCAGTCCCGATCTGCCCGAGGGCTTGACCTGGGACGGCATACGCGAAAATGCGGCTGATCACGTGATCGACACCGTGACTCGGTATGCGCCCAATTTCAAGGATGCGGTAATTGCCCGAAAAATTTTATCGCCGCTGGATCTTGAGCGCGAATTCGGGCTGATCGGCGGCGACATTTTTCACGGTGCGCTGACGCTGGATCAGTTGTGGACGGCACGGCCGGTGCTGGGTTATGCCGATTACCGCACGCCGGTAAACCGGCTGTACATTTGCGGTGCGGGCACCCATCCCGGCGGTGGCGTAACCGGATTACCGGGCCGCAACGCGGCACGCGAGATTGTCCGCGATTTCAAGCAGGGCAGAATGAGGGAGAAGGGCGCGTGAGCATGCGCTTGTCACCCGGTTTATTGCTCGCGTTGCTGCTGGCGATTTGCCTCGCGGGTTGTGGCGGCAAGACGCCGCGCCTGGATAAGCTGGGCACCACCGACGTCATCGTGGCGTTCGGTGACAGCCTGACCTACGGTACCGGAGCCAAGGCCGAGGAGAGTTATCCGGCCGTACTCGAACAGTTGATCGGCCGCACCGTGGTGCGCGCCGGGGTTCCCGGCGAGGTGACTGCAGGCGGATTGAGTCGATTGCCCGGTGTGCTCGATGAACATCGGCCGCGACTGGTGATCGTTTGTCTTGGTGGCAACGACATGCTGCGTAAAGGGTTGCCCGCGGACATTGAAGCCAATTTGCGCGAAATCCTGAAAATCATCAAAGTGCGTGGCGCGGATGCCGTGCTCGTTGGCGTGCCGGCACCGGGGCTGATTACCAGCGCGCCGAAGTTTTACGAAAAACTGGCACAGGAATTCGGCATTCCGTACGAGAGCAAGATTGTCACCAGCGTGCTTTATAGACCCGAGCTCAAATCCGATTACATCCATCCCAATGCTGCGGGATATCGCCAGATGGCCGAGGCACTAGCCGGGCTGTTGCGCGATGCCGGCGCACTCTGAGATATGGCTGCCATGAAACTATCAGCCCGGCGATTGACAACCATCATGTGTCTGGCCGAAATCCTGTCGATGTCCGGCTTCGCTGTGTACACCACACTGTTGCCGCAGTTGCAGCAGGAATGGGGGTTGTCGAATTCCGAGGCCGGCGCCATCAGCGGTTTTATGTTTGCGGGTTACATGGTATCGGTGCCGTTGCTGACCAGCCTTACCGACCGCATAGACTCACGACGTATATATCTGATGGCCTGCATCATCGGCAGTATCGGCGCCACTGCGTTTGCGCTGTTCGGGCAGGGATTCTGGAGCGCGGCGTTAGCGCAGTTCCTGATCGGTGCGGCACTCGGCGGCACCTATATGCCGGGACTGAAAGCGTTGACGGATCATCTGGAAGGTGCGGCACAGTCGCGGGCCACCGCGTTTTACACTGCGAGTTTCGGCATCGGCTCGACGGTCTCCATCCTGATTGCGGGCAAACTCGGTGCGAGCCATGACTGGCACTGGGCGTTCTGGTTTGGCGCAATCGGACCCGTGCTCGCCGGTATCATTGTCACGCTGGCTATCCCGCTGGGGCGGGTGCGTGCACGAGAGCATCACGCCGCGGCGCTACTTGATTTCCGGCCGGTATTGCGTAACCGCAATACATTGCCATACATCATCGGTTACGCGGCGCATAACT
Organism: Betaproteobacteria bacterium; assembly: GCA_032128415.1. Taxonomy (GTDB): domain Bacteria; phylum Pseudomonadota; class Gammaproteobacteria; order Burkholderiales; family SG8-41. The sequence goes on along the minus strand of JAQBGW010000022.1, from coordinate 25,365 downwards.
ACGAATTGTTTGGTCAACGCACCTGGATGGTGGCGTTCCTGGTGTTCTGTGCGACCCAGCAGCCGGAGCATGCGCCAATGGTGCTAGGCGCAGCCACGCTGGCCGCGTTCATCAATGTGCTGGGTCCCGTTTTCAGCATCACTGGTAATGAAATGGCGATACGCTTCGGTCGTCAGCGCATCATCTTCCTGTTTATGACGCTGTCCGGAACTATCGCCTGCCTGATCGGATACACCGCTGCCTGGCCTTGGTACATCGTAGTGATGCTGATGATGGTGCATTACGGGGCCATGCTCGGCGATTCCGCCGCACTGACTTCTGGTGCGATCGCCAGCGCGCCGCCGGAAATGCGGGGATCAACGATGGCGGTATATTCCTTCTTCGGTTTCAGTACCGCATTACTTTCACCGCTGGTGTTTGGAATGACACTGGATCTCGCGGGCGGCAATCAAAGCATCACGGCGTGGGGCTTGGCCTTTGCCAGCATCGGCATCTTCGGCGTATTGGCGCCGGTGGCGCGCTGGTTCTATCTTCGAGCGGCGTAACCTTAATGAGTACCACAGCGATCATTCCGGCGACTATTCCAGGCTACGGTATGCTGCAACCAGACAGTTCAAACAGGAGGCGCAGGCGTGCTTGCAGCTAAGGGATTGACTTCCGTGCGTGGCGGCCGCCGCCTTTTTTCTGAACTTTCGTTTGTGGTGGAGCCAGGCACGTTACTGCATGTTGCCGGCACCAATGGTGCCGGCAAAACCAGTTTGCTGCGCATCCTGTGCGGGTTGCTTTCCCCGGCTGACGGCGTGGTGCGCTGGCGCGGTGAAGATATCCATCATCAGCACGAAACCTATTGCCGTGACCTGCGCTATATCGGGCACCTCGGCGGCATCAAGGATGAATTGACGGTGGCGGAGAATCTGTCGTTCTCTGCAGCGCTGTCCGGGTTTTCGGCGCAGACCGATGCAACCAAGGCGGGGCTTGATGCGCTTGGGCTGGGTCGATTTGCGCGAGTGCCGGCGCGCATGTTGTCGCAGGGGCAGCGGCGCAGAATTGCGCTCGCGCGCCTTGCATTGCCTGATGCCGCAGCGTTATGGATACTCGACGAACCGCTGGCGGCTCTGGATGACGTTGCGGCGGAGTGGGTGCTGGAGCTGCTGGGCAAACACCTTGCTGCCGGGGCGGCGGTGGTGATGACCAGCCATCAGCCGTTTGCGGTGACGGGTTACGTGCAGACGATTGCGATCGAGGAATAGGCGGCAATGGATCTGTTCCTGCAAATTATCCGGCGCGATTTGCGCCTCGCCTGGCGCCAGCGTTCGGATTTATTTTCGACGCTGTTTTTTTTCGTCATCGTGGTTACCTTGTTTCCGCTGGGTGTCGGACCTGAACCCGATACATTGCGCGTCCTGGCGAGCGGCGTGCTGTGGGTGGCCGCCCTGTTGGCGACACTGCTGTCGTTGGGGCGCCTTTTCGCAGCGGATCACCTGGACGGCACTTTGGAGCAGATGTTGATAACGCCGGAGCCGTTGTGGTTGATCGTCGCCGGCAAGGTCGTCGCGCACTGGCTGACTTCCGGATTGCCGTTAGTGCTGTTGTCGCCGCTGCTGGCCCTGCAGTTCGGTCTGGACGCCCCGCAGATCGGCGTGCTGGCGGCGGCACTGCTAATAGGAACCCCGGTGCTTAGTCTGATTGGTGCGATCGGAGCTGCGCTGACAGTGGGCTTGCGTGCGGGGAGCGTGTTGCTGGGCGTTTTGGTGCTGCCGCTCTATATTCCGGTACTGATTTTTGGCGCCGCGGCCAGCGGGGCTCATGCCGCAGGATTGAGCGTCGTTCCTCATTTCTCGATCTTGGGAGCATTACTGCTGGCGAGTGCCGCGCTGGCCCCTTGGGTGGCTGCGGTATCACTGCGTATCTCATTGGAATAAAAGGATAAATTACATTGCACTGACCCCGGAGGCAATGGTACAGTCTTTGCCTTAATATGCGGGGTCCGGGCATCTGATGTCCTGCGGTCCCGGATCACGGACGCGTCCGGGGATTCACAGCAGGTCATGGCTGGCGGCACAGCCGCCCACAGTAGAATTTTCAGAGCAGGCCTTGTCAGCAATCAACTGGTTCAAATATTCGTCGCCACACAGCTTTTATCCGCTGGCCGGCAGGGTGGTTCCGTGGTTTTTTGCGGCGGCTGCGTTGCTGGGTCTGGTTGGGCTGTATGTCGCGTTTTTTGTCGCCCCGACGGATTTTCAGCAAGGTGAGTCGTACCGGATCATATTCGTACATGTGCCGGCGGCGTGGATGTCGATGTTCATCTACGTGGTGATGGCCGGATGGGCCGGTGCAGGTCTGGTCTTCAATACCCGGCTGTCCGGAATGATGGCGCGCGCATTGGCGCCGACAGGCGCCATGTTCACCTTCCTTGCACTGTGGACGGGCGCCTTGTGGGGGAAGCCGACCTGGGGCGCGTGGTGGGTTTGGGACGCGCGTCTCACTTCCGAATTGATCCTGCTTTTCCTCTACATCGGTTTTATGTCGTTGGTCGCGTCCATCGAAGATGACCGCCGCGCTGACCGCGCCGGCGCGGTACTGGCACTGGTGGGAGTAGTCAACGTCCCCATTATTTATTTCTCGGTGATCTGGTGGAACACCCTGCACCAAGGGGCCTCGGTCAGCCTGAAAAGTGCGCCGAAAATGGCCAGTACCATGCTGCTCGGCATGTTGTTGATGGCGCTGGCGTTCTGGATGTATAGCATCGCCGTGGCGCTGATGCGCGCGCGCTGCATCATTCGTGAGCGTGAACCACGCGCTGCGGCGAAGGACTAACAGTCATGCAATGGCACAGCTGGTCTGATTTCTGGGCGATGGGTGGTTACGCGCTCTACGTGTGGGGTTCCTTCGCAGTGACGTTCGTGTTTATGGCGGTAGAAGTTGTGCTGTTGCGTGCGCGTGACCGCGCGACGGCAAACCCCGTCAATAATGACACTTGAGGGTGTATTGATGAAACCAAGACATAAGAGATTTCTCGCCATCGGTGCTGCACTGGCAGCACTGGGTGGTGCAACGGCACTGGTGCTCAACGCTTTTCAGAGCAATCTGGTGTTCTTTTTCAGTCCGTCGCAGGTGGCCAGCAAGGAAGCGCCTGTCGGCAAGAGTTTTCGTCTTGGCGGACTGGTGCAGACCGGTACTGTGGCGCGGCAAGAGGATGGCGTGACCGTGCGTTTTGACGTTACCGATACCGCGCACACTATTCCGGTCGTCTACCGTGGCATTCTTCCCGACCTGTTTCGAGAGGGTAAGGGCGTGGTGGCGCAGGGGCGGCTCGATGCGGGTGGTGTTTTCCGCGCCGAACAGGTACTGGCCAAGCATGACGAAAACTACATGCCGCCGGAAGCTGCTGCGGCACTGGCGAAAGCACAAGAGGGGAAAAAACCATGATTCCGGAAATTGGCCACTTTGCACTCATCATCGCATTTTGCCTGGCACTCGCCGGCGGTATCCTGCCGATCACCGGCGCCGCTACCGGCCGTCGCAACTGGGTCAATTTCGCGCGGCCTGCCGCGCAGGGCCAGTGCGTATTCGTGGTCATCGCGTTTGCCGCGCTGGTAGCGTCGTTTGTCAACAACGACTTCTCGGTGGCCAATGTGGCCAATCATTCCAATACTGCGCTGCCTCTGGAATACCGCGTGGCTGCGGCCTGGGGCAGCCACGAGGGTTCGCTGTTGTTGTGGGTGCTGATGCTGTCGTTATGGATGGTGGCTGTGAGCTGGTTCAGCAAACACCTGCCGGACGACATGGTGGCGCGGGTGCTGGGCGTGATGTCGCTGGTAAGCCTAGGTTTTCTCGCGTTCATGCTGTTCACGTCGAATCCCTTCGAGCGGTTGTTCCCCGCCGCGGTTGAAGGCAGCGATCTCAATCCGTTGCTGCAGGATCCAGGCATGGTGCTGCATCCGCCGATGCTGTACATGGGGTATGTCGGGTTTTCCGTGGCTTTTGCATTTGCCATTGCCGCTCTGCTTGGCGGCCGGCTCGATGCCGCATGGGCGCGCTGGTCGCGCCCGTGGACCACGGTGGCCTGGATGTTTCTGACAGTCGGCATTGCACTGGGCAGTTGGTGGGCGTACTACGAGCTGGGCTGGGGGGGCTGGTGGTTCTGGGATCCGGTCGAGAACGCGTCGTTCATGCCGTGGCTGGTCGGAACCGCGCTGATGCACTCGCTGGCGGTGACGGAAAAACGCGGCAGCTTTCGGATGTGGACCGCGTTGCTGGCCATTTGCGCGTTTTCCATGTCGCTGCTCGGCACATTCATCGTGCGTTCGGGCGTGCTGACCTCGGTCCATGCCTTTGCCACCGATCCAAAGCGCGGCATATTCATCCTGGTTTTTCTGGCACTGGTGGTCGGTGGTTCGCTGTTGCTGTTTGCATGGCGCGCACCGCGAGTGCGCGGTGGGGGTGAGTTCGAGCTGGTGTCGCGGGAGTCCTTTTTATTGACCAACAACGTGCTGTTGATGGCAGCTGCCGGGTCGGTGATGCTGGGCACACTGTACCCGCTGTTCCTCGACGCGCTGGATCTGGGCAAGATTTCTGTCGGACCGCCGTATTTCGAGTCGGTGTTCGTGCCGTTGATGACGCCGGCAATTTTCCTGATGGGCATCGCGCCGCTCGCGCGCTGGAAGCGGGCCGATCTGCCCGAGTTGATTCGGCGGGTGCGCTGGGCGTTTGCCGTTAGCCTGGTAACTGCACTGCTGTTGCCCCTGACCTTGGGATCGTGGAAGCCACTGGTCGCATTCGGCCTGCTGCTTGCGATATGGATTGTGGTGACTGCATTCATCAATCTGCGTGCGCGCCTGGCGGCTGGAACGTCCGGCACATGGCTGTCGCGAATGCGCCTGCAGCCCGCAGGTTACTACGGCATGCTGCTTGCGCATTTCGGTGTGGCTATCTTTATCGTCGGCGTGACACTGGTCCGTGGCTACGAAACCGAGACCGACGTGCGCATGACGGTCGGTGAGAGCGTGGCGGTTGCCGGCTATCGCATACGCTTTGACGGTGTAAGCGAGGTGAGGGGGCCCAATTACATTGCGACCCGCGGCACGATGACCGTGTTGCGCGACGGCCGCGAGTTGCGGAAGATGCACCCGGAAAAGCGCATCTATCTGGCGCAAAACATGCCGATGACCGAAGCTGCGATTGATACCGGATTCACCCGCGATCTGTATGTGTCCCTCGGCGAAGCGGTTGGTAACAATGCGTGGACCGTCCGCGCCTATTACAAGCCGTTTGTGGACTGGATCTGGGGTGGCTGCCTGCTGATGGCCTTGGGCGGGTTGCTGGCGATCATGGACCGTCGTTACCGCGTGCGCACTGCGGAAAGCACCGCTGCAGCGCAGGCCATGGCGTAACCCGCGGATACTGACCATGACACGTTACCTGGTTCCGCTGGGCATTTTTCTGGCGATCGTCGTTTTTCTCGGTGTGGGTCTAGGGCTCAATCCGCGGGAGGTGCCATCGCCGCTGATCAATCGCCAGGCGCCGGCATTTGATTTGCCACAACTTCATGCAACAGACCGCCGCATTGGCCCCGCTGAATTGCGCGGTCAGGTCTGGTTGCTCAATGTGTGGGCATCGTGGTGTGTTTCCTGCAGGCTGGAACATCCGGTGCTGGTGGATTTGGCCAAGACTGGCATCGTGCCAATCTACGGACTCAATTACAAAGACAAGCGCGATGATGCGCTGCGTTGGCTGCAGCAGTGGGGTGATCCGTACATAATTTCCATTATGGACAGTGAAGGACGCACGGGTATCGACTACGGGGTCTATGGCGTTCCGGAAACGTACGTGATTGATAAAGCCGGAGTCATTCGCTACAAGCAGATCGGACCGCTGACGCCGGATGTGGTCCGGGACAAGATTTTGCCCTTGATACGAAAACTCAATGTATAAATTAATCCTTGCACTGGTTCTTGCCGTTGCCGTACTGCCGGAAGGCTGGGCGGCCGACGCACGACCGACCAGCGACAACCCTGCACTCGATCAACAGGTGCAGCATATCGCCAGCGAGTTACGTTGCCTGGTGTGCCAGAACCAGACGATCGCAGACTCAAATGCAGAACTCGCTGTTGATTTGCGCAATCAGGTGCGAGAACAGCTCAAGCAGGGTAAATCCAAACAGGAGATCGTCGACTACATGGTGAACCGCTATGGTGACTTCGTGCTGTACCGGCCTCCGGTCAAGGCGCAGACGCTGCTGTTGTGGGGCGGCCCATTTTTGCTGATGGCCGGTGGTCTTTTCGCGTTACTTCGCCATTTGCGCCGCCGCCGCAGGGTGGTCGATGAGGCCATCGCGCCGGCGCAGCTCGACGAGGCGGCGCGTTTGCTGCGCGGAGACCGCACATGATGATGTTCTGGATTGTTGCAGCTTTGCTGGTGGTGGCAGCGCTGGGTATTATCATGCCGTCGTTACTGAAGAAACCACAGGCAGCTGCCGGTCATGCCGCAGAGCCGAATGTGGCGCTCTACCGTGACCAGCTCGCAGATCTGGATCGTGATCTGCAGTCCGGGGTGCTCGCCGCCGATCAATTTGACCAGGCGCGTCAGGATCTTGAGCGACGGTTGGCCGAAGAACTGGAGCAGGCCGAGGCCGCGGTCAATCGCCGTGGACATGCAGGGGTGTCCGGCGCAGTCATTGTGGGTGTTCCTTTGCTGGCCATTGCGCTGTATAGCCTGCTGGGTAATCCTCAGGCGTTCAATCCGGCAGCAGCAACCACTGCAGCTGGGTCAGAATCTGCGCATGCAGTGACCGCGGAACAAATCGAAGGCATGATCGCGAAGTTGGCGCAGCGGTTGAAGGCCGAACCGGGAGATGCAGCCGGTTGGAGCATGCTGGGGCGGTCTTATGCGGCGCTCAACCGTTTTCCGGAGGCTAGTTCCGCATTTTCTCAAGCCGTTAAGTTGCTGCCAGACGATGCACAACTGCTGGCCGATTATGCGGATACGCTGGCCATGGCGCAGGGCCGCAGGCTGGCCGGGGAGCCCCGCCGTATCATCGCCCGTGCCCTGGCAGCGGACCCGAATCACTTCAAAGCTTTGGCGCTTGCCGGATCCGCGGCTTTCGAAGCCAAGGATTACGCTGAAGCCGTCCGCTATTGGGAACATCTGGTACGGACCTTGCCTCCGAATAGTGAACTGGCGAAATCCGTTGCTGGGAGCATCGCCGAAGCGCGTGGGCTGGCGGGCGGTACTACACCCAATATTGCTAAGGCGCCATCCGCAGTTACGGCCGGTGCGGAAATTGCGATACGTGGTGCCGTGAGACTGAGCCCGGCGTTAGCCGCTCAGGTCGCGGCCGGTGATACGGTGTTTGTGTTTGCACGCGCAATCAGCGGCCCCAAGGCGCCACTGGCTGTGAGACGTTTCAGGGTCGACCAGTTACCGGCGGAATTTGTGCTGGACGAGTCGGCGGCCATGGCGCCGAATTTGACGCTGGCCCAGTTTAAGGAGGTGGTAGTCGGTGCGCGCATTTCCAAGTCGGGCAGTCCGACCCGACAGCGCGGGGATTTGGAAGGGTTGCTCCAGCCGGTTCGGGTTGGTTCAAAAAACTTAGAGCTGGTGATCGATACCGTATTGCAGTGACAAGGCTGTTGGTTGCGGTTAACTCTCGACCTCAACGCTTGCCGGTGTAAAACTGCGGCCAGCGTTCCAGCACGGCCGGTGCATCATCTTTGTAGATGTGGCAGGAATTGATCTGGTAAGGCTGATTGGTAGTCGGTTTTCCGGCCTTGCGTCCCTCGCGGGCGCGGCCGGTGGCCTGATAGGCGGTAGTGCCCAGCGGGCCCAGCAGTTCTACCAAATGCGTGCAGCCCAGCACGCCACCGACACGATCGGATATGTCTTTGCGCCAACCAGGTCCGATAGTCAGTCCAATCAGCCGCTTGAAGTTGACGGCAATGCTGCCGCACAGTTCATAAGGGCCGTCATCGGTGACGGCTTCGATGTCTTGTATTTTCAGATCCAGATCGATGGTCAGCCGCAACCACATGTGATGTACCGGTTGACCGGGTTGTCGTTCGCGGCCGCCATCGCGCCGTGAATGGACGTAGGTCTTGGTATCGACCAGATGACCTTCGATATCCCATAACCCGTCGGCGCGCTCGTACCCTTTGCATTCGATGGCGCGGATGTGTTTTAGCGTGCGGGCTACGGGTGCGGATAACGGCATGACGCGGGCTCCGGTAATTCAGGGTGTGGCGGGAGGGAGGGAATGGGCGGCGCAGCGGGTTTCGAGCTGCGCCAGCACGGCGTATTTTTCGTTTGCGTCGTAGCGGTGCCACGCGCAGATTTCAGTAAGCGTACGCCAGCAGCCGAGGCAGTAGCCGTGGCCCTGATCGATCACGCAGGTGAACACACAGGGCGACGCTGCTTCGGGTTGCGGCTTGGCCGGCACAGTCACGCAGTCTTTGCGCGTATCGCGCGCGCGGCACGCGACAGCGTAGTCCGGCCCAGCACGCCGCAGATATAATCGCCGGCGGCGATCAGCTTTTGCATGTCGATCCCGGTTTCGATGCCCAGACCGTCCAGCAGATAAAGCACGTCCTCGGTTGCGACATTGCCGGTGGCGCCTTTGGCATAGGGACAGCCGCCGAGACCGGACACCGAGCTGTCGAAAGTCGCGATACCGCATTCGAGAGCCGCATAGACATTGGTCACGGCCTGGCCGTAAGTGTCGTGGAAATGTCCGGCGAGGCGATGAGCGGGGATGTGCCGGGCGACGGCCTCAATCACCGCGCGGGTCTTGCCGGCAGTGCCGGTACCGACGGTGTCGCAGATGGTGATTTCATAACAGCCCATCGCATCCAGTGCGCGCGCCACGTGCACCACCGCTGCAGGCGCGACCTCACCCTCGTACGGACAGCCCAGGCACACGGAAATGTCACCGCGAACACGGATGCCTTTGGCGATGGCAGCTTGCGCGACTTCCTCAAATCGCGCCAAACCTTCATCGACGCTGCAGTTGGTATTGCGTTTGGAAAAACTTTCGGTCGCTGCACCAAACACGACGACTTCTTCTGCTCCGGCAGCGATGGCCGCCTCCAGTCCTTTCAGATTCGGTACCAGCACCGGAAAAGTCACGCCCGGTTTGCGCCGGATGCCCGCCATGACCTCGGCGTTATCGGCCATCTGCGGCACCCATTTTGGCGATACGAATGCAGTAGCTTCGATAACGGAGATACCGGCGTCCTGCAGTCGGTGAATCAGCTCGATTTTTACTGCGGTCGTTACCGGTTGAGCCTCGTTTTGCAGGCCATCGCGCGGACCGACCTCAACGATGCGAACTTTTGTTGGTAGTGTCATGACAGAACCCTTTTTAACCTGCCGGCTGATGCCGCAGGAATACCATGTGGTGGATTTTCGGAAAAAACAATCAACGCCTTTTTTTCCCCTTCACCGCGCCTCTGACTTTAGGTGGCTCGGCCCAGCGTGGTTTGCGTTTTTCGAGAAATGCCGACAAACCTTCCTGCGCTTCCGGTGTTGCGCGGATTTCGGCGATGCGCCGGGCAGTGGTTTTGATGATGTCGGGGCCGATCAGGCTGTGCGCGCTGACAGGGATCAGTTGCTTGATGGCACGAACGGCATGGGGACCGCTGGTGTAGAGCTCCCCGAGCATGCCGCCGACGCGCGCCGCCAATTCCATTTCTTCGACGATGTCGTGTACCAGACCGATGCGCCAGGCTTCGGCAGCATCAAATGCTTCGCCCGTAAGCATGTAGCGGTGCGCGTACCGCTCGCCGATGGCGCTGATGACGTAGGGACTGATCATCGCGGGAATTACGCCGATTTTGACTTCGGACAGGCGAAAGGTCGCGGTGCGCGTTGCGATGGCGATGTCGCAGGCGGCGACAATGCCGCAGCCGCCGCCACGAACCGCGCCATGCACGGCGGCAATCGTCGGTTTGTTCAACGCATGCAGTGTGTGAAACATGCGCGCCGATTCGCCGGCGGCTTTGTGGTTTTGTACTTTGGTGAACTGTGCGCTCTTGCGCATGTGCGCAATGTCGGCTCCTGCGCAAAAACTCGGCCCCGCGCCAGCGATGACGACGGCGCGTACCGTATCATCCTTGCCGAGGTCTTCCAGTGCCACGGTCAGCGCGCGCACCATGTCTGGATCGAATGCGTTGTGCACTTCGGGACGATTAAGCGTCAGCGTGGCATTGCCATATTCGTCAATTGTTTGCAGCACACGCGTGCCGGTATTCTTGCGCATGGATTGGCTTTCAGGTATTGCCGGAAATCAGTGCCCGCCATCCGGATTGAGGCTCGCATTGTAGCTGCGGGATTGGACCGGCAGACGGCTCCTGCTTACAGGAAACACTTTTTACCATGGCCCCTGTGCGAGCCATTTTTCGACCTGATCCAGACGATCAGATCCCCAGAACGGTTCGCCATCGACCACAATATAAGGTGAGCCGAAGACGCCACGTTCGACTGCGGCATCGACCTCTATTTTCAGACGTTCCTTGACGGCAGGGTCGTTGAGCGCCTGCGCTACCGCGTCTTTGTCATGACCGAGCTTGACGGCCACATTGACAGTGATCTCCGGATTCGAAATGTCGCGATTCTCCACAAAATAAGCGTGGTACAGGGCTTGCGCCAGAATCCGCGCCGCAGCGGGATCGCGATCATGCAGCCAATAATAAGCGCGGCAGGGCGCGGTGGTGGCGATCGGGAATTTGCCGGGCATCTTGAAGGGCACGCCAAACCAGCGTGCCGACCGTGTCAGATCATGCAGGGCGTAACCGCCTTTCAGCGGGATGGTGGTCAGTGGTTGCTGCCCGGTGACCTTGAATATCGCGCCGAGCAGAATCGGTCGCCATATCGTTGTGCGGCCATGTTTGGCAGCGAGGCTGTCAATTTTGGCGGCGGCAAAGTAGCCATAGGGCGAGGAAAAATCGAAGTAAAACTCAACAGGGTGAGACACTTAACCCTCCCATAAGGCATTTGGCGTCGGTATTGCACGCGACAGGCGATCTAATGTGGAAAACATGGTTTGTTGTATGGGTGGTAAATGATAAATCATTGAATATATTCACAAAGTGTATTACGTTTACGTCAACGTAAGTAATGCTGCATCGCTATATTGCCTTAGTCTTCCCGGTCTCAGTTTCCGCCAACAAGCGCTGGCATTGAGTCGCGAAAAAACTGATCTCGTCCAGCATCACTTCGACGTCTTCGCGTTGCTGGACCAGTTGCGCGCGCCGCCGATCCAGCTTGATCGCAAACTCTTCAAGTTTCCGACGTTCGCCACTGGCCAGATCATAGAGTTCAAACAGCTCGCGTATTTCATTGAGTGAAAAGCCGAGACGCTTGCCTCGCAATGCCAGCTTGAGGCGGACGCGATCACGGGAAGTGTAGATGCGGTTGATGCCGTCGCGAGCTGGAGTGACCAGCCCCTGGTCTTCGTAGTGGCGCAGCGTGCGCGTGGTTACGCCAAACTCCTGCGACAAGTTGCTGATCGTATAGGATTTGCTCATTGTGCTACGCAACAATACCGAGTAAAATTTCCCAAGCACAATATCATTTCTTTTACGTAAACGTCAAACAATTTAATAATATGACTTCTGTCTCTCAACCGCAGTCCGCAGTTCCCCAGGCAGCCGATCCAGTTGAATTGGCGCGGCTCTACGCCGGGATAGCCGAGAAAAGTAGCGCATTGCTGGCCAAGTACATGGCGCGCGGCGCCGGCGAGGGTCTGCCGGCAGCCAGCGACGAGCTTGGAATTGCCAAGAATTTTTTCGAGGCATGGAGTCGCGTATTCACCGACCCGGCACGCGCCGCGGAAATGCAGATGAAGCTGTGGCAGGACTACTCGGCGCTGTGGCAGAACACCATGCTGAAAATGCTGGGTCAGCAGTCGACGCCGGTTACCCAGCCGTTGAAAGCGGATCGCCGGTTCAAACACGAGGATTGGGAAAACAATTTTCTCTACGACTACATCAAGCAGTCATACCTAATTGCTGCACGCCATTTACACCAGTCGCTGGGGCAGGTCGAGGGCCTTGATGGTAAAACCGCGAAAAAAGTCGATTTCTACACCCGTCAGTACATAGACGCACTGTCACCGTCGAATTTTCTGCTGACCAATCCCGAAGCCCTGCGGGCCACAGTGGATTCGGGCGGACAGAATCTGCTGAAAGGCCTGAACAACTTGCTGGAGGATCTGTCGCGTAGCAGCGGCGGGCAACTGCAGGTGCGCATGACCGACGCCTCGGCTTTCGAACTCGGCGTAAACATTGCCGCGACGCGCGGCAAAGTGGTGTTCCAGAACGCGATCATGCAACTCATCCAGTACGAACCGATGACAAAAAAAGTGCATGCTACGCCGCTGCTGATCATTCCACCCTGGATCAACAAGTTCTACATCCTCGACTTGCGCGAGAACAATTCTTTTGTGCGCTGGGCCGTGGCGCAGGGCCATACCGTGTTCGTCGTCTCGTGGGTCAATCCGGACGAAACTCTTGCGCATAAGCAGTTTGACGATTATCTGACCGAAGGATCGCTGGCTGCCCTGGATGCCGTTACCGCAATTACCGGTGAGCCCAAGGTCAATGTGATCGGCTATTGCCTGGGCGGCACGCTGCTGGCGGCTACGCTGGCATGGCTCGCAGCGCGCAAGCAGAATCGCATCGCCAGCGCGACGTTTTTCGTCTCCATGATCGATTTCGAGCGGCCGGGTGAGCTCGAAGTTTTCATCGACGAGCAGCAGGTCAGTGCGCTGGAAAAGAAAATGAAATCGCGCGGCTATCTGGAAGGCAGTGAAATGGCTGCCACCTTCAACATGCTGCGCGCCAACGACCTGATCTGGTCGTTCGTGGTCAGCAATTATCTGCTGGGCAAGGATCCCATTCCGTTCGATCTGTTGCACTGGAATGGCGATTCCACTCGCATGCCGGCAGCGATGCACAGTTTTTACCTGCGCAAACTGTATCTGGATAATCTGCTGCGCGAACCCGGCGGCATTACCCTGGCGGATACGCCGATCGACGTTACCCGCGTGAAAACACCCGCCTATTTCATATCCACGGTTGAGGACCATATTGCACCGTGGCAATCGACGTATGCCGGAGCGCGACTGCTCAAGGGGCCAGTGCGGTTTGTGCTCGGCGGCTCCGGCCATATCGCGGGTATCATCAATCCGCCGGCAGCCAATAAATACGGATACTGGATTAACGAGCAGTTGCCCGCGGACGCTGACCAGTGGCTGGTCGGTGCCGAGCAGCATCCCGGTTCGTGGTGGACTGACTGGGGGCAATGGGTGGCGAGCCATGCCGGCAAGAAGGTTGCGGCGCGCCAGCCGGGCGGCAAGGGCAAGTACCAGCCAATCGAAGATGCGCCAGGATCCTACGTAAAGCAGCGCGTCACCTGATTTCCGGGAGTTACCCGATGAGTTACCAGAATCTGTTGTTCGAACAGCCGGAACCCGGCATCTGTTTGCTGACGGTCAACCGTCCACAGGCGTTGAATGCTCTCAACGCAGCAACCCTGGCCGAATTGGGTGATGCCGCGGCGCGTGTAGGCGCCGACCCCGGCGCGCGCGTGCTGCTGATTACCGGCGCCGGTGACAAGGCTTTTGTGGCCGGAGCTGATATTGCGGCCATGCAGGCGCTGACTGTAGATGAAGCGCGTGTCTTTTCTGAAACGGGCATGCAGGTGATGCGCGCGCTGGAAGCGCTGCCGGTGCCGGTGATCGCACTGGTGAACGGCTATGCGCTGGGCGGCGGTTGCGAACTTGCCATGGCCTGCGACTGGATCATTGCGTCCGAACGCGCGGTGTTCGGCCAGCCGGAGGTCAACCTCGGCATACCGCCGGGCTTCGGCGGCACGCAACGTTTGCTGCGGCTGGTCGGCCGGGCGCGTGCGCTGGAACTGGTGATCACCGCTCGCCAGATCAAGGCTGCGGAAGCGCTGGTTATCGGTCTGGTTACTGAAGTCGTAGCGGCGGACATCCTGGCCGCACGCGGGCTGGAAGTCGCGCGCCAGATTGCAGCCAAGGCGCCGCTCGCCGTACGCTACGCCAAACAGTCCGTTCAGCGCGGGCAGGATGTGGCGCTGATTGCGGGTTGTGCGCTGGAGTCCGAGTTGTTCGCGCAGGCCTTCGCCAGCGCGGATCAGCGCGAGGGCATGCGTGCGTTTCTGGACAAACGCGTACCAGGATTTTCTGGCCAGTAGGCTCACCGGCTGGCAGTGCCGGAGATGTTGCAGTGCATCAGCAATTCTGCGGATGTTTCAACGCAGACGTTATAATTACTCACCCTGTCGCGGCTGCAGATCAAGCACCATAAGTGCTGAAATTGTCGTGAAAAAAACTGCCCCACAAAGGTAATGGCTATGGATTTGAACGATATCCAGCGCGATCTGGATCCTGAGGAAACACGCGAGTGGCTTGAGGCGCTGCAATCGGTACTCGAGCGTGAGGGCTCTGATCGCGCGAATTACCTCCTTGAGCGTCTAATCAATGAAGCCCGCCGCTCCGGCGCATACATCCCGTACAACGCGAATACAGCCTACATCAACACGATTCCACCGGAGCGCGAGGAGCGCTCGCCCGGGGATGCAGAACTCGAACACAAGATTCGTTCGCTGGTGCGCTGGAACGCGATGGCCACGGTCATACGCGCTAACAAGGAATCTTCCGAGCTGGGTGGCCATATCGCCAGCTTTGCCTCGGCGGCAACACTGTACGACGTCGGTTTTAATCATTTTTTCCGCGCGGCCAACGACAAGTTTCTCGGCGACCTTGTTTACATACAAGGCCATTCGGCGCCAGGGGTTTATGCGCGCGCTTACCTCGAGGGACGTATTACCGAGGAGCAGTTGAGTAATTTCCGCCAGGAAGTCGATGGCAAAGGGTTGTCGTCCTACCCACACCCTTGGCTGATGCCGGATTTCTGGCAGTTCCCGACGGTGTCCATGGGGCTGGGTCCGCTGATGGCGATTTATCAGGCGCGCTTCATGCGTTATTTGAAAGATCGTGGGCTGATTGAGGCGCAGGGCCGCAAGGTCTGGGCGTTCATGGGCGACGGTGAGATGGACGAGCCGGAATCCAAGGGTGCGATTTCCCTTGCCGGCCGCGAAAAGCTCGACAACCTGATCTTCGTCATCAACTGCAATCTGCAGCGGCTCGATGGTCCGGTGCGCGGCAACGGCAAGATCATTCAGGAACTTGAATCCGATTTTCGCGGCTCGGGCTGGAACGTCATCAAGGTGGTCTGGGGTTCGTACTGGGATCCGCTGCTGCTGAAGGACAAGACCGGCATACTGCTGAAGCGCATGGAAGAATGCGTCGATGGCGAATACCAGACATTCAAATCACAAGACGGCGCGTTCGTACGCAAGCATTTCTTCGGCAAGTATCCGGAGCTCGCGGCGCTGGTGTCGAATATGTCGGACGACGATATCTGGCGCCTGAATCGCGGCGGTCACGATCCGCACAAAATGTTCGCGGCCTACGCAGAGGCGATGAAGCACACCGGGCAGCCGACAGTGATCCTGGCGAAAACCGTCAAGGGTTACGGCATGGGCGAGGCCGGTGAAGGTCAGAACATCACGCATCAGCAGAAAAAAATGGGTACCGAATCGATCCGCGCTTTCCGTGATCGCTTTAATGTGCCGATTCCGGACGACCAGTTGGAGGAAGTACCGTTTTACCGGCCGCCGGAAGATTCCCCGGAAATGCAGTATCTGCGCAGCAGGATCAAAGCTCAGGGCGGGTCGCTGCCGGCACGCAGGCGCAAGGTTGAGTCACTGGAAGTGTTGCCGCTGTCCGCGTTCGAGGCGCAGCTGAAAAGCAGCGAGGAACGCGAGTTTTCTACGACTATGGCATTCGTGCGCATTCTTAACACCATCATCCGCGACAAGAAAATCGGCAAGTGTGTGGTACCTATCGTACCTGATGAATCACGGACTTTCGGTATGGAGGGGATGTTCCGACAACTCGGCATTTATTCGCATGTCGGCCAGCTCTATACCCCGCAGGACGCCGACCAGCTGATGTTCTACAAGGAAGACAAGGGCGGGCAGATCCTGCAGGAAGGCATCAACGAGCCCGGTGCGATGTCGTCGTGGATTGCGGCGGCGACTTCGTATGCCAACAACAACAAAATGATGATTCCGTTCTACATTTTCTATTCGATGTTCGGCTTCCAGCGCATCGGCGACCTGGCCTGGGCCGCGGGTGACCTTCGCGCGCGCGGTTTCCTGCTGGGCGGTACTGCGGGACGCACCACATTGAACGGCGAGGGTCTGCAGCACGAAGACGGGCACAGCCATGTGCTGGCTTCAACCATCCCCAACTGCGTGTCCTACGATCCGACATTCGCCTACGAGCTTGCGGTAATCATCCAGGACGGCATGCGCCGCATGTACCAGGAACAGGAAGACGTGTTCTATTACATTACGGTAATGAACGAGAACTACACCCACCCGGCGATGCCGGAGGGCGTGGAAAAGGGCATCCTCAAGGGCATGTACCTGTTCGCCGAAGCTGGTGTGGGAAGTAAGGCCAAGAAAAACCAGCCCAAAGTGCAATTGCTCGGCAGCGGCACCATCCTGCGCGAGGTCATTGCCGGTGCGGCGCTGCTGGAAAAAGATTTCGGCATTGCATCCGATATCTGGAGCGTGACGAGCTTCAACGAGCTGCGTCGCGACGGCCTCGACGTGCAGCGCTGGAACATGCTGCATCCGGAGCAGGAGCCGCGGCAGAGCTATATCGAGCAATGCCTGAAGGATCGTGCGGGCCCGGTGGTCGCCGCCACCGACTATATGAAGGTCTATGCCGATCAGGTGCGTGCGTTTGTGCCGACACACAACTTTATTACACTGGGCACCGACGGCTTCGGCCGTTCCGATACCCGCCGCAAATTGCGCCAGTTCTTTGAGGTGGATCGTCACTACGTCGCAGTGGCTGCGATGAAAGCACTGGCCGATCAGGAGCTGTTGCCGCGCAAGACCGTAGCTGAGGCCGTCAAGAAGTACGGCATTAATCCCGACAAGCCGAATCCGGCGACCGTCTGATCGCGACGACCTTTATGGCAAACGCAATCGAAATCAAAGTTCCGGACATCGGGGAGTTCAAGAACATCCCGGTGATCGAGGTGCTGGTCAAATCGGGTGATACCGTCAAGGCCGAAGATCCACTGGTCACGCTGGAATCCGACAAGGCAACTCTGGACGTGCCGTCGCCGGTAGCCGGCGTGGTCAGGGACATCAAACTCAAGGTGGGCGACAAAGTTTCGGAAGGCACACTGGTCTTGATGCTGGAAGCCAGCGGAGTGGCCGCCCCTGTTGCGCAGAAAGCGGAACCTGCGCCTGTCGCAGCACCCGTTGCTCCGGACAGGACGAGCCCTCACCCTCAATCCCTCCCCCGAGGGGGGAGGGAAGCGCCCAGCGCGCCTGGCGGCGCGGATGCCCGGATGGAAGCGGGCTTCGGTAAATCTCACGCCAGCCCGTCGGTGCGCCGATTTGCGCGCGAGCTGGGCGTAGACCTGTCGCGCGTGAAGGGCAGTGGCACCAAGGAGCGAGTGCTTACTGAAGACGTGCAAGCCTACGTCAAAAGCGAACTCTCGCGTCCGCGCGGCGAGGGTGGCGGCGGTTTGGGCTTCAACCTGCCACCGCTGCAGCCGGTCGATTTTGCCAAATTCGGGCCAGTCACCACGCAGCCCTTATCGCGCATCAAAAAACTCTCCGGTGGATTTCTGCATCGCAACTGGGTCAGCATCCCGCATATTACCCAGCACGACGAGGCCGACATCACCGAGCTGGAGGCCTTCCGCAAGGCGCAAGCGGATGAAGCCAAAAAAAGCGGCATCAAATTTACAATGCTCGGTTTCCTGGTCAAGGCTTCGGTAGTGGCGCTCAAGCAGTTTCCGGAATTCAATTCTTCGCTTTCAGCCGATGGCGAGAGTCTGGTGCTGAAGGGCTATTTCCACGTCGGCGTTGCCGTTGATACGCCAAACGGGTTGGTGGTGCCGGTCATCCGCGATGCCGACAAGAAAGGGCTGCTCGACATTGCCAAAGAACTCGGTGAAGTCAGCGCGCGCATGCGTTCCGGCAAGATCGCTCCTGCTGATTTGCAGGGCGGTTGTTTTTCCATTTCAAGCCTGGGAGGTATAGGCGGTACATTTTTTACACCGATCATCAATGCACCGGAAGTGGCGATCCTCGGTGTCGGCAAGGCAGTCATGAAACCGGTATGGAATGGCAAAGAGTTTGCCCCGCGATTGATGTTGCCGCTGTCGTTGTCCTATGATCATCGTGTCATCGACGGTGCATTGGGGGCACGGTTCATCTCGCACCTGACATCCGTGCTGTCCGACATCCGCCGACTGGTACTATAGTTCCAGTGCAAAGTGCAAAATGATGAGTGCAAAATGAAGATCCGCCAGGCGGACGCAACGCCGTTTGTGTTCTGCACATTGCACTTTGCACTCCGCACTCCGCACTGAATGTCCACTCCCATCGGCATTCTCGGCGGCACGTTCGACCCCATACATTTCGGGCATTTGCGTCTTGCGCAAGAAGTTGCCGATCAATTGCGGCTCGCCGAGGTGCGTTTCGTCCCGAGCGGAACACCGCCGCATCGCGCAGCACCGGTCGCGTCTGCTGCCGATCGCCTGGCGATGGTGCGGCTTGCCGTGGCGGGGAACGTGCTGTTTACCGTTGATGCCCGCGAAACGGCGAATGCTGAGCCCGGGTACACAGTCGACACACTGACGGCGCTGCGCACGGAAGCAGGGCCGGCGCAATCGCTGGTGTTGTTGCTGGGCGCTGATGCTTTTCTGGAACTGGCAACCTGGAGCCGCTGGCATCAGTTGTTCGAACTTGCGCACGTTGCAGTGGCTTATCGCCCGGGGTTCTCCGTCGATACCTGGCAGGCGCGTATGCCGCAGCCGCTGGCCGCCGAGTACAACGCGCGGCTGGTGCACCAGCCATTTGCGGTGCACGTGGCGCCGGCGGGCGGCATCACCGTGGTGCCCATTGCTGAACTCGACATTTCTGCGACAAAAATTCGCGAGGCGACACACCACGGTCGCAGCGCACGCTACTGGTTGCCGGACAATATTTATCAATATATTCAAGAACATAAACTATATACTGGAGATTGATGGGACCTGAAAAACTCGCTACAACGGCAGTGGCTGCGCTCGAAGACGTCAAGGGACGCGACATCGTTGTATACAACGTCAGGAAAATGACCGCATTGTTCGACAAAGTGATTATTGTCAGCGGCGAATCCAATCGTCAGGTACGCGCACTGGCCAACAATGTCTGTATTGAAGTAAAAAAGGGCGGCGGCCAGGTGCTCAGCACCGAGGGCGAACAGACGGGAGAATGGGTGCTGGTCGATCTCGGCGCGGTCATTGTGCATGTGATGCAGCCGGCTATCCGCCAGTATTACAATCTCGAGGAAATCTGGGGTACGGAGCAGCGCCCGAAGGCACGCAAGAGCGCATCACCCAAAAGCGCAACATCAAAAAGCGCGGGATCCAGAACTACCAACCGCCGCGCCGCCAAGTGAAACTGTCAGTGCTCGCCGTCGGCCATCGCATGCCGGCCTGGGTGAGCGCTGGGTTCGATGAGTATGCAAAGCGCATGCCGCGCGAAATGCCGCTGCAGTTGAAGGAGCTCAAGCCCGCACCGCGCAGCAACGCATCCGGAGATGTTGCGCGCTGGCTACAGGCCGAGGCAGAGCGCATCCGCGCCGCGCTGCCGCCCGGTGCCTTGCGTGTCGTGCTCGACGAGCGCGGCCGCAGTTTTCCCACGCGGACACTGGCCGATCATCTGCGCCGCTGGCGCAACGACGGTCGCGATGCGGCGTTCGTGATTGGTGGTGCCGACGGTTTGGCGGCGGAGGTCAAAGCGGATGCGGATCTGCTGTGGTCGCTGTCACCTCTGACGCTGCCCCACGGGATGGTCCGTGTCGTGGTGGCGGAGCAGCTCTACCGCGCGGCGTCGATCCTCGCCAATCATCCGTATCATCGCGAATGATCCGGTCTTCGCCGATTTATCTGGCATCACGCAGTCCGCGTCGCCGCGAGCTGTTGCGACAGATCGGCATCAACTTCGAGGTGGTGTCGTTGCGCGAGGCACAGCAACGCAGTGTCGATGTCGATGAGACGCCGCAACCTGGAGAAAGTCCGGATGCTTACGTGTTGCGGATAACCCGCGACAAGGCACAGGCTGGGGCAAGTATCGTGCGCAACCGCCGATTGGCAATGCACCCGGTACTCGCTGCCGATACTACTGTGGTCTGTGACGACACGATACTCGGTAAACCCGCGGACACAGCGGATGCGGCACGCATGCTCGGCCTGCTGGCAGGGCGTTCGCATAGGGTGCTGACTGCCGTAGCCGTGGCTGGCGACGGTGAAGTGGCGACGCGCGTGTCCGAATCGCGAGTGTGGTTTCGCGCGCTCGACGAGAGTGAAATCCGCCGTTATGTGGCGACCGGAGAACCGGTTGATAAGGCCGGCGCCTATGCGGTGCAGGGGCGCGCTGCGGCATTCATCACGCGGATTGAGGGCAGCTATTCCGGTATTATGGGTTTGCCACTCGCAGAGACTGCGGAACTGCTGCACAGCCACGGCATTATCGTGCCATGAGCGTACTGTGAGCGGGCCATGAACGTGCCATGAGCGAAGACATCCTGATCAACGTCACCCCGCAGGAAACCCGCGTTGCCGTTATTGAACACGGAGTGACGCAGGAACTGCATATCGAACGCGCGTCGTCGCGTGGCTTTGTCAGCAATATTTACATGGGCCGTGTAGTTCGCGTGCTGCCCCGGCATGCAATCGGCTTTTGTCGAGATCGGTGGCGCGCGCGCGGCTTTTCTGCACGTGGCAGACATCTGGGGCAGCCGCGTCAGCGGCGAGCCCGGCATACTCATCGAGAAACTGCTCAACGAGGGACAGAGCCTGCTGGTGCAGGTGATCAAGGATCCGCTCGGCACCAAGGGTGCGCGGCTATCCACGCAGATCAGTATTGCCGGCCGGTTGCTCGTTTATCTGCCGCAGGAATCGCATATCGGTATCTCCCAGCGCATCGGGGACGAGGAAGAACGCGTCCAGTTGCGGGAAAAACTGCAGCACCTGCTGCCGGTGGATGAAAAGGGCGGTTTTATCATCCGCACCATGGCGGAAGCCGCGTCCGACCGTGAACTGGCCGCCGACGTCGAGTACCTGCGCAAGTTGTGGCATGACATTCAGGAGCAGTCGCGCACCGCGCCGCCGCTGGCATTGCTCTACCAGGATCTCAATCTGAGCCAGCGCGTGCTGCGCGATTTTGCGCACGAAGATACCGGGCGGATTTATGTCGATTCGCGGGAGACCTACCAGAACATGCACCTGTTTGCCGGGCAGTTCATGCCCAATGTGCTGCCGAAGCTGACGCATTACACGGGCGAGCGCCCGCTGTTCGATCTGCACAATGTGGAGGACGACATTGAACGTGCCCTGGCGCGCCGGGTCGATCTGAAATCCGGCGGTTACCTGATCATCGATCAGACCGAGGCGTTGACTACGGTGGATGTAAATACCGGCGGTTTCGTCGGCGGGCGCACGTTCGACGACACCATATTCAAGACCAATCTCGAGGCTGCGCAGGTGATCGCGCGTCATCTGCGGTTACGCAACCTTGGTGGCATCATCATCATTGATTTTATCGACATGGATACCGAGGAGCACCGCAACGCCGTACTCAACGAATTTCGCAAGGCACTGGCACGTGATCGCACTCGCATGACCGTCAACGGCTTTACCCAGCTGGGGCTGGTCGAGATGACGCGCAAACGGACCCGCGAAAGCCTGGCCCATGTGTTGTGTCAGCCTTGCCCCGTTTGTGTGGGGCGAGGGGAGCTGAAAACCGCGCAAACCGTGTGTTACGAAGTGTTGCGCGAACTGGTGCGCGAATCGCGGCAGTTCAGCGCACGCGAGTTCCGTATCCTTGCGTCACAACAGGTCATTGACATGTTTCTCGATGAGGAATCGCATAACCTGGCGATGTTGTCGGACTTCATTGGCAAGCCGATATCGCTGCAGGTCGAGTCGGCCTACAATCAGGAACAGTTTGACGTCGTGCTGATGTGACGCACACGCGTTTCACTCTGTCAGTTGCCCCGCAGCATTAGATGGAATCCAACACCAGCCAACCGCGTATTCCTATGCCGGGAAAACCGGCCCGCCGCGACAGCAGCGATCTGCGCCGCCTCGCCGAGCAGGTTTACGCACGTGCGGCTGGCGCGCCGCAGATCGGCGGCAACGCGGTGCGCATACTGCGCGATGCGCATGAGAATTACCCCGCCTGGCTGGAAGCGATTGCCGGTGCCCGCCGCTCCGTGTTGTTCGAGAATTACATCATTGCGGATGACAAGACCGGACGGGCGTTCGCAGCCGCACTGACTGAGCGGGCGCGGGCAGGCGTGGCCGTCCGCGTGATCTACGATTGGATGGGCGCGTTGGGGATGGGATCGGCAAGCGTTCTCGAACCACTGATCGCAGCCGGCGGCCTGGTGTGTTGCTTCAATGCGCCGCAACTGGACAGTCCGTTCGGGTGGCTGACGCGTGACCACCGGAAAATGGTCGCTGTTGATGGCGCCGTGGGCTTTGTTTCGGGTCTATGCGTCAGCA
Organism: Betaproteobacteria bacterium; assembly: GCA_032128415.1. GTDB lineage: Bacteria > Pseudomonadota > Gammaproteobacteria > Burkholderiales > SG8-41. Next base: position 2,695 of record JAQBGW010000022.1, on the reverse strand, counting down.
GTAAATGGGTAGGTGATTCCGGGCGGGGCTTTGCGCCATGGCGGGATACCGGCATTGAGATTCGCGGTCCCGCCGTCGCCGACATTGAACGGGCGTTTGCGCAGACCTGGGCTGCAGCGGGTGCTCCAGGGGATCTGCCCGATGTCATCGAAAGTCAGCCGGCGGGAGACGTGCTGCTGCGCGTGCTGGCCAGCCAACCCAGTATCGCCGGGTTATACCGGCTCGACCAGATGATTGCAGCGATGGCGCGCGACACACTGTGGTTGACCGACGCCTATTTCGTCGGCGTTGCGCCCTATGTGCAGGCGCTGCGTTCTGCCGCGAGCGACGGGGTCGATGTGCGTCTGCTGGTGCCTGGTACCAGCGATGTTTCGATGCTTGCCCGCTTATCCCGCGCCGGATACCGCCCGCTGCTGGAGGCCGGAGTGCGGGTCTTCGAGTGGAACGGTTCAATGCTGCATGCCAAGACTGCGGTGGCCGATGGCCGCTGGGGGCGTGTGGGTTCTACGAACTTGAATCTGGCGAGCTGGATCAGCAATTACGAGCTGGATGTGGCCATCGAGGACGAAGATTGCGCCCGGCACCTGCAGGCCATGTATGAGGAAGACCTGACGAATGCAACGGAAATTGTGTTGGGCGACCGGCGGCGGGTGCTGCCCTCGGCGCCGGTTTCGCGCCAGGTTGCCGGTTCCGGCGGGAAAGCAGCGCGGGCGGCGGCAGGCGCATTGCGCATCGGCAATACGGTCGGCGCGGCGCTGAGCAATCGCCGCAGGCTGGGTCCGGCGGAAGCCGGCTTGATGTTCAGTGTTGCCCTGGCATTTCTCGCTATCGCGGCGGTGGCGGTGGCGGTGCCGCGATTACTGACGGTGCCGCTGGCTGTCGTTGCGTTGTGGATCGCGATTACGCTGCTGGTGCGTGCCTGGCGTATGCGCGCCGCGAAGCAAGTCCCCTTGGGGGGCGCCGCGAAGCAAGTCCCCTTGGGGGACGCCAAGCGCGACGTTGCAGACACGCCTGACCATCGAGACAACGCCTGATGATCACGGTCGTGCTTGCTATCGCAACAGGTGCAACGCCTCGGATTCCAGCCAGGCGATCGGCACCATCAGCAGTAACTGGCAGATCACGAGCACGAACAACGGCGACAGATCGACATTGCCGATGGCCGGGATGCGACGGCGGAACAGTCGCAGGAACGGCCGCGTCATGGCGTCGAGCAACGGCGCCACCGGACTGCCGGGATTGATCCACGACAGCAGCGCCTGCATCAGCGTGGCGACCAGCACGATGTACACCAGCATTTTAAATACGGCGAGGGCAGCCAGTGCGGTGATTCCGGCGATGGCGAGACCGATTTCCGCGCCAAAACTGAAGCCGCGCACCTGCAGCGTGACCAACAGCTCGGCCCATTGCATCGACCAGGCCAGCAACAATGTTGGCAGGTCGAGGCCCCATAGACTCGATATAAGGCGGCGCGCTGGCCGCACCATGAAGTCGGTCAGCGCGTTGACGAAATCCGCCAGCGGATTGCGGTAGGGCGCGCGCACCCATTGCAGGTAAAACCGCAGCAGCAGCGCGAGCGTCAGCAGGCCGAACACCACCTGGGCAATGAAAATCAGTGCATTGCTAAGCATGTCAATCTTTTCCCAGCGTGTCGCCTATTTCGGCTGCACGTTCAGCAGCGGCGCGCACCGCACGCGCGAAAATGGTTTTGACTGCGGCGTCGTCGAGTACGCCAATGGCGCATTCGGTGGTGCCGCCTTTGGAGGTGACGCGTGCGCGCAGCGTCGCCGGATCGGTGTCGTCGGCGAGGGCCAGTTTCACGGCGCCGGCAAAGGTGGCCAGCGCGCTTTGCCGCGCGATCTCCGGCGGCAAGCCGAGTTCGCGGGCGGCCTGCTCCAGGGCTTCGATGACATAAAACACATATGCCGGGCCGCTGCCTGACACCGCGGTGACGGCGTCGAGGGCGGATTCATCATCGACCCAGAATGTCGCACCCACCGCACCGAGAATATTCTCCGCATCACGGCGCTGCGTCGCCAACACCCCGGGCATGGCATAGAGCCCGGTGATGCCGGCCGACACCAGCGCCGGCGTATTGGGCATGGCGCGGACGATGCGCGCCGCTGCGCCCAGCCAGCGCGCGAGATCGCCACAGCGGATACCCGCGGCGATGCTGATGATCAACTGGTCGCTGACGGCAGGGGCCAGGCTGGTCGCAACCTCGCGCATGTGCTGCGGTTTGATCGCAAGCACGATGCAATCAGCGCTGGCTGCTGCCGCGACCGCGTCAGCCGATGTCTGGATGCCGAATTGTTGTTGCAGGCGCGTCCGCGCCTCCGCCAACACATCGACCGCGTGTATGTTGGCAGGTGACCAGCCTTTGGCGATCAGTCCGCCGATGATGGCAGCAGCCATATTGCCGCAGCCGATGAAGAGTAGGTTCATTTGCTGTGAGGAATTGCTGTTCGGTTAGCGGTTAGCAGTAAGCGGTGGAAAACTGGGCGGAGCTTGTGAGCATCGCCGTATTATACGGTTCACTGCTTACCGCTTACTGTTCACAGCTTGCCGCTTCCCGAATATTGCTGTGCCGACGCGCACCAAGGTTGCGCCCTCGGCGATCGCTTCCTCCAGATCGTCGGACATGCCCATGGATAGCGTATCGACCGCAGCGTCTGCTGCCTGTAACGGCTGAAGC
>JAQBGW010000021.1:0-31405 GCA_032128415.1 Betaproteobacteria bacterium | reverse complement strand
GCCGAGGGCGGGGACGCTTGGTCTTGCAGACTACCAGTGCGCCGCGGGACCTACGCCAGCGGCTTGTAGCCCTTGGGCGGCCACCACTGGTCGAACTTGTCGGGCGTGGGCAGGCCCAGCTCGGTTGCCGTCAAGACCTTCTTGCCGATCTGGTCCTTGACCTTGGCAAAGGTGGCGGCGGTGAGGGTCTCGAGCTGTGCTGCGCGCCGATCGGCGGCCTCGCCGGTGCGGATGTCGATGTCGAAGTAGCGCTTTTTGGCGACGGCACCGAAGGCCGGCGAGTTGACCGCAGCGACAAACGCTTTTTCCACTTCCCTGACGATCTCGACCGGGACGTTGCGCCGTATCCCGATATTGTAGTTGCCGCCCACCGGGAGCGTGGATTTCAACTGCGGCACGAAGTTGCCGATCGAGGGCAGGGTCGGCCCGCCCGGCACGACGATGTCGGTCTTGCCGGTCTGCTGCAGGCAACGCAGCTTGCCCGCCTTGATGAACTCGATGTGCTCGTGCACGCCGCCGCCCGCGATGTCGACTTCGCCCTGCAGGCCCGCCAGGGTCGCTGGTTTGCCGCCCTTGTACGGCACGTATCTCAGCTTGATTCCCGCGGCCTGTGCGATGACTGCCGCGAGTTCATGCCAGATTCCACCTGTGCCGGATGTCGAAATCGTCAGCTTGCCGGGATTCTTCTTTGCAGCCGCCACCACATCATCGAAGGTCTTGTACGGTGAATCCGTGCGCACGGACCAGCTTGCAAGCGAATTTGCAGCCTGCATGTACTGCCAGTCTTCCCATGGTTTGGAGTCCGTATAGCCCATCACCCGGACGAACTTGTTGTAATTAGCCGCGCCTAGCCACCAGTATCCGTCGTCGGGCTTGCCGAGCACGAAACTCGTTGCAATCGCACCGACGCTGCCGGGCTTGTTGAGGACGTTGATGTCCCATTTCGCGATCTTCGCCATTTCGGCCGAAATCGCGCGTAGCACGACGTCGGTGCCTCCGCCCGCCGAGTACATGACCGTCAGGTTGATCGGCCGCTCGGGCCATTTTGCGGCCCACGCCAAACCGGACGCGCCCATCAGAGCGGGGAATGACGCCGCAGCGCCCAGCGCGCCTACGCCGGCCAGAAAATGCCGGCGACCGTCATTGACATCTATAGCAGATTGATCGACGCCCTCGTCTGAATCCGGACGCAGTGATTCCGTTTTATCACGCTTCATCTCGATTCCTCCTCATGTAGTTGTTATCGCGCCCGACCGAACGGCATCATCACGCGTGACACCCATAGTAACCCAGACGGAATTGCGTACTCAATGCCAGAAGCGCCGCGCGTGGCGATGATTCGCCACCACTCGCGATAATATCAATGGTTAGAGTCACTTCCCCGCGTTGTGCATCAATTTAGATCAACGTGATGTACGGCAGGATGTAATGCCCGTCCAGCGGAATCAGATTAAACACCATCAGCAACAGGTTGATGCCAACCAGTATGCTGAAAAATAGTCTTGCGCAGGACTGAGAAAGATCTCCCATCCGGCCTGCGCGCCGTAGCGGTATAAATTCCAAGCCACTGTGGCGATCGACAGCAACAGTAATGGAAATCGACTCCGCTACTGTTGATTTAGGTTCTATTTATTTTGAGCTTTTTACGCGAATCCCGGCAGTGCCAAGGCATCAAAATCAAACTCCGGATCGCGCGGCGCGCGGTTTTTCTCCAGTCGTTCATCGACCAGTGCGACTATTTCATTCAGTGCGTCGCAGTCGAGTCCGCGCTGACGGGCGATGCACCGCACCAGGCTGTCTACGCGCTCGATATGCTCCGCACCGGCAAAGAGCGCCCGTGCCGCCGAAGACGGCTTGCCCAGGCCTGCGGCTGCTTTCGCGTATTTCTCGAACGGCACGAGGTCGCCAGCTTCGGCGCCCATCCCCATGCACAGACTCCCCACCCATTCGTAGATGCGGCGCGATTCGGCGACGTTGCCGTGTACCGCGTCTCGAATCGGAATCATGTCGTGCTGGCGGACGCAGCGGTAGTTGCCGGCGATGAGCATCGGCCATTTGGCCAACGGCACAAAGATGGAATCATGCACCTTGAGTTTGACCGGAATTTCAAGTGATTCTCCGTCACGATTGAAGCGGGCGCTGTCGATGTCGGCCTCAAGCTGGCGCAGGATGGCAGTCGATTCCCCGGATTCGAAACGCGCCGCCTTGAAATTGGTCGGCAGGCCCACCTGCAGGACATTCTTCTGCGCTTCCGGCGGGCGGAATGCCTGCGGGTCGGGGCTCGCCAATGTAATCTGCGCGGGATCGAATTCATCCCACACCGCGGCATCTGTGTAGCAGGCCTTCAGCGAGTCCGCCGCGATCCCGGGCAGGCGCCGGAGGTAAGGCAGTGGCGGCATGTTCATGATCGCAAAGCAGGGTTTGCGCGACCGTGCGATGCGCTGCATCAGTTCGCGCACTCCCGGCGAGCCGTACTGGGCCTCCTGCATGCCAAGCACGATCAGGTCGTAGCCGTGCGGATCCGCTTCGGCGGGGGCAATTGCGGTCAGTTCACCCGACAGCTCCCGTGACGAGATCTCTACCGGCAGCGCCTGGTCGCGCACGGGAAAGCTCACCCGGGTGCCCTTGCGGTTAATCAGGCGGGCGGTCGGTGCGGTACAGACCAGCGACACGCAGTGACCTGCCATCAGCAATTTGGTGCCCAGCAATGAGCCGTAGGAAGCGCCGAGTATCAGAACGTTGTATCGCATGTGAACCTCCCTCTGTGATCACCCTTTTTACGGACGCTGTCTCTCCGTCTTGCGGTGCATCATAGGTCATAGAGATGAATAATTTGACAAAGGAAATTTCACAGTGTTAATTTCACAGATATCTTCATGTCGAATTCCACCGATTCACTGATGCGATGAGCCAACACGCCCGCCAGAGCCACTTCCTCGGCACCAAGCTGCGGGCGCTGCGCAAGAGTAACGGCCTCACTTTGGAAGAACTCTCAGCGCGCTGCACCCAGCAGGATCCGCAGAGGGCGCCGTCGGTGTCCTACCTAAGCATGATTGAGAGCGGCAAACGCGTGCCTTCTGCCGACGTGCTCGAGTTGCTCTCGACGCTGTTCCAGCGCGAGCCGCGCTGGTTTCTCGACAACAACCCGGAAACCGATGTCGCGGTCACCCAGCAGCGCAGCGGCGGCGCGGCAGCCGTGCCGCTGGAGCCGGCGTTCCTGTTCTCGAAAGAACTCCTGCAGGCGGCGATTCCCGAATTGCTCTCGCAGACCGGCACTACGGGGCGACAGTTCGCACATTTGCTGATCCGTTCGCACCAGGAGATGTCGCGCAACGATTTTCCCGACCTCGAACGCGCCGCCGAGAATGTCGGCCAGCGCAAATTTCCGCTCAGCGTCGATGACCTGATGGGTCTGTGCCGCAAACATGGTCTGAAGCTGCACTGGTTCGACCGCAAGCCCGTGCTCGCGCGCGACAACGATCGCGAGCTGCGCAGCATGGTGCGTTCCTTTTTCGAAGCGCCGCGCACGATCTACCTCAACCGTTCGCTGGAGTCCGACCCGGCACGCCTTAAGTTCGACCTCGCTTCACACCTCGGCCACAAGATTCTGCACGACGGCGACGGGCTCAAGGCCGCGCACGCCACCGGCGGTGAAATGGGCGGCAGCCCGGATGGCGGCACCAGCATCGGCGGCGGCATGAGCCCGCAGGACGTGCTGCACGCCTGGCGGGATTTCGAGTGCAGCTTCTTTGCCGGGGCGCTGCTTTGCCCCAAGGTGCCGTTCCGGCGTTTCCTGACGCGTGAGTCCTACCGCGTCGAAGCCGGCGAGAAGATCGAACTCACGCCGGCGGCAGTGATGCGGCGCATGACCAAGGTCTCACCGTATCCGTACTGGCACTTCTTCGACGCCTATCCGCCCGGTTATCTGCGCGCCGTTTATCGCGGCAACGGCATCCCGCTACCCTGGGGCAACATGGCGCAAGTGACCGACCCCTGCCCGAACTGGGCAGTGTTCCGGATGCTCGACGAAACCCGCGGCCCCGATCGCGGCTCGCAGATCTCGGTACTGCGTGACGGGGATCAATCCATGCTCTATTGCTGCCATTCGCGGCGCACTCCCGACATGGCGGGCAATCCGCACGTGCTGTCGGTCGGCATCGATCTGGTGCCGGCACTGCGCTCGCACACGACCGACGCTGAGAGCATTGTCGCGGAAATTACCGAGGCCTGCGTGCGTCACCGCGGTGTGGGGAAGATTTCCCATACTGCCGCCAAGGCGATCCGGGCCGTGGCCCGGGTGCTGAACATCTCCTGGGTCGAGGATGCGCTACTGCGCCCCGCGCGCATCATTTGCCCGCGCAGTACTCACTGTCCGCGCACAGATCACTGTAATGGCGCCGGCGCTTCGCGCGCTCGTGAAATCACCGACGTACGTCAGGAAATCATCAGCGAGGTCCAGCGCAAGCGTTGAGGCCGCGGGACACGAAGAGATTCTCAGTCGGCCTCGATTTCACCGCGGCCTTTTCCCGCTATCCAAGCAAACGAAAATCGACACTACTGCTGTTGATTTACAGTCCATCAGATCAACGTGATGTACGGTAGCAGACTCATGGCGAATCGAAATACCGCGCTGAAGATGGGCACACCGAGTATGGACAACAGGACCAGGCCCATGAAAAACCAACCACCATAGCGGTCATTCAACGCCGTGTAACGCAGCGCCAGCGGCCGCGGCAGAAAGTAAGGCAGGATGTAATGCCCGTCCAGCGGCCCCAGCGGAATCAGGTTAAACACCATCAGCAGCAGGTTGATACCGACCAGTATGCTGAAAAACCGGCTTGCTGCAGGGTTGAGAAAGCTCTCCCACCCGGCCTGGGCGCCATAGCGATATAAATTCCACGCCACTATGGCGATCAACAGATTGGCCATGGGCCCTGCGGCGGCGACCATCATTTGCGCCCAGATGGAGTTGTAGTTACGCGGATTGGTCGGCACCGGTTTGGCAAAACCAAATCCAATCATCACCACCATCAGCAGCCCCATCGGATCGATATGCGCGACCGGGTTCAGGGTCAGTCGCCCCATGCGCTCGGCAGTATCGTCACCAAAGCATTTAGCCGTGAACGCATGACCAAATTCATGAAACGTCAGCGATATGATCAACGCAACGATGATCAAACTGAACAGCGCGATCTGGCCCTGAAACAACAGTGTGAGCATGGCGATAAACCTTAAGCGACGGAATGTCAGTGGAATTGCGTTTAATCAAGGTAGCAGAGTAATTCTCATACTAGGGTGACAGGTATCCGACCAACATGGCGACCAGGTAGGAAATCAGCAGTGCCGCCGTGAAGATCAAGGTACCCCGGGTCATGCCTTTCGGTATGCCCATCTCCTCCAGATACCGCCTACAGTAGTAGACCGTGACAAAAAACGCGATGGTCGATACAACGATGCTTAACATGGTTTGAACACTCAAGTAACAAGAGCCTGATTGCCCATAGTAATGCGAGCAGCCGCCATTACATCATAATCAATTGTTTTTATTGATATTTTTAATATAGTGGCTGAGGTCACTGCCATTGCATCAGGCGCTGGAAATGGTGTACTCAAGGAGTGTAATTTAAGGGTCGGGGTCGATCGCTACGCATGCACCGCTCGGTTATCGAGCTTGGCATCTTTGAATACCCGAGTAATTTTTATTTTGCTGTCCAAATAGAAAAGGATTTTCATGTCGAAGAAACTGGGTATCGGTGATACGTTCCCGAATGTAACTCTCAACCTCGTCAAAGGCGGCACCGTTGATCTGCCGAGCGGGATTGGTTCAAAGTACGGGGTTGTCCTTTTTTATCGTGGTCACTGGTGACCCTACTGTCGCCGACAGTTAGTCGGCTACGAAAAGCTCAAGGCTGAATTGAGTGCGGTCGGTGCCAGCGTGTTTGCTGCCAGCATCGATGCAATAGACAAGGCAGGCGAGGTGCAGGCGGAAGTGTCGTTTCCCGTGGGCTACGGGGTCACGCGCGCGACCGCCGACCAGTTGGGTTCGTGGTGGGAGGAACGCCGCAGCATCATTCAGCCCTCCGAGTTCATCATGGATGCGAGCGGCAAGATCATTGCGTCAAGCTACAGCGACGGCCCGGTGGGACGCATCGATGCTGCCGACGTGATCAAGGTCATTAATTTCCGCGAGGCGCAGCTGCGCAAATAGTACGTCTGAGATGTAAGAGACCAGGGCCGGGTTGTTTGCACCCGTATCGGCGCATGGTGCCCGGCCCTGTGATCTGCCTGTCTGCGGCAGGCGTTCAAGGGGCCGGAACATCGACTCCGGTCCCTTTGGTGGTTATTTGCCGTATTCCTCGTGCTTCGGCAGCGCCGGCGTTTCCACAAACCACTCCGCCTTCGATCCCCAAAAAATGCTGCTGTCGGGCTTGAGGTCCGGCGTTGTATCCAGCACACCCGCCGGCACCAGAACATTCTCCGTGCCGGGGATTTTGTGCGGCATGCGCGTGCCGCACTGCGTGCAGAAGTTCACCGCAAACCGCTTGGCGCCCGGCAGGTCGAAACGGTGAACCAGCGATTCACCGGCCAGCCACTTGAACTGGCTCTCCGGGAGAAAAACATTGGCCGCATGCGCGGCGCCGGTCACTTTGCGGCAGCGCGTGCAATGGCAATATCTGAAACCAGTTGACGGCGGCCTGATCTCGAAGCGGACCGACCCGCACAAACAGCTACCCGCGATGGTTTCGTGTTGCGGCATGTTTTCTCCTTCCGGTTCTTCAATTGAATCCACAAACGCCGGCGCTAGAGCATCGCGCCCGGCTTGCCAAGCGCCTCCTCGGCGAGCTGGCGAATCAACCACTCATAGGCATCATCCACCGAGTCCGTGCGGTACACCAGATCCACATCGGCGGCGTCGATGGTGCCATGGCGTACCAACGCATCGAAGTTGATGACCTCTTGCCAGTACTCCGTGCCGAACAGTACGATCGGCATGCGTTTGGTCATGCGCTTGGTCTGCACCAGCGTCAATATTTCGAAGAGTTCATCCAGCGTGCCGTACCCGCCGGGGAACACGATCATCGCCTTGGCCATGTAGGCAAGCCAGAACTTGCGCATGAAGAAGTAATGGAAATGGAACGCCAGTTCGCGCGTGACGTGCGCGTTGGCAGCCTCCTCGTGCGGCAGGGAGATGGTCAGGCCGACGTTGCGACCGCGCGCCTCCGAGGCGCCGCGATTGGCGGCTTCCATGATACCCGGCCCGCCGCCAGTGCAGACGAGGAAGCGGCGCTGACCGGCTGGATCCAGCCCTTTGGACCACTGCGTCAGGCGAAACGCGAGCAAGCGCGCCGCCTCGTACCACTTCGAACCCGGCGGGAAACGCGCCGACCCGAAAAACACGATGGTGTCATCCACGTCCTCAGCATCGAGGCGGCTTTTTGGTTCGAGATACTCCGCGAGGATGCGCAGTGTGCGCGCCTCCGGGCCGTGCATGAACTTCGGATTGCGATAGGATTTGACGGGTTTCAAGCTGGTGCCCCGGTGGTGCGGTGTGTCAGCCGCGTTTTCTGGTAAGCATCATCATAGAACAATTGGCGGCGAGCAGAGAGCACTTGCCGTCACTACGGCCAAGTAAAGAAGCCGGATCGGAATGGGCCGGGTTTTTATTGGAAACCCGAAATACAACGTTTACATAAGCTTCGCCACAGTGGGATGTTTTGTCAGTGCCTTGAACATCCGCCACGAGTAGCCGGCTCAAGCGGACACACGCAGATCCATGGATCTCACTTGGCCGGTCTCGCGGAAAAGTAAATGCCCATGACCCTCAGAATTTTTTTCTTTCGTTCCAGAGTTTGGCTTTTTGATGAGCTGCAACTGGAATTGCCGTAAGAGCCGCCCACTTTTGTCCAGTCCTTCCCGGGCGAGAACCGCGCGCACCGCGTTTTGCCATCAAGCGCGTGGTCCCAGAGATGCCAGGTTGCCAACTCTGCAGCAGAAGCGGTCGCAGCAAACAAAGACAGAATAGCCAGAACGGTGAGTTTGGTGTTCATTTTGCGCCCTCCTTATCGGGACGTTTAACGAACCCCTGTAATGCTGTTTTTTTGTTTCGTCTAATCTATCAAGTCGAACGCGATCGGATAAGGGCAAATCGCACATATCCCGATGTGTCCTGGGGTGATTTTTATGATCCCGGGGATAAAACAGGAAAAAGGTGGCGCTGCAATCTCACCCTCGTTGTCCTCCCCGACGTTTTGTCGGGCCCTGTTTGGTGCAAAACGCGGTTGCGAGAGCCTGCCGCCCGGTGAGGATGGATCATCGAAAAATCCGGGCTGAGCAGAGAATAGACGACCGCTGCCCTGTCGTCTGCGAGCCGAGTATTACTCTGCGGAATGCGCCAGCAGTTCGTCCCACAATGCCGGCAGCGTAATGGGTTTTGTAGTCGGCCGGGTATGGCCGCCTTCCAGCACCATGATGCGGTTGCGGTGTGGGTCACCACACACCACTACGCTCAGGAGATCAGGGCTCGACAGCACGCGGACAATATCGTCCGGCGCGCCCATGAACTCCTTCGGAAATACGCCTGCTTCAGCACGTTCCCTCGCGGTCGTGCGCATGATTGCCGTGTATTTCAGTACCCAGTCAAATTCGCGTAGCGGCATGCGGGCTTTTTCATAGACTAGTTGAATCACATCCTGCTTGGAGTAACCGGCGGCAGCGAGCGACTTGGCAACAGATGGCGATATCAACAACGTGATCATCACCGTCTCTGCATCGGAGCCGCTGCCCGGAAAATTGAACAACCGCGTCTTGTGTGTAATCTCGCGGGCCAGCAGTTGCAGAGCGGTTTCAGCGCCGCTCTGGTCCGGCGTGTCGTAGGCGGCGGGAGACGCGCCCCAATTGTTGGTCACGCCGATGGTTACAGTGCTCGTGTTGCGATCGAAGCCCTGTTGTACGTGGAACGGATCCCAGGGTGTCTCATCTGCGGATTCGGCCAGCGTGAACGCCAGCGGGTATCCGAACGTCCCCATGTAGCTCGTGCCCGGGCGAAATCCGGCGATATTTCTGACGATCAGGCCGATGGCGCGGCCAATGGCGGGATTCGGTCCGCGCGAAACGAGTTGAGCGCCGTGCTCAATACCCAGTTGTTTTACGATCGGTCCGTTGATCAGTACATACGGATATATTCCCGACGTACTGCCCAGACTGCCAAGACAGCACCGCTCGTCACCCAGCGCCTCCACGGCAGCAAGAATGATCGGCATGTGCTCAGGGCGGCAGCCGGCCATGACCGCATTGACCGCAACGTTCCAGGGTGTCGCGCACAGATTCGCTGAGGGCAGGACTGCGATTACTTCATCGGAGGAACGCGTGGTGAATTTTAGGAATTCCTCAACGCGATCAATGGTGGGCGGAACTACAGGCAGTCCGTCAGTCCACTCCTGCGAGGATAAGTAGCGATTGATTTCGTCCGCCGTGCCGGCGTACACGACATCACGCTGATGGTGGCGGCCCGCCTTCGATGCTGCGTCAGCTACGCCCGCCGGGTTCGTCAGCCCGCTGACAATACCGTCGAAAAGTGATGATTCGACGTTCTGTGCAATCTGGTTCGTGTCATGGATGCCCAGAGGCCCCGGATACTCGGCGATACGGAGATTTTCCACACCCCACGCCCTGCCTGTAAAACGGGCTTGCGCGGAAAAACCGGTCGTCGTGATCACCACGCTGGGGATGCCGGCTTTCTCGGCTTCTGCTGCTGGCCGCGCCGCGGCCGGTGCACAATTTCCTCAGGCGCCGTTACCGGAGATCAGTGCGTCGCATCCTTTCTCCCGGGCCGTCGCGACGATTTGTTGCGCAAGTTCACGCTGGCGTTTCGGAACATCACTGCCAGGCAGATGATAAAACGCGGTGTACGGGATGATAATCACTCCTGGATACTTCTCCTTCAGGAGCTTCCTGATAATCGGGAATGCAATATCACCCTTAAAAACACCATTCCAGACTTCGCAAACAGTCTTCCCGTTCAGATCATTGATGCGAGGCGCCGCGCCACTGAGTTTCGCCGCATTGACTCCAGCAGGGCTAACGACTTCGAGCTTTTCCATTTGCAAGTCCTCGTACGTGCCGTATAAGATCAGCCTGCCAACGGCATTCGCCGGGTGACAAACCAAAAGTAAGTGAATATTCTACGCTTCTGACAACCATGGCGATTCTCCCTTGAGTATTGATACCCCCAACTCCAGCCCCAAGACGCAGATCGATTCGCTGCTGCTTAAACTCCCCGGTGTCAGCGCCAGAAAAATAAACGGACTCGACGCCTACTTCGTCAGCGACAAAATGTTCGCGTGTATCAGCGGCAAGGGCATCGGCCTGCGTCTGCCTGCCGCCGTGGCGACAGAACTGCATTTCTCCCGCGACAACACCAGCCCGTTTCAGCCCGGCGGCATTGCCGCGACGCGGGAATGGATACAGATTGAGCGCGCCGATGCAGCCGATTACGCGAAAGATATTGAACTGTTTCAGGCCTCACTCGAGTTTGTGAAAACTTCGCGATCCCGCTAGCCCCGCGTTTTCACGACAGCGGCACAATCGCCTCGATTTCCACTAGGAACGCGGGGTCCGCCAGCCCCGAAATCACCAAGAGGGTATTCGCGGGAGGATCTCCCTTGAAGAATTCCTGGCGCACCCGGCCGACCGCCTCCCGATATTTGATGTCGGTAATAAAGACCGTCGTCTTGGCTACGTCCTCCATCCGCCCGCCCGCGCCCTCAATCACTTTTTTCATGTTCTCGAGTGTCTGTCGGGTCTGGCCTTCTGCATCACCCCTACAAACAATATTTCCCTGCGTATCGCGGGAAGTCTGTCCAGCCACATAGAGGGTTCTCCCCGCCTCCACAATGACGCCGTGAGAATAGGATTTTCCGGCAGGCACAAAGACATCCGCTGGTTGATAGGCGATGCGTTTCATGAGTTCCTCCTGATATCGAAAAAGAGGTGCTATTCCAACACCCGAAGGCAGCGACGTCGAATTTTTGTATCACTTGGCACGACTATGCGCTGACTGTGATGCGTCATTCTTCAGCCTCCAATTTTGGTTTAATCTAAGTGCCGATGAACGCTGGAAAACCAACTGTCTGCCCCAAGTGCAACTACGCTCGCACAGCGGCTGATGCTGCGCCGGCATGGCAGTGTCCGTCGTGCGGCATTGCCTACATCAAATTCAAGAATACCGCCAAACCTGAAGCGGGCGAGGGCACTGTACCCCGAGTGGATGCCCGACAGCGCGCTGCGTCGCTCGGGCTTCGCGACAAAGTGAGTGGCACAGCGATACTGGTATATCCACTCGTGCTGTTGTTGATCTACCCGCTGGCTCTTGCCCGGCAAACCAGCTTGATGATATTGCCGCCGATTCTGATGGCAGCCTGTGCATTCTTGCTCTGGTTACGCGCGTATCGGCGCTTGCGGGTGGTCGCGGACGTCCCCACGTCCACAATCGCTGCCGCCGCCCAAGGCTACACCGAACTGCATGGCCAGGTCGCCGAGGCGCCCGGCCACGCGCTGGTCGGTCATCTCACGCGCACCCCGTGTGTTTGGTATCGCTACTTTTGGAGTCGCCCCGGAAAAAATGGAAAAGGGGATGAAGGTGAGCTCGGCGTACCGTTCATTCTGCGGGACGCGACCGGCGAATGCCTCATCAATACTGAGCACGCCGAAGTCATCTGCGACCGTTGCGAGACTTGGTCCGATGGTTTGAGTTTGACCCTATTCCATGAATGGAGCATACGCATCGGTGATCCCGTGTACGCCATCGGCTATTTTTCCTCGGACGGCGCAGCTGTTGAGGCCCACGTGAATCTGAAGGTCGCCTGCGCGCTGGCCGCGAAGGAACGGGACGCAGAAGCCCATGTGGCCCGATATGACGCCAACAGAGACGGCAAAGTCGACCGGCAGGAAACGTCGCTCGCGCGCGAGGCGCTACGACGCGACACGATGCAGCAATATGCTGCGCAGGGCGGCGCGCATGCTCTGATCCGCCCCCCGGACGGGCGACCTTTCCTGGTCATAGGCGCCGACCACGCACGAATTGTGCGGCGCTATCGGCTACTGACCCTGGCCCATCTTTGCGTGTTCTTTATCTCACTCGGTTTCGCAGGATACGCTTGGAGCATATAAATCGCTCGCGAGCGACATGAAAAATTGTTTGCGGGTTTTATTTTGCTGCAGCCAGGTAGCGCGTTTCCAGATGCGCGCGAAAGTATTTCGGGTCGAGCGCAGCACCACTGGCGCGTTGTACCAGCTCCGGCGTTTCCCACAGGCTGCCTTGTGACCAGATATTCGCGCGCAGCCATTCAAACACCGGTTTGAGATCCCCCGCTGCGATGCATGCGTCGAGATCCGGCGTTGCACGGCGCATTGCGGCGAACCACTGTGCGGCATACATCGCACCCAGTGTGTAACTGGGAAAATAGCCGAACGCCCCTTCCGTCCAGTGCACGTCCTGCAGGCAGCCGTCCTTGAAGTTGCCGCGCGTGGACAACCCCAACAGAGCCTGCATTTTTTCGTCCCACAGCGCGGGAATGTCATCGGGCTCGATCTCGCCTTCGACCAGCGCGCGCTCGATTTCATAGCGCAGAATCACGTGCGCCGGGTAGGTCACCTCGTCGGCATCGACGCGGATATAGCCCGGCTTCACGCGCGTCAACAACCGATGCAGATTGTCCGGCTCGAACGCCAGCTGCTGGCCGAAATGTTGATTCAGCAGCGGTGTCAGCAAGCCCGTGAAAGCGCGGCTGCGCGCAAGTTGCATTTCGAATGACAGACTTTGGCTCTCGTGCAGGCCGTATGAACGCGCCGTGCCGACCGGCTGTCCCAGCCAGGCGCGCGGCAGGTTCTGCTCGTAACGCGCATGTCCGGTCTCGTGTATGGTGCCCAGCAGGCTGCGCGCGAAATCACTCTCGTGATAGCGCGTGGTGAGACGCACATCTTCGGGCACACCGCCGCTGAACGGATGTGTGCTCTCGTCCAGGCGTCCGCCGGAAAAATCAAAACCCAGCAGAGTCATCACTTCGGTATTCAGCGCGCGCTGCGCTGCCACCGGAAACGGTCCGGTCGGGGCGATTATTTTTTCGTTGCCTTGTTTGGTCTGCGCTTGCGTGATCAGATCGGGCAGCCATTGCCTGACATCGCCAAAAATCCGGTCAATGTCCGCCGCGCGCACGCCCGGCTCGAATCGATCCATCAATGCGTCGTAGCGCGAGAGCCCCGTATCATCGGCGAGCAACTGCGCCTCCTCGCGCGCGAGTTTCACCACGGGGCGGAAGTTTTCGAGGAATCCGTCCCAATCGTTGGCCTGACGCTGGCTGCGCCAGGCGTGCTCGCATTTGGCCCCCGCCAGCGTCTTGGCCTCGACCAGTGATTCCGGCAGGGCATTGGCGTCGCGCCAGTCGCGGCGGATTTCGCGCAGATTGGCGCGTGCGATGTCGGACAACGTTTCAGTCTCTGCCGCGCGCAGCCATTCTGTCAGTCGCGGATCGGTGCGCGCACGATGGATCAACGCATTCAATTCGGCTTCAGCCGCGGCGCGCGCCTCGCTGCCCTTGGGCGGCATCATCGCGCTGCGATCCCAGCCGACGATGGATGCGAGATGGTTGTAGCGGTACAAGCGCAAATAAACGCGGCTCAGTTCAGCATAGCCGGGCGCAAGATTGGATGCAGCAGAATCGAGAATGGGGGACGTGGTCATGTGCATTGAGTTGCATTGCCGACGGGCAAATCAGAACTCGCCATTAAAGTCCTTCTTGATCAGTTCTACGCCGTTGTGCCGCAGAATGTTATAGGCCGAGGTGGCGTGGAAGTAGAAGTTCGGGTGTGCGAAGTTGAGCAGATACTGCATGCCCTTGAACGTGTAGTCCTGCTTGCCCAGTTTCAGCGTGATGTCCTTGTCTGCACTGCCGTCGATCTGCTCGGGCTTGACGGTGTTGATGAACGCGATGGTCTTGGCGATGCGCGCCTTCAATTCCGCAATCGTTTGTTCGGTGTCTTCATACTTGGGCACCTCGACACCGCCAAGGCGCGCCACCGCTCCTTTGGCCACATCGCAGGACACCTGAATCTGCCGCGCAAAATGGAACATGTCCGGAAACAGGCGCGCCGTGGTCAGTGCCGCGGGGTCGAGCTTTTTGGCGTCGATGTGCGCCTGCGCCTTGTCGAGCAGCGCGGACAGGTTGTTGAGCATATGTACAAAGCGCGGGCTGCTGGCGGCATACATAGTGATAGGCATGGTGTAATTCCTTGATTTAATTGAATAAATTAACTTCCAGGGGATAGGTTTTTTTCCAGCAAGCGCTGAATTTTCGGTTCAGGCTTCCAGTAATTGGGGCCTTTGAGAAATTTTCCATTCGCGTCATAAATCGGCTTGCCGTCGGCACCGAGTTTGCTTTCGTTGCTGTCCATAATGACATCGAGCACTTCCTCCAGCGGCAGGCCGTATTTCAAAGCCTCGGAGCGGCAATAGACCATGATGTCGCCCAGCAGATCGGCCATGGCGACGAGGATGTCGATCGGCGGGCGGCCATTCTTTGACAGCTCGACGATCTGGTCGATTTCATGCACTTCGTCCATCAGTGTGGCCTTGAATTTCGTCAAGCGACTGGCGACATCCTCGGGCAAAACAGGGTGATCATTGACGGGCAGTTTGTACATCGCGTTCATGGCGGCGATGCGCAGGGCGAAAGATTTTGTCATTGAAGATTTCGTTGGGTTACGTTGAATTTTGGTGGAAGGTACAGTTGCTATCGCTCGGAAAAACGATCCGCAGCCCATTCTACAGCGGCGCGGTTACAGCACTCCGAAGATCATGTGGAATACCATCGAATTTCTGCCGTACTTTGTGTCAGAATAAAACTATGGAAATCAAACGCATCGCCGGCGCCATCGGCGCTGAACTACACGGCGTCAACCTCTCACGACCCTTGTCGCCGGAGTCGGCGCTGGGCATACGTGCGGCCCTCCTCGAGCATCAAGTCATCTTTTTCCGGAACCAGGATCTTTCTTCTGCAGCGTTCATGCAGTTTGCACAGTCGATGGGCGAGCCGATTGAGTATCCATTCGTCAAAGGCCTGGACGATTATCCCTGTGTGATCGAGGTCAAGAAGCTGGAACACGAGCGCGTCAACTTTGGCGGCATCTGGCACTCCGATACCACGTATCTTGAACAGCCACCGATGGGATCGATGCTGCTGGCGCGTGAAGTGCCGCCATTTGGCGGTGACACCTTGTTTGCCAGTCAGTATCTGGCATGGGAAACACTATCCGGCACCATGAAAAGTTTGCTGGACGGACTGGTGGGCATCAGCAGTTCGGCCAAAGCTGACGTCAGCCGCACCCGCGAAGACCGGCGCAAATCCGACGGCAGAGATGCAGCGCCAGCCGAATTGCAGGCCGAGCACCCTCTGGTGCGCACGCATCCCGAGACGGGCCGCAAGGCCCTGTATGTCAATATTGCGCACACCGTGGGCATCCGCGGCATGAGCGAGGCGGAAAGCCAGCCGCTGCTGGCGTTTTTGTTTGCGCATCAGGTCCAGCCCGAATTCACCTGCCGATTCGCATGGCAGCCCCACTCTCTGGCATTCTGGGACAACCGTTGCGTATTGCATAACCCGGTGAATGACTACCATGGTTTCCGCAGAGTCATGCACCGTATCACTCTGGCTGGCGAACGGCCGGCATAAACGAACTGTGCGTAATCGCATGAACAGTGAATCGCGATGACATCAAGTTGTGATGCCATTTCCCATCACTATTCTTGTCGCACCAACCTACAACTCCTGAGGAAATGCACATGAACCTGCTTGAAGGCAAAACAGTGGTCATGACCGGTGGTGGTGGTGGACTGGGTCGTTGCTACGGTGTCGCGATGGCGAAGGCCGGGGCAGCCGTGGTCGTGACCGACATTGACCTGGTCGCAGCGCAGGCATCTGCCAACGAGATCACCACGGCCGGCGGCCGTGCCATTGCTATCGAAGGTGATGTCACCAAGGCTGCAACGTTCGAGCAGTTGTTCGATCGCGCGGAGAAGGAATACGGCTCGCTCGACGTACTGCTCAACATCGCGGGCATGTTCCCGCGCCGGGCGCTGATCGACATGGAAGAGCAGGAATGGGATGCGGTCATCACGCTCAATCTGAAGAGTGTGTACCTGGGCGCCCGCGCCGCAATCCGGCGCATGCTGCCGCGTAACAAGGGCGTGGTACTCAGTACTGCGTCGGGTACCGGCATCCGCGGCCAACCAAAAGGATCGGCCTACTCCGCTTCAAAAGCCGCCATCATCGGTTTCACGCGTGCGGTGTCACTGGAACTGAAGGACACCGGCGTGCGCATCAACTGCTTCGGCCCCGGCGCCACCGACACACCGCTGTGGCGGGTCAACAAGAGCGAAGCCGACGTCAAGCGCCTGATCGCTGCCGGATACGTTTATCAACCGGATGATTTTTCCAATGTCGTGGTGTTCCTCGCGAGCGACCTGTCGGCACCACTGAACGGCGAATTCATCATCCGCGATCTGCATCGCTAGGGCCGGTTCGTCCGCTCTGCGCGGCTAGTGGACGATGTAGCCGCCGTCCATGACCAGTGCGTGGCCGATGACGTAACCGGCATCCTTCGACAGCAGGAAAGCCACTGCGCCAGCCACTTCCTCCACTGTGCCGAATCGACCGATCGGCACATCGCGCGCACGCTGCTCAAGTTCGCCTGGATTGCGTCCGGCAAGGAAGCCTTCGGTGGAAATGGGGCCGGGACAGACCGCGTTGACCGAAATGTGATCTGCTGACAGCTCAAGCGCCATCGAACGCGTGAGTTGAATCAGTCCGGCCTTGGTCAGGCTGTATATGGCGCCGTAGCGTGAGGCCACGATGCCCAACTGGCTGGCAATATGGATGATGTGTCCACCGCCCTGCGCCCGCATGATCGGCACCACCGCCTGACTTGCAAAAAACGGCGCACGCAGATTGATCGCCGTCAATCGCTCAAAATCGTCGTGGGAGAAATCGCCGAAGGCCTTGCGCGCACGCACACCGGCGTTGTTCACCAGTATATCGATGCGCCCCATCTGCTGATGCGCTGCTGCGACCATCGCCTCGGCCTCGCCGTTGCGCGCCAGATCGTGCGAGCACCAGCGTGCGTCCGGCGCACCGGCTGCACGGCAGGCACGGGCGGTATCCTTGAGTTCAGTCTCGGTGCCATCGGCTGCGAGGTAGATCGCGGCGCCCTCGGCCGCAAGCCGCAGGGCAATCGCCTGGCCGATGCCGCGCGAGGCACCCGTAATCAGCGCTGACTTACCGCTCAATTCACCCATCGCCGTATGTTTCTTTCTGAGAATTCAGATCGTGGGTTTGCGTGAATACGCAGCGCCAGATGCAACGAGAGCACCGGCAGACCAGCGTCCGCCGTGGCGAAAACCACGGCGGGATTCAATTAAAAAAACCGGCTGCGCCTAATTCACTTTCAGCCCGGACGCGCGGATCACCTTGCCCCAGTTGCGTATCTCATCCGCCACATGCGCCTTGAACTCAGCCTGCGTGTAGGTAGACGATTCAGCCGAGTTCGTGGCGAGTACGGTTTTCACTCTGGGGTTTTGCACCGCCTTCATCACCTCCGTATACAACCGCGCGGTGATTTTCGCCGGCGTGCCGGCTGGTGCGAAAAATCCCGTATTACACCCCATCACAAAACCCGGAATGACTTCGGCAACCGCAGGAACGTCGGGCCACAGCGGCGAACGCTTGGGCAGCGTGATGCCCAGAAAGGTCAACCGGCCGGACTTGATGTGGGGAATCGCAGCGGAGATGCACGAGAAGTACGCCTGCGCCTCTCCCGAGACCACCGCGGCTGTGCCCGGGCTGCCGCCCTTGTAGGGCACGTGCAGCGCCTTGATCCCGGTCTCACCCTTAAACCGCTCCGAGGTGAGATGCGTGATCGAGCCCGGGCCGGATGAGGCGAACCGCAGCTCACCAGGTTTGGCCTTGGCGTAATCGATCAGCTGCTGAATCGTATTGACTCCGAGCTTGGGATAAACGACGAGTACCGTCGGTGAGCGCGACGGCAGCGCGATGGGCTCGATGTCCTTGGCCGGGTTGTACCTCAGCGTCTTGTAGAGGCTGGCGCTGATGGCATGGCTCGGTACGTCGGTCATCAACAGGGTGTAGCCGTCCGCATTCGCTTGTGCGGCGATGGATACGCCCAGCGTGCCAGCGGCGCCGGGACGGTTGTCCGGAACCACCTGCTGTCCCAGCGATTCGGACATTACGATGCCCAGGGTGCGCGATATGACATCGGTGATGCCGCCGGGTGACCATGGAATGATCAGGCGCATGGGTCTGGACGGATATTCCTGGGCATGCACCGGTACGAATGCTTGCATGATCATCGCGACCAACAGCACGATGGCGGCTTGGACTGGTTTCATTGCGGCCTCCTCCTCGATTATCGGTGTCTAATCCATACTCTGGATCAGGTTATTTACTCCCTCTGCGTCGATAGTGTCAATCGCGCTGCTCAACCGACGCACATTTTTACCAGAGGGATTTCAATCGTCCCCCATCCAGATTGAGCGAAACGCCGGTAATGTAGCTTGCCCGCTCCGAGCACAGGAATACGATCGCGTTCGCGAGTTCTTCGGGTTTGCCGAAGCGGTTCAGCGAATTCTTGCGCGCCGCGCGCCGCCGCGCCTCTTCCTCGCTCTGTGCGCCGAGTTCTGCGGCGAGCCCCTGCGCGTTGCGCTGCCACAGGTTGGTATCGACCCAGCCCGGGCACACCGCGTTCACCAGCACATTGTCCTCGCCAAACTCGGTAGACAGCGACTTGGTGATGTTGAGCAGCCCGCTGTTGGTAATGCCGCTGCCGAACATGTACGGATCGGGCTCCTTGCCCGCGCCGCCGATCAGGTTGACAATGCGGCCCCAGCGCTGCGCTTTCATCAGCGGATAGACCAGCCGGATCGCACGCATGAAACCGAAGAGCTTGGTCTCCAACTGCTCCTTGAGGCCTTCGTCGGTCAGTACCTCGAAGCGGCCCGAATACATTTGCCCGGCATTGTTGACGAGGATGTCGATGCCGCCCAGTTTCTTTTGTGCGGTCTCGACCAGCTGCGCAATATCGGCAGGTTTGATCATGTCCGCGACTACGGCATGGATCTCGCCGCCGGTCATTTTGGCGAGTTCTGCGCGCGTGTTCTCCAGTGTCTCGGCGTTGCGGCCGCATATCATCACCCGTGCCCCTTCTTCCAGAAACTGCCGTGCGGTCTCCCGGCCGATGCCGCGACTGGCCCCGGTAACGATCGCGCGTTTTCCCTTGATGCCCAGATCCATGACTGTCTCCTCGCTTATTTTCAGTAACGAGCACCTCGCGGCCTCGACGATGAATGCCGGGACATTGTAAAACATGACAGCGGCGGCATCTCCCTCAAGTCCGGTTGTCGGACAATGCCGCTTTGCGCAACAATGGCAGCATTGAACCTACGCGGAGCACACGGATCATGAAAATCGGATTGATCGGCCTGGGCCAGATGGGCCGCAGCATGGCGCATCGCCTGCTCGACCGCGGCTACGACTTAAGCGTGTGGAACCGCACTGGCACAGCTGTAGAGCCATTCCGGCAACGCGACGCTCGCATTGCGTCTCACCCCGAACAGTTGCTCGACAACGACGTGGTGATCACCATGCTGGCCGATGACGCCGCAGTCGAAGCGGTGTGGATCAACACCACCTTGCTGCAGACCATACCGGCATCTACCCTCCATCTCAACATGGCCTCGGTCAGCTTGCGCATGGGACAGCAACTCGCGTCACTGCATCGCGCCGCAGGGTCACCGTATGTGTCAGCGCCGGTATTCGGACGCCCGGAAGCAGCCGCGACCGGTCAGCTCGACATCATCGCTGCGGGCAGTGCATCGGCAATTGCGCGCTGCGAGCCGCTGTTCACGGCACTTGGGCGCCGCTGGTTCAACGCCGGCGCCGATCCCCACTGCGCGAATATCGTTAAAATCGCACGCAACTTCCTGCTGGGCGCCATCATTGAAAGCCTCGGTGAGGCATTTGCGCTGGTACAGAAATCCGGCGTCGATCCGGCGGCGTTCCTCGACATCATCACCAGCACCTCGATGAACGCGCCGGCCTACAAAAACTATGGACGGCTGATGCTGGAAAAACCGGCGCAACCGACCTTCACGCTGAATCTGGGACTGAAGGATGTCGAACTGGCGTTGCAGGCCGGCGGCGACACCGCCGTGCCGTTGCCTCTGGCTGCGCTGCTGCGCGAACAGCATCAGGAGGCCATCGCACACGGCTACGGCGAGCGGGATTGGGCGGCACTCGGCAACTATATTGCGGAGCGCGCCGGATTGTAGTTATCCGGCTTGACGACACCATTCTGGAGCGGTCAGTCTTCCAATCCGACTTGGGCGTAAATCGGGTTGATCTGTCGCAAGGGTCACATCGGTGGCAGCATCATTGCAATCTACCCCGGAAAATTAAACATGGCTGGCATAGAGCCAGCACCATAAATCATCCAGTCGCGATAACATCAGGATGCCCACCTGACTGATGAGAGAACATGTAATGGCGAAATCCCCCAACATCGTGCTGTTCAGCGTGCATAAAGACGCGATGGACGCTGCCGTCCGCGCCTTTACCACCGACTGGCCCGAGGCACGCATCAGCAACCTGCTGGACGACGGCCTGTTCGCCTGGGTGCGCGAGACCGGCGGCGTGGTGCCGGAGATGTACGACACTTTCCGCACGCTGACCCGTTACATGGTCTCCCGTGGCGCCGACGGCATCCTCTTTACCTGCTCGGCTTTTCGAGAATGTATCGATGCCTGCATCGCCGAGTTCGACGTACCGATACTCAAGCCCAACGACGCGATGATCGAGCGGGCGCTCAATGCCGGTTCGCGTATCGCGGTAATGGCCACGGTGGGCCCGACTATTCCGTCGATATCTGCCGAGATCCAGGAGATGGCGGTCGTGCGCGGCCAGAAGATTGAGCTGGTGCCTTATATGGTCGAGGACGCGTTTGATGCGCTGGCCGGCGGTGACGCCGCCAGACACGATGCGCTGGTCGCCGCCCGCGCGCGTGCGATCAGGAACTGTGATGTCATCGTGCTGGCGCAATTCACGCTGTCGCGTGCCGTACCAGCCGTCGCCGCAGTGAGCACTATCCCGATATACAACTCGCCGGGTGCAGCAGTGGCCAGGATGCGGACGACGCTCGGCAATCCTTAGTCGGGTCGAAAAAACAAAAGGCCGGCTTGCGCCGGCCCTTCGTTTGCGACCTGGTCGGTTCAGTGTAAGACCGGCATGCTCGACCGCCCGTGCTCAGCAACCGGCAGCGCACACGCCATCGCCGTCGAACTCCATCGTTCGCCCGCTGATGGCGAGATGCGAGCTGGCCTTCACGTCCTTGATGACCGCGGCCGTCTTCGACTTCGGCAGCAGCTTGCCGCCATTGGTGGCGGGCTCGTTCACGTGCGTGAAGATCACCGACTCAGGCTGGATCAGTTCGTTCACAGCATACGCGCCGGAAATGTAGCTGCCCGCGTTCACGCCGAGATTGAACACCGCAAGGCGAGCCTTGTGGTAATCGTGCACGACCGTCTTCATCTCGGTATGAACACCGGTGTCACCCGAGAGGTAGGCGGTGAGCCCGTTGGTGAACTTGACGACGTAGCCAATGGCGGGGCCGTACTCGGCGATGGCGCCGTCCGCCTTCAGGTGCGCCTGCTCCTCCTTCGAAAGGAGCTCCGGCGGTGCGTTGTTCACATGCGATGCATAGACGATCGTGATCTCAACCGACTTCGACGCGCCGTCCGCCTGTGCCCAGAAAACACCACCCAGGTCGATCCGCGACATACACGCCGTCTTGACCGGGACGGTGGTGACCGCGCCCGGCTTCGGGCATACCGGCAGCCGCTTGCCGCCAATCTCACCGACCTTGGCCGACACGAATCCGGCGATCGCGCGAGTCGTCACCAGCGCCGCGTTATGCGCGGCGACGACTTCGGCGGTCGTGGAATGAGGCGTCTTCGTCCTGCCCGAGTTCGCACACGTCCCCGCACCCGGCGCTTTCAGCTTCAGATTGCCGACGTGGTCGCCATGCAGGTGGGTCAGGAGCACGACATGGATCGCGCCCAGTCGCGGATCGTCGCCGCCGGTCACGTTTTGCGCCGCGTCGTAGAGGATGCGGACGCCGGTCGGATCCTCGAAAATTATCGCGCGATCATTCGCGCATAGCTCACCGGGATGAGAGCCGACCGGCGTAATTTTCACGTTCTGGGCCAGGGCCGGGAATATGGCGAACGCAAGGGCGATCGCTGTACAAATTATTTTCATGTTATTCCTCCAAAAATGCAGGCGGTTGTTATTAGTAGTAGTTGTATATACCAGCGCGGTATCAAGCACATGTTCGGGGTGAACTTGCGCCAGACGTTAAACACCCGTCTAATTTATCCTGACTTAGCGTTTTTGCCAATGTAAATACCAATCTAAGGCGTCGTCATGCCAATCGCGCGAACCCCCCACGTCGCGACCATAAGCTTTTAATTACGCTTAAGAAAAGCCGGATTAAAAGTTGATGTAAGTAGTTGTTTTTATTGACAACGTAGCCCACCAATACACGCCAACGCTCGCCGCAAATTATCATTTCCCCTCCGTTCGTATCTAGCCGCGGTGCCGACCCACAACTACTTCGGACCGTGCAGCCCCACATTCCGACCGCCGTACACCCGCAGTCTCAGGTCGGCCTGTTCCTTGTGCCCCCAGAACCGTTCGATCGCACACAGGCGCGAACAATAGTCGGCCACCACGACGCTGGCTTCGGGTGTGCACTGCTGGTAGGTGACGGTCTTGAGGAACTTGCCGACCCACAGACCACCTGTATAACGCGCCGCACCCTGGGTCGGCAGTGTGTGATTGGTGCCGATCACCTTGTCACCGTAGGCAACGTTGGTTTCCGGACCGAGGAACATGGCGCCGTAATTGCGCATGCGTTCCAGAAAAAAACGCGGCTCGCGAGTCAGTATCTCGACATGCTCCGCGGCGCACCGGTCGGCTTCGATAACCGCCTCGTCGAGACTGTCGACAAGTATGATCTGCCCGTAATCCCGCCACGCCTGCCCAGCCACATCGGCAGTCGGCAGCACCTTCAACTGGCGCTCGATTTCAGCCGGCAGCTGCTCAGCGAGTTTGCTCGAGGTGGTAATCAGGATCGCCGGCGAGGTCGGGCCGTGCTCGGCCTGTCCCAGCAGATCGACGGCCACCATCACCACGTCCGCGGTCTCGTCGGCCACGATCAGAATTTCGGTGGGGCCGGCGAATAAATCGATGCCGACGCGGCCGTACAGCTGCCGCTTGGCCTCGGCGACATAAGCGTTGCCTGGACCGACCAGCATGTCGATCGGCGCGATCGTCTCAGTACCGAGCGCCATCGCGGCGACGGCCTGCACGCCCCCCAGCACGTGGATTTCGTCAGCGCCGGCAAGATGCATGGCGGCGATGGTGGCCGGATGCGGCTCGCCTTCGTTGGGCGGCGTGCAGGCGATGATGCGCGGCACGCCGGCAACTTTGGCGGTGACGATGCTCATATGCGCCGAAGCGACCATCGGATAGCGCCCGCCCGGCACGTAGCAGCCGACACTGCTCACCGGAATGTTCTTGTGACCGAGGATTACACCCGGCAGCGTCTCGATTTCGATGTCGCGCAGGGCGGCGCGCTGCGCCTGGGCAAAATTGCGGATCTGCAACTGCGCAAAGGTGATGTCCGCAATGGTCTCGGGCGGAACCCGGGCGACGATGGCGGCGATCTGCACCGGGTTCAGACGGAATGCAGGCGGCGACCATTTGTCGTATAGCTGCGAGAGCTCGCGCACCGCCGCATCACCGCGTTTGGCGATGTCGGCGAGTATGCCCTCGACGGTTTGCCGCACCTTGAGATCGGCGGCCTCGGCGGCGGCGGTGGATATGCCCTGCTTCAGATAGCGGGGCACGATTACTTGATCGCCTGCGGGTTGATCGGCGAGCCCGTGCCGTGGGTAATGTTGAGCGGCGGTGCGCTGAAGAAAAACTCGTACCTGCCGTCGGTCGCGCAATCCTCAGCCAGCTCTTTCAGATACATTATTTCGCCGTGCACGATGCCGATTGCGGGTATGGTGACCCAGTGAAAAGGCTGATTGACCTCGGGTGAACACTCGTTCGGCCGCACTTCGATGCCCCAGGTATCGGAGCAGATGGCGGCAATCTCCTGTTTGTAAATCCAGTCGCAGGTCTCGAAAGCCAGGCCGGGCGCATCACCGCCCGCGTAGCCGCCCCACTCGCCTCTTTGCAGGCAGTTTTCCATCTGACCGGTACGTATGATCAGGAAGTCGCCGCGCTTCACCTCGACCTTCTGTTTGGCCGCGGTTTTCTCGAGATCATCTATCGTCACCGGATAACCATCCTCCAGGTAACTGACATTCTTGTAACGCGCCACGTCGAGCAGGACCCCGCGGCCGACCATCTTGTCGCGGAAATTCTCGATGCCGCATTTTTTCGCGCCGCGCGAATCGACCAGTATGGCCGGGTAACCGTTCCACATCTGGTCACCGAGGAACACGTGCGCGAGCGCGTCCCACTGGGTCGCGCATTGCGTCGGCAGATGAATCGCATCGTCGGCGTAGCGCAGGCCCACCGTCTCGTCCTGCACGCCGGCGACCGCGTCGGTGCCGGTGGCCAGCATCTGGTGCAGCGGGTTCCAGCGGCCGCCGAACAGACCGCTCTGCGGACCTTTTGCGTCGAGCGCCAGCCCCAGCGCGAACACTTTGCCGCGCCGCACGAGTTTGGCGGCGCTGGCAATATCTTCGGGCGTAATGAAATTCAGCACGCCGAGTTCGTCAGCGGGACCCCAGCGGCCCCAGTTCGAACAGCGTTTGGCTGTGTCGAGCACATCCTGCTTGGTATATTTCCTGGACTGCGCCATAGTCGTTGTTCCTTACGAAGACCTGCAGATCATGCGCCGGTATGTTACCGGTGCGGCAATGCACCGTTGCGCGGACTGTGTGTAACGATGCCGTAATCGCGTGATGATTTTTTCTCATCCGGATGTCGTGCGTCGATTTTATAATCAAATTCGCCGCGCCGCAGCAATGTCTGCCGGCGCGACGTCAATTTCAAGGAGAAATCATGTCAGATACGCAATCCGTTCCGCTGTGCACTCCGTCGATGCGGCTCGACGGACTGGTCGGCGTGGTCACAGGGGCCGGGCGCGGCCTCGGCCGCGGCTGCGCCCTGGCGCTGGCCGACGCCGGTGCCGAGGTGGTGCTGGTCAGCAGAACTCAATCCGAGCTCGAGGCGCTGGCGACAGAAATCCGGGAGCGCGGTGGAAAGGCGCAGCCGCTGGTGTGCGATATTCTGGACGCGCGCCAGATCACGGAACGCATCGAGGCACTCGCGCGCGTCGACATCCTGGTCAATAACGCGGGCGACAACATTCCGGAACCTTTTGTCCAGGTGTCGGAGGAACGGCTCGACCGTATTTTAAATCTCAACATCAAGTCGGCATTCCTCGTCGGCCAGGCCGTGGCGCGGCGCATGATCGCCGGCGGCCGTGGCGGCGCCATCATCCAGATGTCGTCGCAGATGGGACATGTCGGCGCGGCAAACCGCACCGTCTACTGCTTGACCAAGCACGCGATCGAAGGCCTTACCAAGGCGATGGCGGTCGAACTGGCGCCGCACCAGATACGCGTCAACGCGATCGGGCCGACTTTCATTGTCACGCCCATGACCAAAGCGTTCTTCGAGAATCAGGCATTCCGCGATGATGTGCTGGCCAGCATACCTCTGGGCCGCCTGGGTAAAATCGAGGACATCATGGGTGCTATCGTATTTCTAGCGTCTCCCGCCGCAGCACTGATTACCGGCGCGAGCCTGACGATCGACGGCGGCTGGACCGCGCGCTAGGGTGATCCGGCACGCGCATAGCTTCGCTACGCCGAAAACAACAAAGGGCCAGCTGATTAGGCTAACCCTTTGATAAATCTTGGTAGGAGGTGCGAGATTCGAACTCGCGACCAACGGATTAAAAGTCCGCTGCTCTACCAGCTGAGCTAACCTCCCTCAAAAAGGGGCGAATTTTAACACGCCGATCCTAGGGGTCAATTAAGTTTGCCGGCGTATTGCGCTCAAGCCTCTTGCATGATGCGCCAGTACTGATATTTCATCGTGATCGAGGCGCCGATGACGATGGCAAAGAAGGTCAGTATCGAGCCGATCGCCACTGTGGACATGCCGGTAACCCCCTGCCCGATGGTGCAGCCCATGGCTAACACGCCGCCCACGCCCATCAACACGCCGCCGATCGCGTGACTGGCAAAATCCTTAACCGAAACAAACCACTCGACGCGAAAGCTCTTCGTCATCATCGCGTAAATGAATGATCCGCAGATGACGCCAACCAGCGCCAGGACGCCAAAATTGATCAGGATGGCCGCCGGACTCAACAGAAAATGCACGCTGTCGCCCATGGGGCTGACGAAGGTGTACGACTGGACCTGGACGCGACTCGGCATTTGTGTGGCAAATTCAGCGTATTCCTTCCACGCCTGACCCAGCGGCCCGCCGGTCAGATACCAGCCGGCCAGCACCGCCAGCCCGACCGCAGCACCACCGAGCAAATTGTCGAAACTGCTGCGGAATTCGGTGGAACGAAACACATGCACCAACAGCCCCAGTGCCAGCGTGCCGCCGATCAGCGCATTGAACATGCGCGAGGGCTGCATGCCGAGCATGCCAGAGAGCACCGCACCGAGTTCCTGCGTGTTCATGCCGTGCCGCGCGAGATCAATCGTCGTCGCCGACACCCACGGATGAAACAGTTTCTCGTAGAACGGCGTCCATAACATCAGATACGCCATGATCGAGGCAATCACCAGCACTGTCAGCGATTTCAGATTGCCGGTGCCGACGCGCACCAGCGTCTTGTTGGCGCAACCGCTGGCCAGCGTCATGCCAATGCCGAACAGCACGCCGCCGATCAGATAACGCAGCCAGGCGAAATTCGCGGTGCGGTACGGCGGGAAAGTTTCGTTGGAAAGATTGATGATGCCCGCCGACTCCATCGCCGCCACGCCGGCAATCGCAATCGCCATGGCGAACAACCACGCGCGCATACGCCCACTGTCACCCATGTTGACCAGATCGGAGACCGCGCCCATGGTGCAGAAATTGGTTTTGTTGATGATGGCGCCGAGCACCACGGCAATGACAAACACTGCCGTCAGTACTTGATAATGCACATTGAATTCCATGCCCCCTCCTTTGCGGCTGAGCCGACGCTGTCAGGGCAGTGTACTGCGCGCCCGCAGACTATCGATAATTAATTGTTTTTATTGCTTGATTGGTAACGCGTGGGGTCAGCGACCGCGGCCTGCTCGAAACCTGCGCGACGCAACCGGCAGGAATCACAAACACCACAGGCGCGCCCCTTATCGTCGGCTTGATAACACGACACAGTCAGTGCGTAATCAACCCCGAGCAGCACGCCACGACGAATGATTTCGGCCTTGGTCAGATCGATAATCGGCGTGTGCAATTGCAGCGGATGCCCTTCTACTGCAGCCTTGGTGGCGAGGTTGGCCAGCACTTCAAATGCGCGCATGTATCCCGGGCGGCAATCCGGATAACCGGAATAATCAACGGCATTGGCGCCGAAGTAGATGTGGTACGCGCCGCTGACTTCGGCATGCGCCAGCGCGAGTGCCAGCATGATGGTGTTGCGCGCCGGCACGTAAGTCACCGGTATGCCCGGCTGTACCCCGGCCACCGGCACTGCAATGGCGCGATCCGTCAATGCCGAGCCACCGATGGCGCCCAGATCGATACGTACCGTTTTATGCGTCGCCGCGCCCAGCACCTGCGCCACGCGCACCGCCGCATCCAGTTCGGAGCGATGCCGCTGACCGTAATCGATGGACAGGCAATGGCATTCATGGCCTGCACTGCGCGCGATGGCTAGCGTGGTGGCGGAATCAAGTCCGCCGGAAAGCAGCACTACGGCTTTATCCGGCATGCGTGTCAGTGAGCATCAACGAACAGCGGCAATATCAGACAGGGATGGTTTACGGCGCAGATAGCTGCTGGCGCGCGCCACAGCGTTCAGCGCAGATTGGCGAGACGCCGGCGCGCCTTCTCGGCCGCGTCCGAAGCCGGAAATTTGGCGATCAATCCGTTCATGGTCTTGCGCGCCGTTGGGCTGTCGCCGGATTCGAGCTGCGAACTCGCCATATTGAGCAACGCGTCCGGCACCGACGTGCTGCCAGGATAGGCGGCGATCAGTCTCTGCTGGCTGGCGATAGCGCTCTTGAAATCACGCAGATTGAAAAACGAATCCCCGGTCCAGTATTGCGCGCGTGGCGCCAATGTGCTTTTCGGATACTTCTTGATGAATTCCTGAAAAGCGGCAATCGCACCCTGATAGTTGCCGATGCGGCGCTGGGCCTGCGCCCGTTCGTAAGCGTCATTCTCTTCGCCACTGACTGGCGCAGCAGTGGCCGTTGTGGGTGGCTCGGCGCCGCCTTCTGCGGGGGTGTTATCCGCGGTCGGCGCAATCGCTGCGCCCGGTTGCTCGAAACGGCGCAGCCGCAGATCGAGATCGACATACATGTCACGCTGCCGCTTGGATACGTTCTCGATGTTGTGGCCCACCACTTCGATCTGGCCACGCAGCGCGCGGATTTCCTCGCGCAGTTTTTCGATTTCGCCGGCAATCGCCAGCAGCGGCTGGTTTTTCGCGTCTTCTTCTATTTTTGTCAGACGCGCGCTGATGCCGTCATTCTGCTGGCGCAGTTCTTCGACGCGCTTCTGCTGCTCGGCAATCTGCTTGCGCGCAATCTCGTCGTCAAACAGGCCTGCTGCTGCCGGGCCTGCAGCCAGCAAACCGGCACACAGCGCCAGTACGCCGGTTATGCGCAAACAGCATCGCATCATCGTGCCGCGTCAGTCGTTGGGATACACAATGTCAGCACGGCGGTTCTCGGCCCAGCTCGCCTCATCGTGACCGGTAGCCTTCGGTTTTTCCTCGCCGAGGCTGACGGTCTCGATCTGACTCGCTTGCGCACCCAGCAGTTGCATGGCCTTGCTGACCGCGTCAGCGCGGCGCTGGCCGAGGGCAATGTTGTACTCGCGGCTGCCGCGCTCGTCGGCATTGCCCTGGACGGTCACTTTGGCAGCACGGTTCTGCTGCAAGTAGCGCGCGTGGGCCGATACCAGCGGCTTGAATTCGTCTTTGACGATATTACTGTCGAGTTCGAAATAAACGCTGCGTTTGGACAGTATATTGGAGGGATCTTTCAGCGGATTGCCAGAAACACCCTTGGGCGCCAGCGGCGTAGTTGTCGGCTCCGCGCTCCGCGTCATCGGGGGCTTCTGCGGCTGTGTCGCAGCCGCTCCGCCGCGGTCTTCAACCGCAGCGCCGTCCTGTTCCTTGGTGGGTGTGCTGCTGCAGGCGGCCAGAATCGCCAATGCCATCATTGCCGGTAGTAATCGTTTCATGAGTCAGCTCCTTGAATTGGATGTGTTTGTCGGGTAATCATTTATTGACCACGGGACTCCACGCGGGTTCCCGCGCATCCCCGACATCGGCGGTGAAACGCTGCTTGATGCGACCGTCGCTCGAAACGGCGGCCAATATACCACGCCCCCCCACCACGGTTGCGTAGAGGATGAGTCTGCTGTTAGGCGCAAAACTTGGTGATTCGTCGACACCGCCGTCGGTCAGCACCTGCACCTGACGCGTTGCGAAATCCTGCACGGCCACATTGAAACGGCCGCCGTTGCGCTGGATAAAAGTAAAGCTTTTACCGTCGGGGCTGTACCGTGGTGACACGTTGTAACTGCCCTCGAACGTAATACGTTGTGCTGCTCCGCCGCTGACCGCAATACGATAGATCTGCGGCCCACCGCCACGATCGGAGGTAAATAAAATCGATTGGCCATCGGGCGCAAAGTTGGCCTCGGTATCGATGGCCGCGCTGGTAGTCAAGCGCTGCGGCGCACCGCTGCCGTCGGCATTGATCAGGTAGAGCTGCGAGCCGCCATCGCGCGACAGCGTGACTGCCAACCGCCGACCGTCGGGCGACCATGCCGGTGCGCTGTTACTGCCGCGAAACGCGGCGACCGCCTGACGACCGCCGGTGGTCAGCGATTGCACATACACCACCGGTTTCTTCTGCTCAAAGGACACATAGGCCAGACGGTTACCGTCCGGCGACCAGGCCGGCGAAATAATCGACTCGTTCGAACTCAACACGCTCTGGGCGCCATAGCCGTCAGAGTCAGCGACATGCAGTTCATAACGAGCGCCACGCTTGACTACGTAACTGATGCGTGTGGCAAAAACGCCGGTATCGCCAGTGAGTTTTTCGTAGATGACGTCGGCGATCTTATGCGCGGTCAGTCGCAACTGGTTTTCGGTGGCGAAATAGACAAAGCCGGCGATCTGCGTCTGCTTGACCGCATCCATCACCCGGAAACGAATGTCGTAACGCCCGTCCGGCGCCTTGCTCACTGCGCCGATTACCACAGCTTCGGCGCCACGCGCGCGCCACTGCGCATAATCCAGTTCCTCGGGCTCGTAGGGCACCGGATTCATGCCACCCGGATCGATGGTCATGAACAGTCCGCTACGTGCCAGATCGGCTGTTATCACCGGCGTAATACGCTGAGCCAGCCCCACCTCTGCGCGAAACGGCACAATCGCCACCGGAATCTGAGTAGCGCCGGCGCCGACAATTTCGATGGTCAATGAGGCGGCCGTGCTGCCGGCCGACAACAGCAGCGCCATCGCCAACAGGCGCAGGGCGTTGATCAATAGAACAAACGGTTTTGGCGGGTGGTATTGCATTTTTGTGTTTAGTCTTTGGGGCGGAATACCAGATTTAGTTCCCGAAACTGGCGCATCAGCGCCGGATCCGGCGGCAGCGGCAGCGGCTGCGCTAATAGAATTGCACGCTCGACCGCAGCATCATAGGCAGGGATGCTATTTGTCTTACGCTTCAATCTGGAATTCAACACCTCGCCACCAGGTAACACTTGGATTTCGAATTCCACCTGCGCATTATCCGGTACATTCGGTATCGGTGCGATACGGAGACGGATTTTCTCGCGGATCCGACGTTTGTACTCGTCCACCACCTTGGCCTGCGCCGCGGCCTGCTGATCGGCCAGTGCAACGCGCGCCTTTTGTAGCTCAGCGGCCTCCTGCGCCGCCAGAAAGTCGCGAGCCTTTTGTTGCTCAGCAGCGACACGTTCGGCCTTGGCTTCAGCAGCCTGTTTCTGCTTCAGCGCTTCGGCTGCAGCGCGTTTTTTCTTTTCGGCCTCGGCGTCTT
>JAQBGW010000020.1:0-11538 GCA_032128415.1 Betaproteobacteria bacterium | reverse complement strand
GGTTTTCATCGCTGATATTAAACGCCCATCGCATCCATTACGACATCGATTATTGCCACGAGGAGGGTTATCCGGGCCTCATCGTCCACGGCCCGCTGCAGACCATCCTGTTACTCGATTTGTGCCGCCGCAATGACTCGCGGCCAGTGCGCCGGCTAGAATACCGCGCCCTGCACCCGCTCTTCCATTTCGAGCGCTTTACCGTGAATGGCGCGCCAACGCCGGACGATTCCCAGGCCGCCCTCTGGAGCGCGAACGCCTCCGGCGGATACGCGATGAGCGCCACCGCGTACTTCTGACGGCCGCGCGCCGACGGGGAGGCTTAGGCGGTTTCGTCCGGCTCTTCGCGAAGGCGCTTGCGCAGATGCAGCGGCTCTGCCCGCTCGCGCATTTTCGCGCGCATCCGGATATTAAGCATCTCGACTGCCACCGAGAACGCCATCGCAAAATAGATAAAGCCTTTCGGAATATGAAAATCCCAGCCCTCTCCAATCAGGGCCACGCCAACGAGGATCAGGAACGACAACGCCAGCATCTTGATCGTGGGGTGGCAATCGACGAACTCGCTGATCGGACGCGCCGCCACCAGCATGACGCCCACGGCCGCCACAATCGCGATCACCATGATCGAGATCTCGTCCACCATGCCCACCGCCGTGATGACCGAATCGAGCGAAAACACGATGTCGATGATCGCAATCTGCGCGATGACCGCGCCGAAGCCTGCGGCAAGCCGCCGCCCGGTCTCGTCCGTCGCCGGTTCGTCGCCCTCGAGCGAGCTGTGAATCTCGTGGACGCTCTTCCAGAGCAAGAACAACCCCCCTCCGATCAGGATCAGGTCGCGCGCGGAAATTTCCCGGCCGAAAAGGCCGAACAATGGCGCGGTTAGCGTCATCATCCAGGCCAACGAGAACAAAAGGCCGATGCGCGAAACCATGGCGAGCGTGATCCCGATCGTGCGCGCTTTCGCACGCTGGTGCTCGGGCAGCCGGCCGACCAGGATCGAGATGAAGATGATGTTGTCGATCCCCAGTACGATTTCGAGCGCCGTCAGCGTGACCAGCGCGATCCATGCATTCGGGTCGAGGAGCCATTCCATGGCCGTTTTCCCTTATCGATGTGTGGTTATCCTGCGGCCGCAGAGCCAAGACTAAGAGTTCTACGAAAATTCAAAGTTCTACACCGTGGCGGGCGCTGCTTGCACGCCAACTGACCAGCCTCGCGCGGGCAGCCGCCGCTACGGCTAACTGCCTCAAACCGCACTGGTTTTTTGCGTCGCGTGTGAAGGAAGGCGCACTGTAAGGTTCGAGTAAGAAAGCTTTTCAAAACGGCCACTTAGCGGTAAGATTCAGAGAACTTATCGGGTCAATTCGCTGTCATCATGGGATATGACGCGGCCGCTAAGTATAAAAGAGCGCAGCAAGGAGCACGTTTGAAACCGACAGATATCGGCGTTCCTGACTATTTTCATAAAGTTGTCGATTGTCAGTGGGCCTGCCCGGCTCACACTCCTGTCCCCGAATACATTCGCTTGATCGCCGCAGGCCGCTACAGCGATGCCTACATGGTCAACTGGAATTCGAATGTCTTTCCCGGCATTCTCGGCCGCACTTGCGATCGTCCGTGCGAACCGGCGTGCCGCCGCGGCCGCGTTGAAGAAGGCAATGTCGAAATTCGCAAACCGAGTGCGCACGAAGACGGGCCGCGCCCGGAACCGGTCGCCATCTGCCGGCTGAAGCGTGTTGCCGCTGATCATAAAGACGACATCACGCAGTTTCTGCCCAAGGCACCGAAACAGAAAAACGGCAAACGCATCGCCTGCATCGGTGGCGGCCCGGCATCGTTGACTGTCGCGCGCGATCTGGCGCCGCTGGGTTACGACATCACCATTTACGAAGCCGATCCCAAGGCCGGCGGTTTCATGCGCTCGCAGGTGCCGCGGTTTCGTCTGCCGGAAGCAGTGATCGATGAAGAAGTCGGCTACATCACCGGCATCGGCAATATCACGATGCGCACCGCGGAGCGCGTCGACAGTCTGAAAAAAATTCTCGGTCAGGGTTATGACGCGGTGGTGGTCGGCACCGGTGCACCGCGCGGCCGTGATCTTGACGTGCCCGGTCGCCAGGAAGGCGCGAAAAACATTCATATCGGCATCGACTGGCTGGCCAGCGTGTCGTTCGAGCATATCGATAAAATCGGCAAGCGCGTGATCGTGCTTGGCGGCGGCAACACGGCGATGGACTGCTGTCGTTCGGCCAAGCGCCTCGGTGGCGAAGACGTCAAGGTCATCGTGCGCTCGGGCTACGAAGAAATGAAAGCCAGCCCATGGGAAAAAGAAGACGCCACGGAAGAAGGCATTCCCATCCTGAATTTCATGGTGCCCAAGTCGTGCAAGATCGAGGGCGGCAAATTGATCGGCATGGTGTTCGAAAAAGTCAAAGCGACTTACGACGGGGAGGGAGAAAAGCGGCGGCGCCGCTTAGTGCCCACCGGTGAGCCGGATCAACTGGTCGAGTGCGACGACGTGCTGGTGGCCATCGGCCAGGAGAACGCCTTCCCGTGGATTGAGCGCGATGCCGGTGTCGAATTTGATAAAAACAACATGCCGGTGGTCGACAGGATCACCATGCAGTCGTCCAACCCGAAAGTATTTTTCGGCGGCGACTCGGCATTCGGCCCGAAAAACATCATCTGGGCGGTGGCTCACGGCCACGAGGTGGCGGTATCCATCGACAAGATGCTCAACGGTGAAGATCTCAAGGATCGTCCATTGCCGGCGGTCACCGTGATTTCCCAGAAAATGGGCATCCACGAATGGAGTTACGACAACGATATTTCCGCAGCATTGCGCAACAAAGTGCCCTGGCAGGATCAGAAGCTCACGCTGAAAAACATCAAGGTGGAGGTTGAACTCGGATTCGATGCCCTGGCCGGCTTTGCCGAGGCCCAGCGCTGCCTCAATTGCGATGTGCAGACGGTATTCACACCGCGGCTGTGCATCGAGTGCGACGCCTGCGTCGATATCTGCCCGATGGATTGCATCACTTTCACGCCCGACGCTGAAGAAGCCGATCTGCGCCTGCAACTCACTGCGCCCGCGCTGCACCTGGATCAGGATCTGTATGTGTCGGCGGCACTGCGCATGACCGGTCGCATCATGGCCAAGGATGAGGATGTCTGTCTGCACTGCGGGCTGTGCGCCGAGCGCTGCCCGACGGGCGCCTGGGACATGCAGAAATACCTGGTGCAGATGACCCCCGCAGGGCCCGGCTGCCGCAAACCGCAGCGCAAGGCGGCCTGATCACGGATTCATCATGAAACCAATCACCGCCATCAACGACTTCGTCGTCAAATTTGCCAACGTCAACGGCTCGGGCTCGGCTTCGGCCAACGAACTGTTCGCCCGCGCCATCCTGCGCATGGGTGTGCCGGTCAGCCCGCGCAATATTTTCCCGTCGAACATCCAGGGCCTGCCGACCTGGTACGAAGTGCGAATCAACGAAAAAGGCTATCAGGGTCGGCGCGGCGGCGTCGATCTGATGGTGTCGATGAACCCGCAGACCTGGGACAACGACCTGAAGGAAATCGAAACCGGCGGCTACCTGTTTTACGACAGTTCCAAGCCGCTGCCGCAAAGCAAATTCCGCGAAGACATTACATCGATCGGCATGCCGCTGACCGAAATCTGCAATGCCGCTTACAACGATCCGCGCCAGCGCCAGTTATTCAAAAACATCATATATATCGGCGCATTGTCCGCGTTGATCGAGATCGACCCGAAAGTCCTCGAGCAGTTGTTCTCCGAGCAATACAAAGGCAAGGAAGCGCTGCTGCAGTCGAACGTAAAGGCGCTGCATCTCGGCCGCGACTACGCGCTCAAGCACCTGCCCTGCCCGCTGGGTGTCCGTGTGCAAAAATCGAATGGTGTCGGCGATCGCATTTTTGTCGACGGCAACAGTGCGGCGGCGCTGGGTGCGGTATACGGCGGGGCTTCCGTGTGTGCGTGGTATCCGATCACGCCGTCCTCGTCGCTGGCCGAAGCCTTTATGGGTTATTGCAAAAAGCTGCGGGTCGATGCGGATTCCGGCAAAAACAAATACGCGATCGTTCAGGGCGAAGACGAACTGGCCTCCATCGGCATCGCCATCGGCGCCGGCTGGAACGGCGCGCGGTCATTCACCGCCACCTCTGGTCCCGGCATATCGCTGATGAGTGAATTCATCGGGCTCGCCTATTTCGCCGAAATACCGGTGGTGCTGATCGACGTGCAACGCGGCGGACCTTCAACCGGCATGCCGACGCGCACGCAACAGTCCGACGTACTGGCCTGCGCCTATGCCTCGCACGGCGATACCAAACATGTGCTGCTGTTCCCGGAAGATCCAACCGAATGTTTTGAGCTGACCGCACAGGCCTTTGATCTCGCTGAGCGCCTGCAGACACCGGTGTTCGTGATGACCGATCTCGATATCGGCATGAACACGCGCCTGTGCCGGCCCTTCGAGTGGGACGACACCAGGGAATACGACCGCGGCAAGGTCATGACCTATGAGCGACTGGAAGCCGGGTCTGGCTTCGGTCGCTATCACGATGTCGACGGTGACGGCATCCCGTTCCGCACCTATCCCGGCACACATCCGACCAAGGGCGGCTATTTCACCCGCGGCACCACCAAGAATCGTTACGCCCAGTACTCCGAAGCGGGTCCGGATTACGTGGACAACATGCAGCGGCTGATGCGCAAGTTCGAGACCGCGAAATCGCTGGTGCCCAAGCCGCGGCTGTATCCGGCGGAAAAGCCCGCGCGCTTCGGCGTGATTTTCTACGGCTCGACCAGTCCGGCGATGCAGGAAGCGATGGACGTGCTCTCTGCGAAGGGTATTTACGTCAACGCGCTGCGGGTGCGTGCTTTCCCGTTCGGCGATGAAATCAATGATTTTGTCCGCTCGCATCCGTGGGTGTTTGTGATCGAGCAGAACCGCGACGCACAACTTAAAACCCTGCTGGTCAACGACGGCAAGATTAATCCGTCGCGGCTGATCTCGGTGCTGCACTATGACGGCACACCGATTACCGCGCGCTTCATCGTCGATCAGATTTCACAACATGCCGGCGCCCACAGCGTGGTGCCGCTGAAAAAAGCGTCCTGACCACGGCCATTCCATGACTTATCTCGCCAAACCCAAACTGCACCATCCTTCGCTGGCCCCGAATGCAGCGGGCTACACTCGCCGCGACTACGAAGGCAAGATTTCCACGCTGTGCGCCGGTTGCGGCCACGATTCCATCTCGGCGGCGATCATTCAGGCCTGCTGGGAGCTCGACATTCAACCGCACCGTGTAGCCAAGCTGTCGGGCATCGGCTGCTCTTCAAAAACCCCGGATTACTTTCTCGGCAACTCGCACGGCTTCAACAGCGTGCACGGCCGCATGCCATCGGTGCTCACCGGCGCCAACCTCGCCAACCGCGAACTGCTGTATCTGGGCGTATCGGGCGACGGCGATTCGGCGTCGATCGGCCTCGGCCAGTTCGCGCACTGCATCCGCCGCGGCGTCAACATGGTTTACATCGTCGAGAACAACGGTGTTTACGGCCTGACCAAAGGCCAGTTCTCGGCCACCGCCACCAAAGGTTCGAAATCCAAGCGCGGCGTGTTCAATCCGGATGAGGCCGTAGATCTGGTCGGTATGGCGCTGCTGCTGCGCGCAACTTTCGTGGCACGCGCATTCTCCGGCGACAAGAAACAACTGGTGCCGCTGATCAAAGCCGCGATCAAACATCCGGGGCCATCGTTCATCGACATTATTTCGCCCTGCGTCGCGTTCAACAATCATGAAGGATCGACCAAATCCTACGACTACGTGCGTCAGCACAATGCCGCGGTGAACCGCCTCGATTTCATTGAAAGCCGTGAGGAAATCACCGCCGACTACGCACCGGGCGAAGTCATCGACATAGCCCAGCACGACGGATCGTTGCTCAAGCTGCGCAAACTGGCGCCGGATTACGATCCGACCGATCGCATCAAGGCCATGAACCATGTGCAGGAGCGCGCAGCGGCCGGCGAAATCGTCACCGGCCTGCTCTATCTCTCGCCGGAAGCGGCAGACCTGCATCACTACATCAAGACCGTGGATACCCCGCTGAATCAGCTCGGTAGCAAGGATTTGTGTCCGGGGTCACCTGCGCTGGAACGCATCAACAACAGCCTGCGTTGAGTTGCGCGGCAGCAGATCGGGCTGCGTTGTAAAATGAACGGCGCTGCATGGTGACCCCCTCCCTGGTTGACTAAGGGTTGGTGTGCCACTGGCAGCCTGTCAGGGCGCGATTAATCCACTGTCGTCCGCGTGGGCACGCTATGCTTTGCCCACCCTACGCACTGCTTTGGGGTTCCGCTCAGCGCTCGACATTGTGCAATTCGCACCGAGTTTATCGCCGGACTCCCGGCGTCTCCACCGGCAATCCGCCGGCGCGCTGTGCGAGAAAGAGCTCTAGATCAAGCAATTCATCCGATCCAAACGCCGGCATTTCAGCGCGCACACCAAAATAACAGGCACGCAGCCTTCGGTGCAACGAACCGGCAGACTGCCATTCCAACCGGTATTCGGGATAGGCATTACTGTGACCTTCACTGATGGTTTCTGCGAGTAAACGACGTCCCGCGTTGTGTTCATGACAATGCGCGCAAGCCAGATTTATCTGGCCCTGGCGACGGTAATACGTATCACGGCCGCGACGTAAATGCGCACGGTTACGATCATCGATGGTTGCCGCAACCGGCATCCCCCGGGACTGGTGGGCGACATACGCCGTCAATGCCAGCAACCCATCGGACTCATATTGAAGCGTATCCGCCAACTGATTGCGCTGGCGGCAGTCATTGATGCGTCCCTCGAGATTGAACAATCGCGTAGAGACGGCATCGATGCGTGGATAACGCGTTGCTACACCCCGCATGGTTTTATTTGCGTCGCCATGACAAGAAGCGCACGATTTTCCGCTGGCGCCTGCCGGCTCTTTCCAGAGTCTCTCCCCCTGCACTACCCACAACATGCCGGGATTGGCAAAGTCGTCACCCTGCATGCGACGCACGTCGCCGCTGGTATATTCGATACCGGATTTTGCGGGAAGATGTCGCGGCGTCTCAGCCGCTGGCGCCACGCCAATCATCGAGCATAAAAACAGCACCCCAGACCATGTGAGCGGCTTCAGCGACGACCCGGATCGTGTGGTGACAGGCATCAGCGCAAGGTCTGCAGATAGGCGACGATGTCTTCGATCTGCTGCGCAGTCAGCAGGGGTTTGCCCTGCCAGACAACAGCCACCCGTACCAGCCCCTCAGTGCGGTAGTACGACGGCATGATGGTCTCGGCATTCAAGTGGCGTGAATCGACGATGCGCAAACGTAACTGGCCGGCGCTCAGCCGTGCCCCTGCCCCAGACAATGGTGGACCGAGGTTCCCCATGAAACGGGCGCCGGTTTCGGGTACAGCATGACAAAGCAAACAGTTGCCGTCACGACCCATCAGCACCTCTCGCCCGCGTGCCAAGTCGCCCGCACGCGTTGTAAGTGGTGAGCGTATTTCATCACCGCTGATCTGGTAGGACACGAGACTGTCGGACACTGTGGCACAAGCAGCAAAGATCAGCAGGATCATGACACTCGCCGCGGCAGGTGCACGACTGTTATTCAATAAAATCATGGCCGGTGATCCACCCCATTCCTTCACAACAGCCGCTCACACGACGACGATTTTCGTCCTCTCGGTGACAGAAAAACCATTATCACCTGTCCAGCGGAACTCGAGCGTGCCGCTATCAGCGGCCACCGTGGTAAACGTAAGCAGCGGATTGGCAGCGGTGGCGGGGTGGTAGTCGGCGCGCAGGATTTCCTCGCCGTTATAAGTGCAAACAAACAGCGTAATGATGTTGCGCTCGATCCGCTCGCCAAGTTGGGTGCGACGGAATCCGGTTTCCATCGGATGCCTCACCAGCGTGCTGATCTCGATGATTTCGCCGCGCCGGGCCGTGGCCGGCACATGGATACGCGCACTGACCGCCGTCATATGACTGACTCGGTGCAGGCTGCCAGCGTCACAACGACATCCCTGGTGTCCGACCAGAACGAACCGTCACTCAATTCAGCAACCGCCATGACTTGTTGACTGTCGGCCAGACGCACGCGGGTGGTGATGCGGGCACGCCCGCTGCGTGGGCCGAGATAGATGCTGATCACGTTCGGTAACGGATTCTTCTCTGCCAACACATGAATCGCCTTGACATGGTCTGCCGCCGTCATCGGGCTTTCCACTGAAACGGACAACCCCACTGAATTACCGTTTTCGACGAGCGGGGGAATATCGAGTTTCACCTTGCCGGAACGGATGGATGCTCCGCCAGTCACTTTCTGCAGCGCAGTGCCCAGTGCCGCCGGGTTCGCGTGAGCACGTCCCGCCACGGTGGCCAGGCCAATACCTCCGGCCAGACAACCGGCGGCGACCAGAAATTCACGGCGCCGCGGCTTCACGTCGGCATTCTGCAAATATTGATCAAAGCGCGTTCAGTGTGGCAACAGCAGCTCGGCGCGTCTACGCACCGGCCGCCACCATTTACACCAGTTCGATGCCGTGATTCTTCAGCGGCACTGAGCGGAAACGCTTGCCCGTTGCCCTGAACAATGCATTAAGCACCGCTGGTGCGGCGACACAGATCGTCGGCTCACCAATGCCGCCCCAGATGGTGCCACCCGTCGGCATGATGATCGACTCGACCTTGGGCATCTGTGCGATGCGCATCGAGTTGTACTCGTG
The DNA here is from genome assembly GCA_032128415.1 of Betaproteobacteria bacterium. Lineage (GTDB taxonomy): Bacteria > Pseudomonadota > Gammaproteobacteria > Burkholderiales > SG8-41. Next base: position 2,727 of record JAQBGW010000020.1, on the reverse strand, counting down.
AAAATTCCCCTGCTCGATGCGACCATCCTTGACAGTGCACTCCTGCATGAACAGCGCCGAGAGGCCGTAGACAAACGATCCGGCGACCTGACGCTCGATCTGCGCCGGATTGACCGCATACCCCGGATCGGTCGCGGCGACAATGCGGTGAATTTTCACCTTATTGCCGCCCTCGACCGAAATCTCGCACGCTGCGGCGACAAAGCTGTTGAATGCTTTCATCTGCGCGATACCACGGTGAATGCCGTTGGGCGCCGGCTTGTCCCAGCCGATACGCTCAGCCACTGCGTTCAGCACGCCGAGATTCCTGGGGTGTTTCGCCATGAACTTGCGCCGGAATGCGACCGGATCCTGACCGGCAGCATGTGCCAGTTCATCCATGAAGCATTCCATGAAAATCGCATTCTGGTTGATATTCACACCGCGCCAGAATCCCGGCGGCACATGCGGGTTGCGCATGGCGTGATCAATCAGCAGGTTCGGAATGGTGTAGCCGTATGAGTGTTCACCGTTGTCAAACACACCCATAAATGCGGCCGGATCGCGTCCCTTCTGCTTCTCCAGAATGTGGGGACGTACGCTGGCGAGGATGGATTGGCCGGAGAGCCGCATGTGCAGCCCGGTCAGATTGTTGTCAGCATCCAGCGCGCCGGTCAGTTTGCATTGCATCACCGGGTGGTAGCGGCCCTGACGCATATCCTCCTCGCGCGACCACAGCAGCTTCACCGGGATGCCGGGCATCTGCTTGGCAATCAACACGGCCTGGGTCACATAATCCTGAAACGCGCCGCGCCGGCCAAAGCCGCCACCGAGGTTGATTTTGTACACCTCGCACTTGTCGGCCGGCAGGCCAGACGCCGCGAGCACCGCCGCGAACGAGGATTGGCCGTCCTGCGTCGGGACCCACACCTCGCATCGATTGGGCGTGTAGCGCGCAGTGGCGTTCATCGGTTCCATGCAAGCGTGGTTCTGGTATGGATAGCTGTAGACGGCTTCGATTTTATTCGCGGCGCCGGTGAGCGCGGTTTTGATGTCGCCGTTCTTGTTTCCGACAAACGCCTGTTCGGCGTTGAGGCCCTCTTTCAGCATCTCCGCGATCGATGCACTCGAGACCTTGACGTTTTCACCCAGGTTCCATTCGATCGGCAACGCAGCGAGCGCGGTTTTCGCGCGCCACCAGGTGTCGGCCACCACGGCAACGGCGGTGTCACCCACCTTGACCACCTTCTTGACGCCCTTCATGCGGCGCACTTTGGCATCGTCGTAGCTCTTCAGCTTGCCACCAAATACCGGGCATTCGATGATCGCCGCATTCACCATCCTGGGCAGCTTGAGATCGAAACCGTAAACCTGCTTGCCGAGGACTTTATCCAGGGTGTCCAGCCGCTTCATCGGCTTGCCGGCGATTTTCCAATCCTTGGGATCCTTGAGCGTGATGCTCTTCGGATCCGGCGCGGGCAGCTTGGCTGCGGCTTTGGCCACTTTGCCGTAGGTCACGGTACGTCCGGACGGCTGGTGGGTGATGACGCTGTTGGCCGCACTGCATTCGGCCACCGGGACTTTCCACTGGTTTGCCGCGGCCTGAACCAGCATCATGCGTGCCGCCGCGCCGCCTTGCCTGACGTATTCATGCGAGGTGCGGATGCCGCGGCTGCCGCCGGTGGAGAACGATCCCCACACGCTCTTGCGCTTGACGCTCTCGCCAGGCGTTGGATATTCGGTAGTGACTTTCGACCAGTCACATTCCAGTTCCTCAGCAACGAGCTGCGCGAGGCCGGTAATCGTGCCTTGCCCCATCTCTGAGCGCACGACCCGAATGACGACGGTATCGTTGGGCCGGATCACCACCCAGGCATTGACCTCGGGCGTGGGGGCCGCAGCCTCTGCGCCTGAGATGCCGAACGGCAATTGCAGACCCAGCGCCAGGCCGCCACCGACTGTGGCGGTGCTAATCAGGAAAGTACGGCGATTCATAGTGAGTGATTCAGTCATGGATCCCCCTTAGGCCCTGGCGGCGGCGTGTATCGCCTCGCGCACCTGCTGGAAAGTGCCACAGCGGCAGATGTTGGTGATGGTGGCGTCGATATCGGCGTCCGTCGGCTGCGGCTTGTCCTTGAGCAAGGCGGTCACCGCCATGATCATGCCGGCCTGACAATAACCGCATTGCGGCACCTCGTGGTCTACCCAGGCCTGTTGCACTTTATGCAAAACTTTACCCTTGGCGAGGCCTTCGATGGTGGTGATTTTTTTGCCGGCCGCGGCACTGACGGGGATTGCGCAAGAACGCACAGCGGCGCCGTCCATGTGCACCGTGCATGCTCCGCACTCGGAGACGCCGCAGCCGTACTTAGTGCCGGTCAGACCGACTTGTTCACGGATGGCCCACAACAGAGGCGTATCGGGTTCGACGTCGACCTTATAGGAACGACCATTGATATTGAGCTGCATCGTAACTTCTCCTCATTGATCCGGACAAACGTTACCGCGCGTTACCGCGCGATCATAAAGCCCCTCGGGCGTATAGGAATTTCAAACACCATTGTTCTCCCAACGGCACTCTATCGCCCGCCCGTCGTATCGTCAATCGCGTGACAAATCACGAAAGCCCGGCTGTTTCTGCAGAATCTTTCCCGTTGCATCGTCGTTGAATGCCGGTCTCGAGATGATCGAGGAAACCGGGGACAGCCCCCATTTTCTTAGCGAAGTATCGCGCCAAACCCCGGCCAC
>JAQBGW010000019.1:0-6266 GCA_032128415.1 Betaproteobacteria bacterium | reverse complement strand
GAGCCGCGCAACGCGCTCTGCATTTCCATGGTTTGTGAAAACACCGCCCAAGTCATCGGTTCGGGCAAAATGATTTCACGGTTTCGTCATGGCGATGATGCTAGCCATGTTCGTCCGGCACACCCATCCAGCGTTCCATGTCTTCCAGCTTGGCCTTGGTGTTGCGCAGGACGACGTCGATCAGGAACGCCAGTTTGATTTCGCCGTTAACGGCATGACTACGCCCTGATTGACAAATTCATTCAGCGCACGAAATGTCATCCACGGGATGACGGCATCGCAAGCTGATGCTAAGCTGGATTTTACGATTGCATCAATGCTGCAATCCAAAATGACAATATCTGCCATTCATCAACCGGGATCCGGCTATGCAAATCCTGAACGACTGGAGCGAAGCAGTAAGTAGAGTTTTCGCGCAATTCGCTGAACGCATCGGCCAGTACCTGCCCAGCATACTGGGCGCGTTTCTGCTGCTGCTGATTGGTTGGATTATCGCGCGCGTATTACGTACCCTCGCCATCCGTGCAGCAATCATCGTTGATCGCATGCTGGCCCGTTTGACAGTCACCGGGAGCGCTGAGCGCAAGAACTTGCCGCAGTCTTCGGCGAAAATTCTCGGCAGCATCGTATTCTGGGTTGTTATGCTCTTCTTCATCACCGCCGCAACCCAGGTGCTCGGTTTGAGTGCATTTACGGACTGGCTTGCCGGCGTGGTGAAGTTTCTGCCTACGCTATTTGCCGGCGCGCTGATTATCGCAGCCGGTTTCCTGCTGAGTCGCCTGGCACGCGATCTCGTAATCGCTACTTCCGCCATCTCCGGACCCAAACAACGAGAGTTGCTGGGACGTCTGGTGCAGGCGATTATCCTGGTGACGGCGCTGCTGGTGGGTGCCGACCAGATCGGAATCCAGATCACCTTTCTGGCCATCATCGCTGCGACCGCTGGCGGAACTGTGGCCGTCTCGGTGGCATTGGCACTCAGCCTGGGTGCCAAAACCTACGTGGCCAATCTGATTGGCGGTCACCATCTGCGACAGACATTCTCCGTAGGCCAGAACGTGAAGGTCTCCGGATTTGAAGGCCGCATACTTGAACTGACACCGGTTGCCATCATTCTGGAAACCGAGGAAGGTCGGGTGAGCCTGCCCGCCAAGGTGTGGGGTGAGGAAGCCATCGTGCTGAAAATCGGGGAGCGATAGATCATGGCCGGCACGGTAGACCTGTCTCTGGCTTTTCTCGAATCACACCCTGCCGACGCAGCGCGGGTGCTGGAACGCATAGCGCCGCAAAATGTGGCGGCACTGCTCTCGGACACGCCTATGCGGATCGCCGCGCCGGTGTTACGGATGCTGCTGCCGTTGCATGCGGCGCGCTGCATCGAGACGTTAGACGACGACATCGTGTCAGGCCTGCTGCGTGCCTTGGGGCCCCAGGCAGGCGTCGCGTTGCTGCATTATGTCCCGGAGAGTCGGCGTACTGCCCTGCTCGCACAAATGCCAACCGCACTCAGCATGACGTTCCGCTTACTGCTTGGATACCCCGAAGACACCGTCGGCGCGTGGATGGAACCGCAGGTTCTGGCCTTGCCGGCTGACACCACCGCAGAGACGGTACTGCAGCGTGTGCGCGATGCTGCAGGAACAAACGATTCAATCATTTTCGTCATCGATCAAAATCAGCACTTGCTGGGCGAGGCCGCATTGTCCGAAGTGCTGCGGGCATCACCCAGCGCACCGCTGTCGAAATTGATGCAGGCAACCAAATACACGCTGCCTGCACGGACCGCGATTCGTGCTGTCGAAGAGCACCCAGGGTGGGACGATCATCAAATGCTGCCCGTGGTAGAGCGCGAGGATCGTTTTGTGGGCTCGCTGAATCGCAGTGTGCTGACTCGCGCGCTCCTGAGCAATCGACGCACTCAACCGGGCGACAGCTATGGTGATGTGCTTGCCAATGTCGCCAGCAGTTACTGGCTAAGCGTGACCGCTCTGATCCAAATGGTCGTGACACTCATTCCAGTCACACCATCACAGCCAGAAGGAAATTCCCATGAACGCTAGTGCCAATTCCGCTGTTGCGGCACTCAATCTCCAGTTTCTGCTCGATTATCCTGGAGAGGCCGCGCGTCGGCTTGAACTGATGCGCGCGGAAGAGATCGCCGCGCTGCTTGCCGTTCAACCGCTGCACGCCGTTGTTCCGGTTTGGGAACAACTCGCGTCTGATGTCGAGCAGGCGGTCATCGAATTGCTGCCGGACACCATGGTGAAGCACTTGTTGACCGAATTGGAACCGGCGCTTGCCGTGGCATTGCTGATTCGACTTGAGCCGGAACAGCAGCAACATTGCCTGGCTTTGCTCGAACCGCAGATCAGCGTGGAACTCGGAAAGCTGATGGCTTATCCGCCCGATTCCGCCGGACAATTGATGGATCCGTGGATTGTCACGCTACGCTCCGAATTTACCGTGCACGAAGCATTGACGCGATTGAGATCTGTCAAACGGCGAGATGTACGTGAAGTTTTTCTGGTGGACAATGCCGGGAATCTTGAAGGTCGCGCACAAATTCAGGATCTGGCTATGTCCGAGCCCGATCTGCCCCTCGAACGACTGCGGAGAAAAATTTCAGCAACCGTCACCGACATTGCGCCACGCGAAGAAGTGGTGGAACTGCTGGAGCGCAGTGATATTACTGACCTCCCGGTTGTGGACTTCTCCGGACGGCTGATCGGCGTCATTCGCCAGTCCGCGCTGGTTTCCGCAGTTCAGGAAGAAGCCAGCCTCGATATTCAGACCATGGTCGGCGTCAGCAGGGACGAACGGGCATTGTCCAGCGCAGGGTTCGCGGTAAAAAAACGTCTGCCGTGGCTGCAGATCAATCTGCTGACCGCATTTCTTGCGGCATCGGTGGTCGGGTTGTTTGAACATACCATCGCCCAATTTACTGCTCTGGCGGTACTGCTCCCTGTGGTCGCGGGTCAATCCGGCAATGCCGGGGCGCAGGCTTTGGCGGTAACCATGCGCGGACTGGTGCTGCGCGAAATCAGCTTGCGTCACTGGCCCAAGGTCGTCATCAAGGAAGTCAGTGTCGGTTTTCTCAACGGCTTGGCTATTGCGGCCACCACCGCGCTTGGCGTTTATATTTGGAGTGGTTCCGTCGGGCTGGTGCTGATTATCGCCGCAGCGATGGTGATCGCCATGGTCGCAGCGGGCTTCGCCGGCGCATTGGTGCCGATTATGCTGAGCCGCTTTGGCCAGGATCCTGCGCAATCCTCGTCGATCATTCTGACCACGGTCACCGATGTCGTCGGTTTTTTCTCGTTTCTCGGCATCGCGACGCTGCTATCGGGAATGCTGGTGAAGACGGCTACGTGATTTAAATTACTTTAAAAACAATGTCTTATATTACATTTCGCATTAAATGCATTAAATACATTAAATGCACCAGATGCGCTCCTAAGTGCATTTTTCCCGGAAATACGCTCGCCCGGCACTCCTCCCACACCTGAACTCAGGCGCTGGCTGTCACTGCCCCAATTGCGGAAAACAAATTGGCCACGGTTTCCCGTGGAATATTGCGGGTGATGAAGACGATGCGCGTTGAGTGATCGGCGCTGGGCCATGCGGCCAGTTCGACCGGCGGATGAAACAGGTGCTGCACGCCCTGAATCACCATCGGTCCCTGATGCTCCGCTACGTTGATCAGACCCTTGACCCGCAGCATGTCCGAGCCGCGCAGCGCGCCCAGCACTTCCATGGTTTGTGAAAACGCCGCCCAGGTCATCGGTTCTGTGTAGCGCAGGCAAAATGATTTCACGGTCTCGTCATGGCGGTGGTGCTCGCCATGCTCGTCCGGTTCACCCATCCAGCGTTCAATGTCTTCCAGCTTGGCCTTGGTATTGCGCAGGCCGACGTCGATCAGGAATGCCAGCTCGATTTCACCATTCACAGCCCGTTTGATCGGTGCCTGCGGATTGAGCGTGCGCAACCGCGCTTCGAGTTTCGCCGTGACTTCCTCGCCGGCGATGTCCGACTTGGTGATGACGATACGGTCGGCAAGCGCCGCCTGTTTGAGCGGCTCCTGCATGGTCTCCAGCTGCTCGAGGCCGTTGACGGCATCAGCCAGCGTCACCACACAATCAAGGCGGTAATTCTCCTGCAACATGTCGTCAGTCATCAACGTCTGCATTACCGGCGCCGGATCGGCGAGGCCTGTCGTTTCGATGATCACCCGGTCGAAATCGATAATGTCGCCGTTGCGTCGTTTGATATAGAGATCGCGCAGCGTCTCCTGCAGGTCACCGCGCAGCACGCAGCACAGGCAGCCGTTATTGAGCAGCATCATCTGCTCGGACGATACTTCCACGAGATCGTTGTCTATTCCCTGCTCGCCGAACTCATTGATGATGACAGCGACGCGATTCATATCCGGCCGCTTCAGCAACCGGTTAATCAGCGTGGTTTTGCCGCTGCCGAGAAATCCGGTGACCACACTGACCGGGAATCGTCCGGCCAAAACATCGGCCATGCTCTGATGTCTCCTTAAATGTTCATTTCAAGGACATACAAGCCGCCGCCGAAGCGGTCCACGGCGTAAACCAGCCCCTTCTCGTCAGCCCACACGTCGTTGATCTGGACCGCACCCTTGGGGGACATTTTCGGTGCGCCCGGAACGTAATAGGCGACTTCCTGCGGCTGGTACGGATTCGAGGTGTCGAACACGCGCACCCCGCCGTTGAAGAAAGTGCCAAGCACGATGGTGTTGGAGCGAAACGACGCCGGTCCCGGCAGGTTTTCGTGCAGGTTGTGCGCGCCGAAGCGGCCGCCGCGCTTGGCGAAGCTCTCCACCGGCGGCAGTGGCAGTGTCGATACCGGCACCAGGTTGGTTTCGACGCTGGCGTTAACCACGAATCCGAGTTTGGGCCAGTCGATGCCGTCATCCTTGGTGCACTCGTCGGTGACTATCAGCAGATCGCGGCCGAACAGCGGCATCACGGTATGGCAGAAGCCGTTGAACGGCGGCGAATATTTCCAGTTGGTGACCATTTTTGGACTGGTCTTGTCCGAGATATCGAGAATAATCGCCCCGCCGTCGAGATAGGCCATGTAGGCGCGATCCGGGCGCTCGGGATAGACGTTGATATTGTGCGGGCGATAACCACCGTCGAATTTCGGATGACGCGGCGGCGGCGCTTCCTTGTCGCCCTTGTGCGTTCCGGGGTAATGCCAGCGGCCGACTTCCACCGGTTTCGACGGATTGCGCACGTCGATGATGCGGTAGAACTGGAAATCGTTGGGATGGGTCGGTTCAAAATCACCAGAGCCCGAAGTCAGATGTACATATTCGCCGTCGACGAACCACACACAATGCGCACCGCGGGAATGCGGGCCCGAGGCATCGAAATGCGAAATCAGTTTCGGTTTTTCCGGAGTGCTGATGTCGAACAGATCCATGCCCGCGGGCTTGTCGCCGATGGCCTTGGTTTGATACGCCACGGCCATGATGTCGCCCACCACATCGAGTGAGTTTGAGCGCACGCGCTCATGCGGCAGATCGGTCTGCACGATCACTTTCGGATTCTTTGGATCGGTGACATCGACGCCAGTAAAGTTTTTCGGTGCCGATTCGTGAGCCAACCAGAGTATGCGGCGACCATCCTTGGTCACCTGCATGTTGATCCCTTCGCCGACGCCACCGAACCCGGCGAGTTCGTTATGGGATACCAGCTTCATGTTGCGGGAAATGGTTTGCGCAGCCTGGCCCTGCGGTGACATGGTCGGTTTCATTTCGTTTTTCTCTTTCGGGTTGAAGTGGTTTTGGATGGTGTAGATTTTCTTTTCTTGCGTTGCACGCCGGCCATCTGCTCCAGCACGGCACAGACGGCAGCAGTATCTTCGAGCGCCCGCCCCTGGGCATAGGCTGCCGCGTAAAACGGTTTAGAAGCTTCGAACAGCGGTACCGGGCAATGCAGATCGGCGGCAAACTGCTCGATGATATCGATATCCTTCTTGTAAACATCAATTTTCATTGTTGCCTGGCTGTAGTCGTCGGCAATCATCAGCGGGCCGCGCACTTCAAACATCTTCGAAGTGCCGGCACCGTCCTTGATCACCTTGTAGAGCAATTCGAGGTCGAGCCCGGACTTCATCCCCATGACCATCGCTTCTGCCGTTGATACGTTATGAATGGTGACCAACAGATTGGCGACGTATTTCAGTTTGGAACCGTTGCCGAATTCTCCGCAGTAATACACGCTGCGCGAAAAACC
>JAQBGW010000018.1:0-3517 GCA_032128415.1 Betaproteobacteria bacterium | reverse complement strand
GTTCGATTTCCGCAGCGAATAGGGCTGCAGCCCATCTTTATCTGACTCTGGGATTCCGGCTACGGCATCCCGTCGATGCATATCACCGGATGACGACATGAGCTATCTATTTGTTTTTATTACAATATTTTTGACGGTCTACAGTCAGATCGTGATCAAATGGCAGGTGGTTGCCGCGGGTGCATTTCCCGTGGAATTGCCGGACCGCCTCTGGTTTCTCGGCAAGCTGCTGGTCAATCCCTGGGTGGTCTCGGCGCTGGCCGCCGGCCTGCTGGCCGTGGTGTCGTGGATGGCGGCAATGACCCGGCTGGATTTGTCGCATGCCTATCCGTTCATGAGCCTGGCTTTTGTGCTGGTGCTGGTGCTGAGCGCCATGGTGTTCCATGAGCCGGTGAATGCCTGGAAGATCGCCGGCCTCGTACTGATCACCGTCGGTATCATCGTTGGGAGTCAGGGTTGAGATTATGTCCCGGCTGCGGCGTAACGCTGGCTGCTGCGGGTTGGGATTGCGATGCCTGCGGTCATCGCACGCCGCGGCGCGCGGGATTCCTCGCGCTCGCGCCCGATCTGGCCGCGCAGTCTGAAGGCTTTAATCCAGCACTGTTCGCTGAGCTGGCTGCGCTCGAAGCCCGCAATTTCTGGTTCCGCGCACGCAACCGGTTGATCGTCTGGGCGTTGCAGCGCCATGTCCCGGCGTTTACGGATTTTCTCGAGGTTGGTTGTGGCACCGGTTATGTATTACAGGGCGTGGCCGCGGCATTCCCCGCCGTGCGCCTGTGCGGCACTGAGGCGCAGACCGAGGGTCTGCAATTTGCCGCGGAACGGGTGCCGCGTGCAGCGTTTCTGCAGATGGACGCCCGCCGCATGCCGTTCGACGGTGAGTTCGACACCATTGGCGCTTTCGACGTGATTGAACACATCGGTGAGGACAAAGCCGTACTCGCGCAGATGCATCGCGCGCTACGCCCCGGCGGCAGTCTGCTGCTGACCGTGCCGCAGCATCCGTTTTTGTGGAGCGAATACGACGTGCGCGCCCATCATGTCCGGCGTTATACCCGTGCGGAACTGCGGCAGAAGATCACGCGGGCAGGCTTTGAGATCGTTAAAATGACTTCCTTTGTTTCCGCGCTGCTGCCGCTGATGATGCTATCCCGCCAGACTCGTCGTTCCGAATCTCCGGATTACGATCCATTGGCGGAACTGCGCATGGGGTCCTTGACCAATGCGCTGCTCGAGCGGGTACTCGATGCCGAGCGCCTGCTGATCCGGGCGGGACTCAGTCTGCCGTTTGGCGGTTCACTGCTCGCAGTGGCGCGACGTCCGGCATGACTATTCCGTTCAACAAGCCTTTCATTATCGGGCCGGAACTCGACTACATCGCGGACGCGGTGGCACGCGGCCACTTGTCGGGCGACGGTCATTACACGAAACTGTGCCACCGCTGGCTGGAAGAAAATCTGGGTGCACGGCGGGCACTGCTGACGCATTCATGCACGGCCGCGCTCGAAATGGCGGCTATGCTCTGCGACATCCAGCCCGGCGACGAAGTGATCATGCCGTCGTACACCTTCGTGTCCACCGCCAACGCCTTTGTACTGCGCGGTGGCGTACCGGTGTTCGTCGATATCCGTCCGGATACCCTGAATCTGGACGAAACGCTGATCGAGGCGGCGATCACATCGAAAACTCGTGCCATCGTACCCGTGCATTACGCCGGTGTCGCCTGCGAAATGGATACCATCATGGCCATTGCGCGACGTCAAAATCTGCTGGTCGTTGAGGATGCTGCCCAGGCGGTACTCGCGGATTACAAGGGGCGGCGTCCCGGTGCGATCGGCAGCCTTGGCTGCCTGTCGTTCCATGAAACCAAGAACGTGATCAGCGGCGAGGGCGGCGCATTGCTGATCAACGATCCGGCGCTGATCGAACGCGCCGAGATCATCCGCGAAAAGGGAACCAATCGCGCCAAATTCTTTCGTGGTGAGGTCGACAAGTACACCTGGGTCGACATCGGATCGTCATTCCTTCCCAGTGAGCTGATCGGGGCATTCCTGTGGGCGCAGTTGCAGCGGGCAGCAGACATCATCAACCGCCGGCAGCAAATCTGTGCGCTCTATCGCGGGGCGCTGCAGGATCTGGCCGACGCCGGTCTGCTCACACTGCCCCGGCCCGAACCCGAAGGCGTGGCTGGCAACGGCCACATGTTCTATCTGCTGACCCGTACCGCCGCCGAGCGCGGCGCGCTGCTGGCGCATCTGAAAGCGGCGGGCGTGCATGCCGTGTTCCATTATGTGCCGCTGCATGCGTCGCCGGCGGGCCGCAGGTTTGGCCGCACTGCGGGCGCGCTGCCGGTCACCGGGGATCTGGCCGACCGGCTGGTCCGGTTGCCGCTGTTTTTCAGTCTGGACGATGCCGCGGCGCGCGACATTGCCGGCCACGTGCGCAGCTTCTTCAAGCGTTAACGCGGCCCCGGCACAGCCGTGCTGTTCAATTCCCACGCCTTCATATTCCTGTTCCTGCCGCTGACGCTGCTGGTGTTCTTCAGTCTCGGCCGGGTCAGTGCGAAGCTGGCGGGAGGATGGCTGGCTGTGGCCTCTTTATTCTTTTATGGCTGGTGGAATCCGGCCTACGTCGCCTTGCTGCTGGGATCCATCCTGTTCAACTTTCTGGCCGGAACCGCGATCGCGCGCGCGCATGGCGCCGGAGAAGTTTCGCACAGCCGCCGATTGCTGCAACTGGCGATCATCGCCAACCTTGTGCTGCTGGCCTACTATAAATATGCCGATTTTTTCATTGATAACCTGAACGCCCTGAGCGGGGTTGGATGGGACTTCGGGCAGACCATCCTGCCGCTGGGTATTTCATTCTTTACCTTTACCCAGATCGCTTTTCTGGTCGATGCCTACCAGGGCAAGGTGCGTGAGTACAACCTCGTGCATTACGGACTGTTCGTCTCGTATTTCCCGCACCTGATTGCCGGGCCGATCCTGCACCACAGCGAAATGATGCCGCAGTTCGCGCACCGCGAAATCTACCGGCCCCAGTACGATCTGATCGCCGCCGGCCTGACCCTGTTTGTGCTCGGCCTTGCAAAAAAAGTATTGATCGCCGACGGCGTTGCACCGTTCGTGGGACCGGTGTTTGATGCGCCGGGTGCGGGTCTAACCCTGACCCTGCTCGAGGCGTGGTGTGGTGCGCTGGCCTATACCTTCCAGCTGTATTTCGATTTCTCCGGGTATTCCGATATGGCGCTCGGCCTGTCGCTGCTGTTTGGTGTGCGCCTGCCTGTTAATTTCCACTCGCCGTACAAGGCGGTGAACATCATCGATTTCTGGCGGCGCTGGCACATGACGCTGTCACGCTTTCTGCGGGACTATCTTTATGTGCCGTTGGGCGGCAACCGCAAAAGCAGGGCAAGGCGTTATATCAATATGCTGCTGACCATGCTGTTGGGCGGACTGTGGCACGGTGCGGGCTGGACCTTTGTGCTGTGGGGGGCGCTGCATGGTGTTTATCT